>SYJG01000428.1 GCA_005798445.1 Planctomyces sp.
GTCATTGGCTATTGGTCATTGGCTATTGGTCATTGGCTATTGGTCATTGGCTATTGGTCATTGGCTATTGGTCATTGGCTATTTGGTCATTGGCTATTTGGTCATTGGCTATTTGGGAATGATCAATAGCCAATAGCCAATGATCAATGACCAATCGAGCTCCCTCCGCTAGCGGCCTGAACCTGCGGAGGTGTCAGCCAGCGATGTCGAATCGCGATGATCGCCGCGAACACGAGGAGTCCAAAGCCGATCAAGCTGGGTGCCAAACACGTCCACCAAATGAATCCCAAACAAGCCCACGCGAGAGACGGATGCAGCGCCAGCCACTCTCCGGTTTGCCAGCGCAGCCACGCACGAAACAGCAGAATGACCGGCACGATTGACAGCAACGCGATGATCCAAGTGAGCCAGCGGCGATCCATCACAATGATCGACAACCGCGCGGTTTGATCGAGTTCGGCAATCGCGGTCCATGAGTTCGGTGCCTGTCGCCAAGCGTCGCTGGTCCAAGGTTCCGCCTCAGCCGTCGGAAGCCTTGCTGGTAATGTTGATGCGAAACGCGATCGCACTTCGGCTGCCTGGGCGAGCACGGTTCGCAGTCGTTCGCGCGCCGTGTCGTGGGGCACGTTTTCCGTCGTCCGGCTTTGATCGGATCTCGCGGGAGCGGGCAAAGTCGAAATCTGTCCCAGATTGGGAAGCGCCTCAATCAACTGGCGAGCTTCGGCCAGGTCGTTTTCGGCGAGTCGCCACAAGCGCCGCAGCGAATCGTTCATCGCAGCAGGCGACATTGGCAAGACTTGCAGGATGCTCGCGGCTCGCGCGAGATGGCCATCCCAGTCTTGGACTCGGCGTGCTCCGTGCGTCGAAGAAAGTTCGCTGTGGCCGGAGGAAATCAATGTCAAATCGTGACGTGGTGAACGCAGCGACGGGTCTGCCGGCAGCGGCAATTGGGCATCGCGCCGCGCCACGATACGGTCACGCTGTGTCGCGCCGATCCGCCAGAAGATCGACAGCCAAAGCAGAGGTTCGTTCGGCAGGTCGTCGAACCGCAGAGTACTCTCCGATAGCTCTTCCGTGAGTTCGCGGGGACGCTCGCCAACATATGCGGCGACCCAATGCACGTCGTCCGGGCGATTCAACACGAATTCACGCAGCCCATGCGGTTGCAGCAACAGCCAAGTGCGGCCTTGGGTGATCGCCCCGTCGGCGACCCAAACGGTCGTGTCCATCCAGAGCAGTTTCGGTGACGGCGGTGTTCCGGCCGCTTCGGGCTGAGTCAATTCCAGCACGGGCATGTTGGGAACCTGAAGCCATTTCGCCGGAGCTGCGGCAGGAACACGCGGCAAGCGATCCGGCAAAGACCTCGAATCCTCGAGCGGCTGCAGCGCGGTCGTCACCGAGTTTGGCAACCAGATTTGCAGGTCATCGGCGACCAGCCAGTGGTGCGCGCGTTCGGCGACATCCAGTGATGTCGGTGGCGTGACGCGAATGGGGGCGGGATTCACGAGCGACACAGAGTCGGCGGCCGGCGCGGCGGGCTGCGACTCGAACAAGACTTCGCGCGGGCCAGCGATGTCGGGCAACGACTGCACCGTCAACTCGATGCCATCAGGCAACGGTCGACGTGCGAGTTCCTTCAGCGCAGGGGACAACGCGATCGAGCCACTGCTGGCCCACGCAGCCGGCCAAAAAATGCGGGCGGTGATTTGACCTTCGTCGAGCAATCGCTCGACATGCCGCCAGGACCACGAGTCGCGCGGAATCAGCGACACTTGCGTCCAAGCCGCCGCATGACCGGCGGGTTGATGCGGCGTGAGTCGCACGTCGAAAGACGAACTCTTCGGATCCGCGCGGAATTTGCCCAGCAACAGCTCGGTCTGATCGGGAACTGAGCCGCCGGGTTCGCCAGGATTGAGAGGAAGTTGCTGATCGTCGAGCACCTCGACATGCCAACTGGGATCGTGCGTCACTCGTAGAAAGAACTCCGTCGATTCCGCCTCGGCGAACCAGCGTGTGGGGATCGGCAAGCGGCCATCGGCGGGCACGGCGTCGCGGCCTTTCAAGACGAGGTTTTGAATTCCGGTTGTCGAGTCGCGCAGGAACAAAGACAACCGTCGATCGGTTTGAGTCCAACTGACGAGCCGTTCGGCTTCGTCCTCTTTGACCGAGACATCGTTGGCTTGAAAATTGGGGGCCAACGTCACGTCATGCTGAAACGCGGGAGAACTGACCGTCGCCACTTCGGCGTACAATTCCCACTCGAAGGATTGGCGTCCGACTTTGAGCAACAGATCGTGCCGCACCTTACGCTGTGGCACGAGCGGAGTGATGGCAAATGTCAGCTCCGCCGGTGCCAGCACTTGCAAAGTGAGTTGCGGTTGCCGAGTGAACGTCATCGAGCCCCAGCTCTTCACGAACGCAATCTCGCTCAGCGGCGCAATTCGATCCATCTCGACCGGAGGCGCGACGATGAATCCCGGTAGAGACGAGATTCCCAAGGCGAACGATCGCGTCTTGGAGCTGACCTCACCTGCCGCACTGCTCACGGTGCCGTCGATGATCCAAGGTTCCCAGTGTGGTTGTTCCGCGGTGCCCAGCGGCGGCTGTATACCCGCGACATCGACCACGAAATCGCCGGTCTGCGGTCGATCGAATTCCACGATCAAGCGCTGCCGTCCATCGGCCAGTGGTTCTAGAGACCATTGCAACAAATCGTCCGCCGTGACTTCGCCGTCGCGCAGCAACACGCCGCGCGGCAACAGCCAAGCGATCTCATTGACTTCTCCGGATGAGACCGCGTACCGCACGCGATACCATTGCCGCAAGACGAGCGGTGTGAGTTCTGCCAGACACGAAACATCCGCCTGAAGATCCACGTTGCTGCGGGGGCGAGCCACACCCGAAGGTCGCAAATCCAACGACCATTCGTGCATTTTGCCAAGTCGCGCGGTCCAGGCGGCGGCAGCGGAATTTCCTTGCTGTTCGCCGCGTGCCAGAGGGAATTCCACTTCGGACCCCGGCGGGGACTTCACGACGACATGACTTGCCAACACAGTTGGAATCGTCAGCCGTACTCGCTGCAAATTGTCCTCGGCGACGATTGGCGGCAGCAGAGAAAAGACAACCAGATGCGTCGTCGGCCTGTCCATGCTCGCCCGAAGCGCCGGCGAAGGAGCAACGTCCGACTTCTCATCCTCATTCTTATCACTCGCCTCTTGCCCCTCACCCCTCACCCCTCCGTCGGCCGGCAGTTCCACCAGCAAAGCATCACGAGTTTCGCTGACTGTTACTACGCGCGATTGACCATCGACCAAGCAGGCATTCGGTCCTGCCAGCGGCACGCTGACGAAGGGGAACCGTAACGTCAGCGACTGCTGAGACTGCAAGCGATGCACGCGAAACTCGGCTCGGACTGAGCCATCCTGCCAGTCCATTTCGTACCGCGCGGACTCAATCAAGCTGGTTGGCTCGGCAAATTGAGCACGCCGTTCCCGCCAGCGCTGCAACAACTCCTTCGGCACGAAGGCTAGCGGCAATTTCTCTGATGGACGTACAACATCCTCCGCCGCATCGGCGGGATTATCGACGGGAATCAACACGTCGAACACATGGTCTTGTGCCACAGGCGTCTCGCCCGTGCTAATCGTGTCCTGCGCAAACGCCGATGACAGAATAGCCGCTGAGACCACCAACCCACCGACAACTCGTTGAAACGCGACAGTCGCCTCGAACGCGCCACGTCCAACTGCCTCATGCTGATTGGCGTAGCTCATCACCAATCGTCGTGGGATGAGCGCGGCGATCACCGCCCCGACGAAACATCCACCCAGGATTTCCGCATAAACCGGAGCGGAAAGCACCACGCCCACCGCGCACAGTCCCATCCAAAAAGCGGCGATTTGGACACGCGGCTTCGCGCGTCGCACGCGCAGCATGCACCCAACGGAGACGCTCACGAACATTCCGATCCAAGCCAGAACGCGGACTTCGACGCCGCTCCAAGTCAGCCAAGTAATCTCGGATGGCAAAGTCGCAGCGATCGCCTCACGCACTCGCCAACCGGGTGGGGCGAACATCGTTTCGAGTGTGCTCTCTTCACTCTTCACGGGCTGAAAAGGTTCCCACAATTCGCTCCAGGCCGTGTTTGAAAATGGATTGAAAAGTTCCGAAGCGTCGCGACCCAATGGCCCAAAGAACCGCCGCGACCACGGCGTCGGTTCGAGCGATTGCAACAGCCGCAGACCGCTCGGCTCTTCCGCCAGTCGTGCCTCAGGTGGGAGCGCGAATAGCCAGCGAAAGCCGAGCACCGGAGCATCGACTCGCGGCACCGGAATCGACTGTCGATTTCGCAAAAGGGAACGGTCGGAGGGGACGCGATACTGAATTTCCAGAGTCTGCAACCCCCCTTGTGGAATGGTCGGGAGTCGAAAGCGACTCCCTTCTCGCTGCGACTCGACCCGAACTCCGTTCATTCGGACTGAAACCATTTCCGCAGGCATCGGCAGGTCGAATTCGAGACGTCCCACGCGCGCGACCTGCGCGGCTCGCAGCGACAACAGATGCATGTCGTCCCCATCGCCTCCCGGAAAAATCAGAGATCGCAATTCGGCGGACGTCCATACCAATTGGTCAGTTGTCACCTCACGAAACGCCGCGCTGGAGTTCGCTAGCGGATCATCAGTCGCCACTGCTGCGGATGCGACTGGTGTGCTCGCGACGGCTGAGTTGACCGGCGCGTTCACGGGTTGAGCGACATCGGGAACGAATGCCGCAATCAGTCGCAACGGTGCATTGAGTTGTGTCGTGCGATTGAGCAAAGTGTTTGCCGTCCAAAGAGGTGCGTCCTCTTTCCATAATTCAAAGTCCAGCCACGGGCTTCCCAGCCGCTTGCTGGCGGCCGGAGCTGGCACGACCTCCGTGTTTGGCATGTCCCATCGCCAACCGGCGGGAGGTTGCACAATCAGCAATTGTTCCGAGTGCCGGCAATCGAGCGGCACCGGCAGCTCGAACGAGTCACGTTCGGCCGCAAGTGCTCGTGCGCGACGAGCCACAACTTGGATGCGCTGCGCCGCTGGCCCTTCCAGAGGCGTCACGAAGTCGATGACCAACACTCGTTCGCCGGCAGCGTCCTTGACGACGTCCCAATGCCGCACTTCCGACGGCGCTGATTCCGGCAGCGATTGCACATCGAGGACTTCCCAACCCACGGGGACACGACATCGCGCGCCAAAGGCCACGCCCGTGGTCGATTGCCACAGCCACTCGCTCGTGAGCCGCCAGGTCGTTTCGCGAGCACTGAGACGCAGCAAACCATGCGAAGTCAGTCGCGATTCCGGGGATGAGATGTCGATCCCCAACACCGCATCAGCCAAGTATTGAGTGAAGGCCAGACGTCGCGTTGTCGGTGAGGTCGCGTTGACCTCCGTCAGGCGCAGACCGACCGGCCGCAGCGCACGCCAGGCCAACGGTGCGTCGACAGACACATTCCATTGGCCTTTCGTGAACCAACCATTGGCCAGCGTCACCCGCGGCAACGTCAGTGCCGGATGCCACTTCACGGCGACGCCACCCAGCAGTTGTAACGCTCGCACATGCCCAATCTGTGGTTCCGGCAGCGTGACTTCGATCTGACGGAGTTGCCCCGGAACACGGGGCAATTCGCGCCACGGCAATCGCGAATCTCCGGCAAAGCCGACGGCGTAAATCGACAAGTCGTCCGGGACGACGAACTCCAGCGTCGCTTTCGGAGTGTGAAAAACTTCGGCGTCGAACTCGCACTGCACTTCGATCTCAGCTTCGCGCAGCATGTACGAAGAGGTCTGCTCGTAGACGACCACCGGAACCGTTGGCGCGGCCGCGGGCGATTCGACGACGAGGATCTCACAGCGAGATTGACTCCCCAGGTTGAGATGCCACAGCCGCCAACCCTCTTCGCCGCTTGTCAGTGGACCGCGAATCGTGGCGGCGGAACAGGTCAACGAATACTTTGCCGGCACACGCAGCTTGAATTCCGAAACGCTGGCCGTTGCCAATCGCATCTCAAATTGCCACGTCCGCTGCAAACGCCGTCCTTGACGTGAGAACTTGCCTTCCAAACGCCGTTCCGCCGCATCGACGAGCAACATTGTCTCGCCCGATGGAGTCGTGCCCCACACGGCATCGCCATCGACCCACTTCAACTCCGAGATCGGCAGGTCGAGCGGCTCCAGCGACAGCAGTCGCGATTGATGCTCGCTGCCCCGGACTTCCGCCTCCCAGCGTCCGTCGGTCAGCACGCTGCGCGACGGATCAAACGTCGCGGACAATGACTGCCATTCAATGTTTGTTCCACGCCGCGCCGGTCGAACCAGCGGATTCGCATCTCGAAGTTTGAGGTACTCCTCGAACGGAACCAACTCGCGCTCACCCTTCGGCCAATCCTTGGGGTGATCGACTGGGACGAAAACTTGCCGAACGATTGGCGTTTTCTCTTCGGCCTGTGCTGTCGTGATGAGCAGAATCCAGGGCAGGAAGTAGGCGATTGAAAATTGCAAATTGAAAATTGCAAATTGAAAACTGAAAGGCGAACTCGAATGGAAGATTGCTCGCCTCTCAACTTGCAACTTGCAATTTGCAATTTGCAATTTGCAATGCACCTGCTTCACGATCGGCCTCCTGACGCGGACCCAGAAACTGAGATTGGTTCGCTGGGGATCGCGACTTGCGGCGGAGCCGTTGATGTGTCGGCAATCAAATCAACATTGGCGATTCGTGCGCCCGACCCCGATGTGGCAAAAAAATCGCTCGGTGACGAAAGAGTCACCATTGGCGATTGCGTTGGGCGACGGCCGACGCGGTCAATGACCGCGGCAATCACCGCCATGGCAGCACCCAGGATCGCTGGTTGTAGCAGCACTTTTACCGGCTCGGCGAACCACAGCGCGGCAAGTGACATGATAAAGCCGACCACGAGAAACGTCAGAACGTGTCGAGTCGCTGGAATGCGGATCAACAGGAAGCCGAGTAACAACGCCAGTCCTGCGCCACAGCCGACCACGGCCGAGCGGCTCATGCTCCAGAAAACCAAGCGCTGCGGCGGGCCGAAGCAACTCACCGGGTAAATGTTGATTTCGGAAGGTTCTCCGTTCACGGAAAAATCCCAGGCGACCGCTTCATCTTTGTTGGGCGCAGCGTCGTTGAGCACACGATTAATTCGGTCATAACCGAAGTTCGGCTGGCGGCTCCACAATAGCAGCGACCGTTGCCAGTGAAACTGGGCAGCGTAATCGCGAGGAGTCGTCAGAAGATGCTGATCCGCCGGTAAAACGACCTGCCAGATCGTTTGTGCCACCCAAACTGTGCTCGCGAATTGCGGTGTCACCAATTGAATTTGATTGCTCCAACCAAAGTGGATGGGCTCTTCCGAATAATAATCCAGCCACAGCAGTCCTTTGTTCTTATCGGTGCGGTCGGCAGTCTCTGAAAGTGCCGTGCCCTTCGAGGATGACTGAGCCAAGCGTAAACGGATCTCGGTATCGCCGGTTGGTTGATCACGATTGAATGTCTCTACGGTCACTGCCGTGTGATTCCACCAAGCCTGAAACGGCTGCGATGAAATGCCCGGAGGCAGTGTGAGCGTGATTTCGCGGACGTCGTTGTCCAATTCCAACAAGGCTTGCGAGTGTCGCCGACCTTCGCTGACCACCGTGCGAATGAGCGCCCGGTGGACCGTGAAGTCCTGCAACACGGAATGACCAGCCGGAGCCACCTTCACGAGGATCGCGGCCTTGGCTCCGTTGGCTTTCCACGACGAAGTCTTGTCGGGACCGAGTTCCGGCTTCCAAGCGGGATCATCGAGCGAGGCGATCAACTTTTCTCCGGTGCTCCATTTCACCCGCGTCGCACCGAACTCCGCATCCGACGATTGCAGCACGGGAATGCTAACCTGCGATGGCTCGTTGGCGGTCATGTCGGCGCTCCGCTCGACGTCGAATTCGGCGAGCACTTCAAATTTTCCGACCTGCGGCGGATCCAATGTCAGTCGGCATTGCCGGGCTTGATCAATCTCCAACGCGGTGAACACGGGAGGCGGCAGCGGCTTGGATTGGCCGGTCGAATCTCGCAAACGAAACCGCACCCGTTCCAAAATGCCGCGTGGTACCATGAGTCGTGCCTGCGACAATGGTTCGAAGGCGACTTCGTATCCAATCCGCTGCGTGACCGTCACGCTGCGAGCGTCAAAGGCCAAGTCACTGAGCGAATCGGTGGCGATCGTTTGCTGTTGGATCTTCGCCTTTGCGGTGAACGCCGGCGACCGCTCATCCCATCGCCACGCGGTCACATTGCGTGTCGATTCCAATTGCTCAAGCACCTTCTGGTCGGGTGTCGTCGGCAATGCGAGCGCATCGTCTTTCGGAGACCATTCGACTTCCAGATTTCTGCTCGGAGCGACGATGACTTTCGACGCCTTCTGGGCACTGGCTGCGACGAACGGCAGCGACAGATCGAATGCCGTTCCGTCCGTTGGAATCTCGCGGCGAGTTGTCAGCCGAAGGTCGAACTCGCGATCGCCGCGCGTCTTGCGATCGATCAGGCGGACTCGCAATTGTGGGCCGTTGGGCGTGTCTTCGACGGAGACTTGCTCGACGATTTCCGGAGTTTCATTCGCGACCGCTTCCCATTTCTCGGACTTGAACTCCGGCCAGGGCAACGTCAAATCGAGCAACGATCCGCGGAAGACGCGTACGGTCAGCGTCGTCTCCAAGTTCGCATCGCTGGCAGCGAGGCGTAACAGATGCGTTTGCTCCGACGTGAAATACGGTTCGATCTTTTGCACATCGAACACGAGCCGGAACGGCTGCTTCAAGAAGCGATAGACAGTCGTGTTTCTGGTGCCATTCGCAGGGGCATGAAAGCCCGGAACGTCTCGCAAAGCGGTCAAAGTATCTTGATCCACAAAGCGGTCTTCGCCATCTCGCTTGCGAAAATTGACCCCTTCCCACGCCATCATGACGACGTGTCCTTTTTGTTGACGGGCATCTTCGACTTCAAACCCTTCGATCGGCGGCAACCGCACGGCATCTGCGGCGACTTTGGTTGACAAGACCCATTTCAATTCGATCGGGCCGGAAGTCGGACCAGCCAAGGTCACGGTCACACGCGGCGGTGAATCAGCGACCTTTGAAAAGTCTTTCACATCGCGACCGGTGACTTCCAGCAGTTCGAACTCGGGAGGCAATCGCACGGTGAGCTTGTCGAACGAGCCTTGGATCGAACGGATTTGCTGAGTCACCTCCAGCACAAGCGACTCGGCTCGCAAGTCAGCAACGATTAACGTCAGTGCTTGCAATTCCGGTTTCGCTTCCGAGACTTCGGTGACCGATTGCCAACTGAGGTCCAACAAGTTGCCTGGCGGGCCGAACGCATGAATCTCGGTGCGGCCGTTGTCGAGCGGCTTGGTCCGCAGAAAGCCGCGGTCCAAGCCTTTCGCCGAGACCTTCGGCAGTGGCACGCTCAGCTTGATTTCACTCTTGGGAGTCTCGGGCAAATGCAGCATCAACCTGCGGGCGACGGCTTGTCTGCGAATCGGGACTGCTAGAGACATTTTTAGTTCGTGAAGTCCCTTTCCTCGCAGCCAGCATTGATATCCATCTTCTCGATCAAACGCGTCAAATTCCGCTTCGTTGGGGCCGACGTGAGCAGGCTTCTTCAGCAACGTGGCCTCATTGAGCCGCAGCGGTACAAGGACATCTTCGCCGTCGCGATTCACCAAAATCGTCAGGGTTGCGTCGAGCGTCACCGCGTCGTCATTCGCTTCGGTGGAACCTTCGAACGAAATCCCACTGATGCTGAACGGCGGAGCCTTCGGCCCGTCATTGACTTGGCGAGACTTCAAGAATCTCTGAAATTCTTTCCAGGTCTCCCCGTGCGGAATGAAAAGCGGCTTTCCATCCGGGCCGATCACTTGGACAACGTCCTCCGCGCCGGGTTTCACTCCGCGAGCTGGCGAACTGCCAAATGGAACGGATGGTGTTGCCGACTTTGCCGTGGGTGTATCACCCGGTTTGTCGGTGGTTGTCTGGGTGAATCCTGTTGACGACCCAAATGGCAACACGCTCAGCCACACCGCCAGCCACTGGCGAAGGCTTCGAGGACATTGCTGTGCGAATCGGCAGAACATGATCGGACTCGAAAAAACTCGGAAGCAGGCTCCGGAAGTTGCAACGACTTCGCACGCAATATACGTCGCAAGCGGAACACTCGACAGGAGCATCCGGATGTGGCGTGGGTTTCGCAGGTGTTACCGTCGGTGCGATCACAACAACTGTTGCAGGGCATCGTGAATCGCCAAGCCGTTGGTGCTGAGCAGGTCAGGGATTTCGATGTCGATCGGTTCGCCGTGCATGCGAGTGACTCGGCCGCCCGCTTCTTGAACAAGCAGAATTCCAGCCGCCATATCCCACGGCTTGAGGCTTCCGGACCAAAACGCATCCATCCGGCCGGCAGCGACATATGCCAAGTTGAGCGCGGCCGAGCCGGTTCGCTGCACCGTCTGCACATGCGGCATCACATTGAGCAATTGCTTGACGGCATGATGGTCCGGCCGGCATGCAACCGGCAAACTCGCCACGACCATTGCATCTTGCAGAGCAGTCACACGAGTCGGTCGGATCGGTAGTCCATTCACGAAAGCTCCGTGGCCTTTGACTGCCGTGAACAACTCGTCACGGTTCGGATCGAACGTCACCGCGATCATCAATTCCTTGCCGTACTCTGCTGCGATGTTGACCGCGTAGTACGGGAAGCCATGGACGTAATTCGATGTCCCATCGAGCGGATCGATCACCCACCTCCACGGTGAGTCACTGTTGGTTTCGGCCAAGCCTTCTTCTCCCAGAAAATTGTGGTCGCGGAATTGGCCGTGGATCCGCTCATGAATCGCCTTCTGCGAGGCGAAGTCAGCCTCGGTGACGAGGTTGGCTCGGCTTTTTTCCGTGATCGTGAATCGACCGGCCCAATCCTTCAGGATCGTTCCCGCTTCGCGCGCCGCGTCGATCGCGACACGCAATAAGTTATCAGCGCTGGCATGCGCGTCGGGCCACGGTGTTGACATAGGCGATTCCGGTCGTGGCCCACATCGGAGAGGGGGGACGTCAGTCCCCCGAGACTTCGCGCAACGGACTCTCGACAATCGAGACCACTCCCGAATCTTCGTGAGCAAACATCGGCAACGCAATTGGTCAGGCCGGCGACATCGCTCGCCGAGCGAAGACACGAGGGACCGTTTTGGTCATCCGAGGCTCGCTTGGAACGTCCACGCGGACAAACTCGTTTGCGTCTCGGCATGATGGGCACTAGCTACCGACCTCGGCCAGCCAAATCAATGAGGACTAGTGCCGCCATGAACAAGACCTCGCCTCACCGCTCGCAGGCTTACGACGCCAGCGATCGCAAGACGGTCCACTCGGCGCTGTGACATTTGGCACGGAGTCGAGTTCAAAAAATTGGTGGCTTGATGTTGAAGAGGACATCAGCCTGAGATAGCCGCAGGATGGGGGGCTGATACAATCCGGTCCACTCGCTTGCGCCAGTTGGGCATCGCTGCAAATGCAGGCGGCTAAGATGGAGTCGATCATGTCTCAAGATGTTGCATGGCTCCCGTCCGAGATTACGGATCAGTTGATCGAGTTAAAGTCGTGGGTTCGATGGCAATGGCTCCTGCGCGGGGCCGGCCGAGTCGGCATGATCGCGTCGCTGGGTTTGGCGGGTGCGTTCCTAGCGGACTATCGGTACGACTTGGCTCCGACGACGCGAATCGCGGTGTTGTCGAGCGTTGTGGGTGTGACGTTGCTGGCATTTCTGGCTTGGATGGTTGTCCCGTTGTGCCGACGGATCGGGTGGGCGGAACTCGCCGCGATGGCGGACAAGGCGAATCCACGTTGGGAGGGGGCTCTCACGTCGGCAGTGGAATTGTTCGATCCGACTCAGTCGGATGGATTCAAAGGCTCGCCGGTGATGCGCGAGATGTTGCTCAAGCAGTCTCGGCAGCGAGTGGATGAACTCGATCTTGAAGAAGTGGTCTCGTCGCGGAAGGCGTGGTCGTCGGTGCGATGGGGACTCGCGTCGTGTGTGCTGTTGACGATTCCGGTGTTCGTCGCGCCGAGCATGTACCGGCAACTCTGGCAGCGGTTCTTGATGCCGTGGGGCAACTGGGGCACGGCCGGAGCGTGGACTGTTGTCGTCAAGAACGGCGACCGCATCGTCGCTCGCGGCACCGATGTTGAACTACTGGCGACGGCTGAGAAAAGCGGACAGATCGAGTCGCCGAAGTCGCTGGCGCTCGAATGGCGTGACTCGGCTGGCACGACCGACCGCCGCGTGATGCCGTTCGACGAAGCTCGCAAGAGTTTCGTCGCACTCGTGCCGCACGTCATGCGTGATTTCGATTTTCGCATCGTGGTCGAGCGACAGAAGTCGCGCGACTACCAAATCCAAGTCGTCGAGCCGCCGGTCGTCACGAAAATTCGGCTCGATGTTGAGCCGCCTGCGTATGCCGGTTGGCCCGCGCAGTCGCTCGATGGTGCGATCGGGTCGATCAAAGTTTTCGAGAAGAGCCGACTGAAGTTCACGCTCGAATTCAACAAGCCGGTCGAGACCGCGCAGCTTGTCTGGCGGCAACACGGCGATGCGAACAAGAAACTCGATCTCGCCGGATCGAAGCAAACCGCGACGCTCGAAGTGACCGCTGATCCCGCCGTCGCCGGACCGTTCTTGTTCGCGCTGGAAGACATTCACAAGCTGCCGAACAACGACACTGTGCCGCGCGGGTTGGTCGTCGTCACCGATGAAGCTCCGAAGCTGGCGGTCAAAGGGGATCACAGCACCGAAGCTCGTCCGGACGACGTTGTCCCCATTGACGTGACGGCGTCCGACGATGTTGGCCTTGGTACACTGGAACTGCATTTGACGGTCGAAGAGAAACCGCGCGAGCCAGTCGTGATCGAGGCAGTTCGTGGCCAGAAGAACTTCGAGCATCGCTTCACGCTCGACCTCAGCCAACTCAACGTCGAGCACGGTCAGTGGCTGAATTACCGCGTCCGCCTCACCGATGAGCGACCCGAACCCGGCCCACATGAAGTCTGGTCGGAGCCGCGAGTTCTCCGCATCAGCAAGAAGGCCGCGCCGCCAGGTGCCAATGAACTGGCCAAGTCGCACGAGCAGCTCCGCGACGAACTCAACAACCTCCGCCGCGACGTCGCTGCCAAAGCGAACGAGATCCAAGAACTTCGCAAAGAGGCCGCGCAAGAAAATCGTAAGCCGGATGATTTCCGTGATGCCGAACGAGTCGCTCAGCTTCAAAAGCAACTCGGTCAACTGACCGAGCGAGCCGAACAACTCGCCCAGCAGTTGTCGCAAGACCCGCTGTTCCACGAACTCGGTGAGAAGGCCGAGCAGGTCGCTCAGAATGAACTGAAGCAGGCCGAGGCCGAAGTTCAGCAGTCACGCGGTGAGGCCAATCAACAACTCAACAAGGAACAGCTCGATCATCTGGACCATGCCGAGAAGCAGCTCGGCAGTGCCGCCAAGCAGTTGGCTCAACTCGAAAAGCCGTTTGACCAACTCGCCGACTTGAAGAAAGATTTGCTCGAACTCCGCCGCTTCGCCCGCCAAGCCGAACAACTCGCCAACCGCGCGGATGTATTGGCCAAGAACGACGACGCGAAGTCCGCCGACCAGCCCGACGCGCGAGCGAGGGGTGAGAAACAAGCCGCCGCTGAAGCCGCCAAGACTGAACAAGAAAAACAACAACTTGCCGACCAGCAAAAACAACTCGCCGACGCACTCAACGATCTCTTGGAGCGTCGCCCCGAATTGCTCGCCGCCGCCCGTCGCGATCAACTCGAACAACTCGGCGAGCTCGCTGAAGAGGCCCGTCAACTCGCCAAGCAACAAAATGAACTTGCCGACGCGCTCCGCCAACAGCAAGCGGCTACGGCCGAACGCAACGCTGAATTCGCCGAGAAGCAACAAGACCTTCAAAAGCGAGCCCAAGCCCAAGTAGACCGGTCACTCCGTGACCGGAAAGCCGGTGAACCGAACGCCGACAAGCCCGCCACTCCAGAGGCTCTGCAGGATGCCGTTGCCTCGCTCAAGCAAGGCGATCTCGCCGAAGCACAAAAGCAACAGCAACAGGCCGCCAACGAGCTCGACCGTCTCGCGGCCGAGTTGCAGCAAACGAAAGCGGATCAATCACCGCTCGCCCAGGCCGCGCGCGAGTTAGCCAACGAACAGAAGAAGCTCGCTGACAAAGCCGCCGAGGCGAACAAGTCCGACGACGCCGAGCGGCGTCAGCAAATCGCCGAACAACTGCAACGTGATCAAGCCACGCTCAATGAACGCATCGAGAATCTTCCAGCCAACAAAGACAGCAAGCCGGCCGATGCCGCGAAGATTAATCCCAATGATCCGAACGCCGACAAACCGAATCCCACACAAGCCGCGCGACAGGAAGCTGAGAGGCGCGCCGAGCAAGCCGAACAAGTACTCGCCGATGGCGATCTCGAGAAGGCCACTCTGGAACAACGCCGTGCAGAAGAAGCCCTGCGAGAGCTCGCCAAGCAAGCTGCTCAGCAAGAAGTCGCTAGGACGCCAACGTCCGAGCGACCGGACGTTGGCGTCGGGGCTACGGAACAGCAAGTCGCACAACTCGCTGAAGAGCAACGTCAACTCGCCAAAGAGGTCGCGCAAGCTCTGAACGAGCAACGTGGGGAACAGCCGCAGCCGAACGCCGCTCAACTGAAATCCGACAAGGCGAACGAAAACTCAAGTCAGAAACCAGAAGCTCAACCGAGCGGGCAAAAGCCAGAGCCACAGGTGGCTCAGCAAGTTCGCGAGGCGCAACAAGCTCAGCAGGAACTCGCACAGCAAGCGCAACAGCTTCAAAAACAAGTCGAGCAGGAATTGGGCAACGATTCTCCGGAGGCGAAACAGTCGCAGCAGACCGCTCGACTGTGCGAGTCCTGAAGGGGCAAGGGTTCCTCTGGCCAGTTTGGCCAGGCGTCACAATCCGGGCAGCAAGCCTCGCAAGCCGCACAGCAATTGGCCGATCAGTTGCAGAATAACCCGCGCGCAAATCCTGAACTCGCGCAGCAAGCCAATGAGCTTGCTCAGAAACAACAGCAAGTCGCGCAACAGATGGAACGCCTCGGCCGACAACCGGGAGCCTCCAATGCCGCGCAGCAACAACGTCAGCAAGAGTTGAACAATGCTGCCGGGAAGCTTGGTCAGCAGTTGGCTGAATCACAGAACAAGCTCGGCCAGCAACCACTCAACTTGTCGCAACCTGCCGAAGGGGCGATGCAAGCGGGGCAACAAGCGGCGAACAGTCAGCAGAAAATGGCGGCCGCGAAGCAAGCATCGCAACAAGGCAACGCCAACCAAGCCGTTCAAGCGGCCGAGCAGGCGGCGGAGAATTTGCAAAAAGCGGCTGAGCAAGCTCAAGCCGCCGCTGACAAGAATCGGCTTCCGCAATCACCGGTTCCACATGGCGTCGGCGAAGAAGTTGCCGATGCCGCTGAGCGTCTGCGTCAGACGTCTGAAGCTCAGCCTGCAGCCAATCAACTGTCGCAACAGGCCGAGCCAAGCGAAGACGGTCAGCCGATGCCCAACGCTCAGTCTGGCCAGCCCGATGAAACTGGGCAATCAGGATCGAAGGACGGACAGGCACCAAGTTCGCCGTTCGCACAGATGGCTCAGCGTCTGCGTGAAGCGGCTCGCGCGTTGTCGGATGCGGCGAATCAAACGGCTCCACTGCCCTCTCAAGCAGGACAGCCACAGCCCGGCCAACCTTCGACCGAGTCGAAGGACAATCCACAGTTGGCTCAGGGGGGCAACGGTCAAGGCAAGCTCGAACAAGATCGCGGCGAGAACCTCGGCGACTTGCAAACGCAGGTCAAGAAACTGACCGGCCGTAACTGGGGCCAGTTGTCGAGCAAGCTCAAGACCGAGTTGTCGCAGCAGGCCAAGCATCAGGCTCACGGCGACTACAGCAAGCTCATCAAGCTGTACTTCCAAGAGATCGCGAAGACGCAACCTGACGCGGAGGGGAAGCGATGAGCACGCCTTGGCTACGCTCAGCGCGGGTCTCCCGACCCCACCGAGAAGTTGGACCGCAGGTCTCCCCAAAACGGAAAAGACTGGCGAATTCTGGAGACCTTCGGTCATTGCCAGCGGCGGGGTCAGGAGACCCGCGCCGAGCACGCCCTCTGGCCGACAGCCGATGGCCGGCTGCCGATCGCCGTGATACTGTTTTTCAAAGCAGCAGACGCCAAAAACGGTATCACGGCGATCGGCAGCCGGAGTTCGGCATTCGGCCGGACAAGTCGTGGCAACGAGTGGTGACGTGCGTTGTCTGCGTCTCATTGTTCGCCGTCGGAGCCGCTCACGCCGACGACCGTACTGATCGAGACAAGCAGATCGACGCAGCACTTGTGAAGGCGCTCGATCATCTCGCCAGGCAACAGCAAGCCGATGGATCATGGGGGCTTGACCAAGGGAACCGGCAGAATCCCGCGACGTCGGCGACGTCGCTCGCTGTGATGGCGTTTCTGGCGGCGGGACATGTTCCCGGCGAAGGACCGTACGGCACGAGAATCCAACAGGGCGTAACTTGGGTGCTCAATCAACAGCAGCCCAACGGAATGCTCGTCCGCGAAGGTGGTCACGGGCCGATGTACGCTCACGGGATCAGTACGCTAATGTTGGCTGAAGTCGCAGGCATGACCGACGACGCACTCGCCTTACGATGCCGTGAGGCTCTCAAGCGGGCCGTTCTCGTCATTCTGAAAGCTCAAATGGTTCGCAAGAACCGAGGCCACGAAGGGGGCTGGCGATACCATCCCAGCAGCGATGACAGCGATCTGAGCGTCACCGGCTGGCAGTTGCTCTCGCTGCGAGCCGCCAAGAATCTCGGCTGCGATGTCCCCGCTGAAAACATCGACGCGGCGGTCGAGTATGTGAAACGGCTCGCCGTCCGCAATCGCGGCTTCGGCTACCAAAGCGGCAGCGGTTCGTCGCCGACACGCGCGGGGACCGGCATCCTGTGTCTCGAAATCTGCGGAGTGCATCACTCGCCCGAAGCGCTCGGTGCGGCCGACGCACTCCTGCAAGACCCGCTGCGAGCCGATCAAGAATGGTTCTACTACGGAGCCTACTACTGCACGATCGGCATGTTCCAAGTCGGCGGCCGACACTGGGAGCAAGGCAAGAGCCACCTGATCCCGCTGCTTCTGAACCTGCAAGCCGAAGACGGCAGTTGGTCCGGCCGCCAAGGCCAGGAGCGCAATTTCGGCACGGTCTACGCCACGAGCCTCGCGGTGCTCGCGCTGTCGGTCGAGTACCAGTATCTGCCCATCTACCAGCGGTGATTCACAACCATGCCAGACACACTGTCCGTCGATCCTCGCCAACTGAGGCTACCAGGCGGGCGTCAATTCGGAGCGGACCCGGCGAAGCTGCAAAGGCAGATCGCGAAATTCGGAGTTTCCATTGAAGGGATACCGGCACTCTTGGTCACACGCGGCATGAACAACGAACTGTCGTTGATTGACGGAGTGACTCGCGCCACTCGCGTTGCTAAGCTGCGACCAGGATGCCTCGTTCCCGTGATTGTGGTGGATGAGATTTTGAATTGGGATTTGAGCCGGTTTCCCACGGTAGGAGAACGACTGCCATGAACACACCGCGTCAAGAGTTACTTGAAGTGCTCGGCCAGCTCTCCCTGATGTATCCAGACCTTCGATTGGGGCAACTTCTGATCACGGTCTCGAATTGGGCGAAACATCAGCCGGATTCGTTGTGGGATGCGACCGACGAGGAGCTTCTCGCCGCCGCCTCGGCCCATCTGGAGCGTACCGGAGCATTGGAAGTGACGGCCTGACAAGAATCAAAGACTTGGGAATTCGCCAAACATGACGTTGCGAAGCGCTCGATGGTTCTGTGACCGTGAGGAACTGGCCTTTCAGAATCGTTCCGCTCTGCGGTCGATGGGGTTGAACCCAGATGACTTCGCTGGCAAGCCGGTGATCGGGATCGCGAACAGTTGGAGTGATCTCAACAACTGCAACGCGAACCTGCGTGACTTGGCCGAGGCGGTCAAGCGGGGAGTGCTGCTCGAAGGAGGACTGCCGCTGGAGTTTCCGACGATCTCGCTGGGCGAGGAGTTCATGAAGCCGTCAGCGATGCTGTATCGCAACTTGATGGCGATGGATGTCGAAGAGACTCTGCGAGCCAACCCGATCGACGGTGTTGTGCTGCTGTGCAACTGCGATAAGACGACGCCGGCGCAGCTCATGGCGGCGGCGAGCGCGGACTTGCCAGCGATTCAACTCAACGGCGGGCCGCGAGCGATCAGTCATTTCCACGGCGAGCCGATTGGTTCGGGGACCGACTTGTGGCGGTACTCCGATGAACGCAGGGCAGGGCGGTTGTCGGATGCGGACTGGCGAGACCTCGAAGCCTGCTACGGCTGCGGAGTCGGCGCGTGCAACACGATGGGGACCGCTTCGACGATGACCTCGCTGTCGGAAGCGCTCGGCATGATGCTGCCGGGGACGGCCAGCATTCCAGCGACGGACGCGCGGCGCATGCAAGCCGCAACGGCGACCGGCCGACGCATCGTGCAAATGGTTCACGAAAATTTACGGCCGTCGAGGATTCTCACTCCGGCGGCGTTCGACAACGCGATTCGAGCGTTGCTGGCGCTCGGCGGATCGACCAACGCGGTCGTGCATCTGATTGCGATGGCTGGGCGGCGCAACATTCGGTTGCCATTGTCACGGTTCGATGAACTGGCTCGGACGACTCCGTTCCTCGTGAACTTGATGCCGTCGGGACAGCACTTGATGGATCGCTTCCACGCGGCGGGTGGGCTGTCGGCCGTGCTGGTCGAACTTTGTGGGCGAGAAGTTTTGGACGAGCATGTGGGTCGGCTGGCAGATGCGTCCCTCACCCCGGCCCACTCCCCAAGGGGGCGGGAGAAGTGCTTGCTGAACCTTGACTGTCTGACCGTCACCGGCCGGACACTCGGCGAGAACATCGCTCGCGCGCGCAGCTTTGATCGGGACGTGATCCGCTCGTGCGAGCGTCCGCTGGCGGAAAGCGGAGCGTTGGCCGTGTTGACCGGCAACCTCGCGCCGCGCGGAGCGATCATCAAGGCGTCGGCCGCGTCGCCGAAGTTGATGCAGCATCGTGGCAGTGCGGTCGTGTTCCGCGACTACGAAGACCTGCTCGCGCGAATCAATGACCCGGCGTTGCCGGTCGATGCCGACAGCGTGCTCGTGTTGCAGAATGCTGGGCCGAAAGGTGTCCCTGGCTTCCCGGAATGGGGCAGCATCCCGATCCCAACCAAGCTGTTGCAGGCCGGAGTCACCGACGTCGTGCGGATTAGCGATTCACGCATGAGTGGCACGGCGTTCGGAACGGTCGTGCTACACGTCGCACCGGAAGCGGCAGACGGTGGGCTGATTGGGCTTGTGCAAGACGGTGACATGATTGAGTTGGATGTCGCCTCACGACGGCTGCAATTGCTGGTGGACGATGCCGAGTTGTCGCGACGTCGGGCGGCTTGGCAACCGCTGCCGGTGAAGCATCTGCGTGGATATCCTCGGCTGTACATCGACCATGTGCTGCAAGCGGACGAAGGCTGCGACTTCGATTTCCTACGGCCGACGAGCGACGCCGAATTGGAGTTCGTGCAGCCAGTGGTGGGGCGGTCGTAGGTCAGCCTTTCCAGGCTGACCCGATGTGCGAGCGACGTCGTTGGTCCATTCGGGTCAGGCTGGAAAGCCTGACCTACCTTTCGCGAAGCGGCAAGAGGGCTCGCGGCGGTGGACCGACGTATTTCGCTCGGGGCGTGATCAGCCGGTTGTCCCGTTGTTGTTCGAGGACGTGCGCTGACCAGCCAGCGACTCGTGCGGCGGCGAACAACGGCGTGAAGAGTTCTGCGTCGAGACCGAGCATTCGATACAGCCGCGCCGTCGGCCAATCGACGTTCGGACGGAGTTGCTTGTGCGACCACATCGCTGCCTCGATCGCGTCGGCGATTTCCTCGAGGCGGCGTTGCTCATCGGTCGTTGCGAGGTCGCTGCAGATGTCTTTCAAGACGACGGCTCGCGGGTCGGTGCGGTCGCGGTAGATGCGATGTCCGAAGCCGGCGAGGCGGCGTTTCTTGGCGATCGCGTCGCGCACGAACTTCTCGGCCTGCGACGCCGACTCGACGGACAACAACAGGTCGAGCACGTCTTCGTTGGCACCGCCATGCAGCGGGCCTTTCAACGCTCCGACGCCAGCGGTGATTGCCGAATGCAAATCGGAACCGGTCGAGGCGACGATTCGAGCGGTGAACGTCGAGGCGTTGAATTCGAGGTCGGCGTAGCAGATCAGCGATTGCTCGAGTGCCCGCTCGTCGCGTGCCGTCGGAATTTGACCGGTGAGCATCGACAGGAAGTTGCCGGCGAAGCTCAGTTCCGGGTCGGAGCCGGCCAACTCCTCTCCGCGAGTCAGCCGATGCCGCGCGGCGATCAGCACCGGCACTTGGCCGAGCAATCGAATTGCCTTGCCGAGGTTAGCGGTGTCGTCGGTCTCGTTGGCTTGTTCATCGAAATGGGCCAGCGCGCTGATCGCAGTGCGGAGCGCGTCGATCGGAGCGATGTGCAGCGGGAGTTCTTGCAGCAGTTGAACCACGGCCGCTGGGACTTCGGCTGCTTCGGCGAGGATCGCTCGGAAGTCGGCGAGCGCCTCGGTGGTAGGGAGTTCGCCGCGCAGCAGTAGGTAGGCGACCTCGGTGTAGGTCGCGTTGCGAACGAGGTCTTCGAGGGCGTAACCGCGATAGTGTAAGCCGTGGTCGAGCGTACTGATGGCGGTCTCGCCCGCGATGAGTCCGTCGAGTCCGGCAGGTGTTTGCTTCATGGCGATCGTCGTAGCCACGTTCGCCAGAACGTGGGCGTTCACGGTAACTCACCCACGCTCTGGCGAGCGTGGCTACCTCCACATGGCGATCAGTAATGCGGCGGCTTCTCGGCCTGTGGGTCGCGAACTTCGGGAACTTCCGTCGAGAGCGTGACGACTCGCGTGTCCAAAAGGACGAGTTCCTTTCGCAGGGCGTTCAACTCGGCCTGTTGCCGGAAGACGACTTGGCTGAGCTGCTCGAAGTCGTGTTGCAGATGCGTCAGCAGCAGTTCGACGCTCGTGAGTCGGTCGTTCGTATTGGCGTCGGGCATCGAAGTTCAGATTTCAAGTTTAAGTTCGTCGTCGCTCAGACGATGATTAGCGGCACTTGGCGGGCGGAATTCGTTTCGGGTCAGACGTGTTCTCGGATTCCATCATTGGCCCTCGTAAAAGTGAGACCGAAGTTCGGTGAGAGTATCCGGGCAATGTCGGGTTGTTGTGGCTGTCTTGCAAGCGGTCACTGCTGAAACGAACCGGATGGAATGGCGAACGCCTTTTGCTCGTCATACATTCGGTTCGGCCCGATGGACAAGTGGGTCCGTCGTCGTCTCAGGTCTTGCTACTGGAACCCGCTGGTCGCACCGAATGAGCTACGGTGGTGTGCTGACTTCGGAGGTCTTGGGAACGGCAAGCGTCGGTTCCGACGGATCTGGGAACACCGGGACGATGGCGGACGGACGATTCAGCGTCGGAGGTTGAGGAGCACTCTTTTTGACCGGCACACTCTTCGCGCCAATGAAAGCGTCTCGCGGTACGACTGGCATCGACGGTTCATACCGCTCACGAACCTGAGCCAAGAGTTCTTCCAGTTGCTTCTCTTGCGTCAGGCCTTGCTGCCGCGGCTGCATTCGGATTTTCATCAGGCAGTCGCGGCCAATGAACAACAACAGTCGCTTTTCGTTGTCGGTCGCGCGCGTGTTCTTTTCCAGCCACGGTACGATGTCGTTCAACTCCGCATCGGCGTGCCGAAGAAAATGTTCCCAATTCACTTCGTCCCTCAAGTCGCCCCGCCGCTGTTTCCATTCGGACCAAAGAGCGACGTAACGGTTGTAGATGGCTCGCTGCGAGCGCGGCCACAGCCACCAGGTCGCCAAGATCGCAAAAGACGCAACGACGAGAACCACTGCGATGGGTCTGCTTGGCAGGCTGCGTCGCCAACGTTCCCATTTTTGACGAGTCATCTCGCCCGTTTGCCGAGGACCAGCCTCCAATCCAGCCACTTCATCCAAAATCACGGGGCGTTCCACTGACGACCGCGACGTCCTGCGGATGGGCTCATCCACGTCGATCGTCGCAGTCAATTCGTCATCGAAGAGTTCGGATGGCAATTCTGGTGCGAGAACCTCTGCCACCTCCGCTTGCCTCATCTCGTCCGCAAGGGACTTCATTCCCAGATCGTCCGTGGAGCGGCTGCGGTTCATTTTCCAGGCGTTGATCAGTTCGCTCGCTGGCGACAAAGGAGGTACGGCCGCAGCTTCGTCAAACACCGGCACGGCAGTTGTCGCTGCGACGACCGGCGGTTCAATTGCCGACACCTTAGGATCTAGAGAGACAGCGGCATTCGCAATCGTCGGGGGAGCCGACGGCTCCATCGTTTGCTCCGCTTCCAATTGCAGGCACAACGAAGGCGCTGGCGCGATCAACCCTGTCAGTGATGACATCGAAGCGGGCATCGCGGGCGTGGCATCATCGTTCTCGCTCACCATCGGTGAACGCTCCGCCGTCGGCATCGACTGCGACGGTGATTCGGAATCGAAGAAGCCGGGAATCTCGCCTGCGGACTGCCAATCTCCGGATTCCCCTTCGCGTACTTGGTCCGTGCGGACCAATGCTCCCGTGCGAACCAATTCCCGCAAAGCATCCTCGGGCATTGGCCCCAACAAAGTGCCAAATCCCGTCTGCACAAACCATGACTTGGCGGCGGACATGAACTCGCGCCTCCCGAATTGAACGGCTAATGAGCCGGCCCCACACGCAGCAGACTCAGCCCGTCAAGCAAGTTTATGTTGACAAATCACGCATCGGAAGGTGAGCTACTCACCGTTTGGCTTGGTGCCTGCCACAGAAGGAGCGAACGATGACGCAACGATCTTTGCGATTTCGGAACCGTCGCGGCTTCACCCTGATCGAGTTGTTGGTGGTCATTGCAATAATCTCGATTCTGGTAGCGCTGTTGTTGCCAGCCGTGCAAAAGTCCCGTGCGGCAGCGAGGCGGACGCAGTGCTCCAATAACCTGCGTCAGATCGGTCTCGCCCTGCACAACTACCACGATCCTAACAAGGTTTTTCCTCCAGGGACCGTTGAGGCTGGCCCGCGTGCTTCGGCCGCCACCGAACCGGCCTGGTCCTGGGGAGTCGCCATCCTGCCATATCTCGAGGCGTCGCCGTTGTACCGTCAACTCAATCCGAGATCACAAACGCTCGGACAGGTTTTGGCGAATCGCTCTGATCTTGCACGTCGAGTGTTGCCGGTGTTCGTTTGCCCGGAAGACGCGGGGGCGTCGCTCAACTCGCGCCGCTTGTTCGACACGCTGGAAGTCGCGACGTCGAACTACGTCGCGTCGGCTCCGAATGCGAGCGTCTGGGATCTCTCCAATCCTGGTCCTTTTGGATTCATCAATCGGGGGATCTTCACCGGTGAAAGCCACGTTCGCCTGTCGGAAATCACCGATGGCACCGCCTCCACATTTCTGGTTGGCGAGCGTCGTTTTGTCAAAGAAGGAGATGCGTCGGTCTGGGTGGGAGCCATCTTTCGCGATCCGTATGTGATCCCCCAGGCGACTCTCGAAACACCGTATGGAAGTGCGTTCGTACAGATGCAAACCGGGCAGATGCTCAACGCACCACCAGGCTCATCGGCCCCTGGCTGAGGGGCCGTGACTCCGATCGCCCGTTGGGCGTTCTCTAGCCAGCATTCCGGCGGTGCACAGTTCGTGATGGCCGATGGGTCCGTCCGCTTCATAAGCGAGAATATCTACAGCACAGCCGATCCGGTCGATTTCTACAACCGCGACTATTGGGGCACTTACCAAAGACTCCAAATTCGTGACGATGGGTTGCCCGTCGGTGAGTTCGCCAGCCCGTAGGTTTTTCCAATCCAAAAAACGAGCAGACCTCCGAAGTCGCGAAGACTTCGGAGGTCTGTTTTTTGGTTTGGCCCTACAGGGAACTATTCTGCCGGGCTCGCGCCGCCGCCAGCCGCTTGGGCTTTCTCCATTAGGATCGCCTTGCGAGACAGCTTGACTCGGTTCTGGTCATCGACGGCGATGACCTTCACTTCGATGATGTCGCCGATCTTCACGACGTCATGCACCGACTTGACGTAACCCTCGGCCAACTCGCTGATGTGGCACAGGCCGTCCTTGCCGGGAGCGATCTCGACGAACGCTCCGAAATCCTTGATCGACGCCACCTTGCCGGTGTAGACGCGGCCGACCTTGATCTCAGCCGTCAGGGCTTCGATACGAGCGATCGCGGCCTCCAAACCAGCGGCGTTCATGCCGGCGATGGTGACGGTTCCGTCTTCACCGACGTCGAGCGTCGTTTGCGATTCTTCTTGGATCGCACGAATCGTCTTGCCGCCGGGGCCGATCAAGAGGCCGATCTTCTCCGGGTCGATCTTGATTTGATGCAACCGCGGAGCGTTCGCGGAAATGTCGGCTCGCGGACGGCCGATCGCGGTCAGCATCGTCTTCAGCAACACACGGCGAGCTTCCTTCGCTTGAGCCAGAGTGTCACGAATGATCGGCTCGGTGATGCCGGCGATTTTCAGGTCGAGCTGAATGCCGGTGATGCCCTTGCCGGTGCCGGCGACTTTGAAGTCCATGTCGCCGAAATGATCCTCGTCACCCATGATGTCGGTCAGCAGAGTGTACTTGTCGCCGTCCTTGACCAGACCAATCGAGATGCCGGCGACCGGTTGCGTGATTGGCACGCCGGCATCCATCAACGCCAGCGTCGCGCTGCACACCGAGGCCATCGAACTGGAACCGTTCGATTCCATGATGTCCGAAATCGTGCGGATCGTGTACGGGAACTTCTCGGCCGACGGGATGACCCAATGCACCGAACGTTCGGCCAACATGCCGTGACCAATCTCGCGCCGGCCCGGGGCACGAATCGGACGACATTCACCCACCGAGTACGACGGGAAGTTGTAGTCCAGCATGAACCGCTTCTCGTATTCTTCGACAGGACCATCGACTTTCTGCGTGTCACGGCCGGTGCCGAGCGTGATCTGCGCCAACGATTGCGTCTCGCCACGAGTGAACACGGCCGAACCGTGAATTCGAGGCACCACGCTGACCGAACAAGTGACCGTTCGCAGTTCGTCCGTCTTACGGCCGTCCAACCGAGTTCCTTCTTGGATCAAGTCACGCACGGCCTTGGATTCGAGCGCCCCGAACGCCTCGCTGAACTGACGCGGCGTACCGGTCGTGGCTTCGGCACCTTCCGGGAAGTACTTGGCCTTGAGTTCCTTCTTGATCGCATCGGTACCGGCGTGGCGTTCGGCCTTCTTCGTGTTGGCTTTGGCTGTTTTGAGCGCGGCATACGACGATTGGAGCAACGCCGTGAACGGGTTCTCGACTTGAACCGGGGCTGCAGTCCGAGCCTTGCCGACCTTCGCACACAGCTCTTCTTGCAGCTCGCAAATTTTCGCGATTTCGCGCTGAGCAAGCAGAATCGCGTCGAGCATCTGGTCTTCCGGGATTTGATCGCCGAAACCCTCGATCATCAGCACCGAGTCTTTGCTGCCAGCCACGACCAAGTCGAGCTTGCTTGTCTTGAGCTGCTCCATCGTTGGCATGACGACAAACTGACCATCAACAAGGCCAATTCGTACGGCTCCAATCGGACCATTGAACGGCACGGGAGCCAACATCAACGCGGCACTCGCACCGTTGATCGAGAGCACGTCCGGGTCGTTCTCTCCGTCGAAGGACAAGACGTTTCCCATCACCTGTACTTCGTCGTAGTAGCCTTCCGGGAACAGCGGACGAATCGGACGGTCGGTCAACCGCGCGGTCAAAATCTCGCGAGTCGATGGACGCGACTCGCGCTTGAGGAATCCACCGGGGAACTTGCCTGCGGCTGCGAAGCGTTCGCGGTAATCCACAGTCAGCGGGAAGAAATCTTGATCCGCGAATCGCGGCGGACCACTCACCGAGGCGACGAACACCCAGGTCTCGCCGTACTGCACAATCACGGCTCCGTGGGCTTGTTTCGCCAACTCACCGGTTTCCAACTTCAGAATTCTGCCGCCAATTTCTCGTTCGACTGTGACTTTCACGTTTGTTCTCTTTCCACTTCAAGGGACGTCAGCCAGCGAGACCACTCACCATGAGTGACAAACGACAGCGAGCCGACACGTCCGAACGACTTTGATCCACGGCATCGCAACGACAGCGACGCCAACTTCCAGGCCGGCGGCCGAAGCAAGAGCGAACGTCGTTTCGCGTGGACCCACCGCGCAGGCTCAAGCATTTCCTCGGTCAGGTAAGCCCACCGGATTCACCGGCGGACCAACAACCTGCCATCCGTCCCATGACGGATGCTCCCGGCCGAAGCAAATCAACAACGTCCCCTTTTCGGCCGGGGCTACTTGCGCAATTCGAGCTTTTCGAGAATCGTCTGATAGCGAGCGACATCAGCTCGCTTGAGGTAATCCAGCAGGCGGCGACGGCGGCTGACCGCCATCAACAACCCACGTCGGCCCGAGTGATCTTTCACATGGCCCTTCAAGTGATCGGTCAGTTGTGTGATCCGATCGGTCAGCATGGCGATCTGAACTTCCGGGGAGCCTGTGTCCGCCTCGGATCGCGCGTGGCCACGAATCAGCTCCGTTTTTCGTTCTTTTGTCAGCGGCATTGGACCTTTCCTAAACCAAAACGTTTTTGAGACTTCGATGAATGGGGCGTACTCTAACAAGCCTCTTTCAAGTTGCAACATTCGCCAACGGCCCTTGCTAGTGCTGGCTAGTTTGACGCTTTGTGGCAGGTGTGATCGGGCAGGAAACCAGCACGACGCGCCAGCGAGTGATTGCTTGCCCGACATTTTGGCCCCTCGAAGCTCTGAAGGAAGCCTCCCGAGATCGTAGCGTGAAATGGTTGTCACCCCAGTTTCACCAACCTCAGGAGGCGAGCATGTTTTACGTTGGATTGGACATTCACACCAAGCAGATCACGATTTGTGTGCTCAACAGTGACGGAAAGGTGCATCAGCGATGTCGGGTGCAGCGGGCCGAGACGATGCTGCTGGTGCTCCGGGAATTGCCGGAATCGTTCGCGGTCTGCGACGAGGCCAGCACGGGGTACGGTCGGTTCTTCGAGCTGCTGCAACCGCTGGCGACACGAGTGATCGTGGCGCATCCGGGGTTGCTCAGGCTGATCTTTCGGTCGAAGCGGTGGTGGCCTTCTGGGGCAATCCGCATCGCATCGCTTCGCGAACAGCAAGCAGGTCGGTTCGTACTTCGGCTGGGTGCCCTCTCAGGATCAATCGGGCTCGACGAACCGCTTGGGTCACATCACTCGCGAAGGCTCGCCGACGGTGCGGCGGCGGCTGACCAAAGCCGTGTGGCAGGCGATTCGACACTCACCGACCGTGCGCGTCGATCAAGCCCGCATTCAACGAGACGACCCCGGCCGCAAGAAGATCGCGATCGTGGCCACGGCTCATGACCTGGTCCGCGTGATGTGGGCAC
>SYJG01000429.1 GCA_005798445.1 Planctomyces sp.
AACCTCCGGGGGCTGACGCACCCCGGCTCGCCACGTTAATTGCGATTTCGCCCTTCCCAAATCACCCACGCTTGGCTTCGTCCAATCTCAGCATCTCCTGCCGATACCGCTCGTGAGTTTCGAGATTGAAGTAGCCGTGACGTCCTTCGAGCGGCGTGTGACGGTGCCGAGCACCGCACCGATAGCAGACCAGGACATCACGCAGCAAAGTGTAGAGCACCCCATCCACCAACGCGAACAGCAGCAACACGCCGAGCCACGCCTTCGGCATCATCATCCACCAAAAATAGGTGCTGACCAACACCTCGACGCCGACGATCACCACGCCGATCCGAGGCGGAAAATCCTTCTGCCGCCACAAGTCCTCGCAACCGCACACAACACAGTTGACCGGCTCAGCGGCCGAGCGATTCGCCTCCGCCACCGGCCTCTGCCACGAGCACTGCGGACAACGAAGCTGCTCCGTCTGCGCGACCACCTCGTTGACACCAGTGACATGGCACGACGGACATTCAAAAACGATCCACATGCGATGATCTCAAATTTCAGATGTTAGATTTCAGTACTTCCAAGTTTGGCTGACAGAGCATCCACCATTATCCCGAAGGGATTGCGTCACATAGCCCAGGGTTGCCCGCGAATGCGGGCTACCCTGGGTTGTCGATCAACCCCGCCCTCAACCCTGAAGGGGTTGTGTCATCCGAGAATTCACGGCTGACGGAACCCCTTCGGGGTACGATCCAAGATTCATCGTTTCCCCAGGGTAGCTCGCTACGCGAGCAACCCTGGGCTATGTGACAGAACTCCTTCGGAGTAAACGCCGTTAAGGTCGCCTTCAAACTTGGAACTACGGATTTTCAAATCCGCAGAACTCACAACGGCAAACCCGTCTCCCGCAGCAGCAACGCGGCGGTCATGTCTCCGATGAACGCCAAGATCACTCCGACGAACAACACGCCCGTCGCTGCTTGAGTATTGCGGTATTTCAAGATTCGCCAAACCATCAGGCTGACCACCAGCGGCCCGATGATCCCCGCCAGCCAACGCAGGCCAAGCCAAGTCCAGGTTGTCGAATTGAATTCGGTCACAATTCTGAAGCCAGTCCAGCAGAGTCCAAATCCGAGACAGGAAAGCACCAAACGGATTCCGCTGGCAACGCCGAAGAACAAGTTAAGCCGCTTCAGCGGTTCGATCGACATCGTTGGTGCCGTCAGATACCAATGTCCGAGCAACATGCCGACAACGGCTCCTCCCAGGACTGCCGCCGCTGAGACTTGCGAAAGCGGGTAGAGCCACTCCGGCCAATGTCGCCAGCCTCCCTCGTGGAGATTGGAAAGCGTCAATTCCGTGAGTGACAAACCTAACACCGCAAAGCCGATCCACGTTCCAGCCCGACGCCGCTCCAATGTCCAACACACCGATCCCGAAAAACCGGCCAACGCTATGAGTGTATTCAACCGTCGCCAAATGTACGTCTCGGCGAGTGTCGTCGTTGAGATGTTTGGATCGTCCCGGATTCCAGGCTCAGTCGTGAGTGTCGTCAGTACTCCCAAGCCCATGACCACCAGCATCTGAATGCGGAAGAACCCAGACGTCACTTGGCGGCGCGGCATCAGTGCCCACATCAGGCTCATGCCGCAGATCAGACGCAGTGCAAACTGAGCAATCATGTCGCCGCTACCTCTGATTGATCAGCGACATCACTTCGGCGCGGCTGGATTGATTGGTCAGGAATAGGCCGCGGACCGCACTGGTGATCGTGATGGCTCCCGGCTTGCGAACGCCGCGAATTGTCATGCAGGAGTGCTCCGCCTCCAGAACAACGACGACTCCCTTCGCGTCCAGTTCTTTGTCGAGCAGATCGGCGATCGTGTGCGTCATCCGTTCTTGCACTTGCGGTCGCTTCGAGACTTCTTCGACGACGCGAGCCAGTTTGCTCAGCCCGGCGATCTTGCCGTTGGGCAAGTAGCCGACGTGAGCCTTGCCGATGAACGGCAGACGGTGGTGCTCGCACCTGCTGTTGAAGGTGATGTCGCGCACGAGCACCAGCTCGTCGTACTCTTCGGTGAAGACTTTTTGCAGATGCCGAGCCGGCTCGGAATGCAGGCCGGAGAACAGCTCGGCGTACATCCGCGCGACTCGGCCTGGCGTGTCGAGCAGTCCCTCGCGGTTCGGGTCTTCGCCGACCGCCGCCAGGATTTCACGAACGGCCCGCTCGATGCGCGGCAAGTCCACCGGTGTCGGATTCGCTGAGGTATCGCTCACGATCTCACTTTCGTTGAAGCAAAACGCCGTCGGATCGGGCTTCCGTTCCGGCGGCGCTACAAGACGGTCGGATTGTAGAAGCGACCTAGTCGGCTATCCACGCGCACGCCGAATTCAAAAACGGTACAACGGCAATCGGCTGTCGGCATTCAGCGTCCGGCCGAACGCCGTGAGCCGATGGCCGACAGCCGTGTTACCGTTTTCCTCTCGTCGAGATCACAGACGATTGCCATTGGTCGGCATTCCGACCACCACTAGAATCCGCCGCCTCTTCGATTGGCCTTTGACGATAAGGATTTCATCGTGCGGATTGCGTACCTCGACTGCGTTTGCGGCATCAGTGGTGACATGACTTTGGCGGCCCTGATCGACGCCGGAGCCGACCTCGAAACGATCGTACGCGGCATTGATTCGCTCGGTCTGCCGGACGTCGAGTTGCATGTCGAGACGGTCGTCAAAGGGGGCTTCCGAGCGTTGCAGATCGAAGTCGAACACCCGGAACAACACGCTCACCGACACCTCGCCGACATCACAAAGCTGATCGAAGGTGCCGAGGAGCTGACCAAGTCGCAAAAGAAGCTCGCCCTCAAAATCTTCCAGCACATCGCCGAGGCGGAAGCCCGCGTGCATGGCACGACGCTCGACAAGATTCATTTCCACGAAGTCGGCGCGATCGACTCGATCGTAGACATCGTCGGCGCGGCGATCGGATTTGATCTGCTCGGCGTCGATGAAGTTGTCTCCAGCCCGGTTCCGACAGGACGCGGACGCATCGAGATCGCTCACGGCATTTGCCCGGTGCCAGCTCCCGGCACGGCCGAGTTGCTCAAGGGCATCCCGCTGGTTGATCTACCGGTCGAGGCCGAACTGACCACACCGACCGGCGCGGCGATTTTGAGAGCGCTCGTCACACGGTACTCGGCACTGCCACCGATGACCGTCGAAGCGATCGGTTACGGAGCCGGCGGCCGCGACTTCCCTGACCGAGCCAATCTGCTGCGACTGTTCGTCGGCGAGAGCACGACGCTGCCGGAATCCGACGAGGTCATCCAACTCGAAACGAACCTCGACGACGTCTCGCCGGAGGTCATCGGCTACACGAAACAGAAACTGTTCGAGGCGGGTGCCGTCGAGGTCTTCACGACTCCGATCCAGATGAAAAAGAATCGCCCCGGCGTGCTGCTAAGCGTTCTCTGCCGCCCGTCCGACATGGACCAGATGGAAGACATCATCTTCACCGAGACCGCGACGTTCGGCATTCGCCGCTCGCTGATGCAACGCTCGAAGCGTGCTCGGCAGTCGTGCGTCATTGAGACCCCGATCGGCCAACTGCACGGCAAGCTCGGCTGGCGACACGGCGAACGGCCGCTGTTCACGCCGGAATTTGAATCGTGTGCGAAGATCGCCTCCGAACGCCGCATCCCCATCCGCGAGGTCTACCGCACCGCCGAACAAGCCTTCGCCGAACACCTCGATGCCGTCTTTGAGCAGCACGATCACGATCACGACCATGACTGCGGAGACGATTGTGGGCACGATCACGACCATGATCACAGCCACGACCACGATCACTCGCATGACCATGACCACAGCCACGATCATGACGGCGGCCATCAGCACGATCACGACCATGACCACCGGCACGATCACGATCATTCCCACGATCACGACGGCGGACATGATCATGACCACAGCCACGATCACGACCACAGCCATGACCACGATCATGGAAAGAAGAAAAAGAAGAAGAAGCACTGATCGCAGTCGGGCGGGCACTCGTGCCTGTCCGCTTCATCGAGCACAGGTCTGGCCGAAGTGCCGTTCCTGACAGAACCAACCCACGGACGGGAATTACAGAATGTCGCTTTTCATAGCCGGCACGATCGCCTGCATTAGTTTGATCGCTGGTCTGTTGCTGGCACTGTCGGAACAAGTTCGAGTTCAATTGCGTCGCCGCAAATTCGCTCGCGTGGCACAGCCGCAGGCTCCAGTCAAGCCGGCTGTTGCCTCGACGGCGGAGACTCGTGCGGCGGCCTATCACGAGATACTCGATGCCTTGGGAGACGACCTCGACGACGACATCGCCGAATGGGAAGCGGTGCTAGAAGATTTCCCGCAGGTGATCGGAGCCGAAGAACTCCGCACGTCAGACGATCGAGCCAGCGAGCCGATGGTCGAAACCGCTCACGAAACGACGGCCGCAGCGGCGCTCCCGGCGCGTGAATCGATCACTCCGCTGCATCGCACGCGGCGTGTCTCAGCGGACGAGCGGGACATGATTCAGCGATTGATGCGAACCGGCTTTGCCCCCGAGGAAATCGCCTTGTGGTTGAACCTTCCACTAGAGCGCGTACAGGAGTTCTTGCTGCGCGATTGAGCGTCGGCGGCCACAGGCGGCCCCCACTCACCGCTTGATTCTCGGAAAGAACCGGCCCACTCGCAGCATGTAGTCTTGGTACTCGACACCAAATCGCTCGACCAGTTTTGCTTCTTCAATTCGGGTGCGAGCCACGATGAACCCGAACGGGACGAGGCCGACGAGCCAGACGAACCAGTTGGCTGTCGCCAAACCGCCGCCGGTGAGGCCCAGCAGGAACGCGAGATAAAACGGATGCCGGACGAAGCGATACGGGCCGCTGGTGATCAACGAGGAATCTTTTCGAGTGACGACGGTGTCGGTCAGATTCTTGCCGAGGTTGTGAAAGGTCCACCACACCAAGAGGCCGGTGCATCCCGCGAGCGCCACGCCCACCCAACGCAGCCAAAGCGGAAATGGTAGCGCTGACCAGACCATCCATCGCGAGTCGATCATCCAGACGATCCCGCTGACGACACAGGGCACCGCGCTCAGCCGCAGACCAAACAGAATCCATGCGCCCTCTTGCCACCGGTCGAGCTTTTCATCCGTCTGGCTCCGCAGACGGTAAGTCATCGCAATTGGTCCAAAGACGACGGCGATGAGAATCAGCATCAAACGGAACATGCTGTCATCGGTCATCTCATTCTCCTCAGGGCGATCACGCGAGCCAGCGGTTGATGACTTTGCCGCCAACGTCAGTCAGGCGGAAGTCTCGGCCTTGGTGGCGAGCGGTCAGCTTCAAGTGGTCGAGGCCGAACAGGTGCAGCAGCGTGGCGTGGAAGTCGTTGACGTGAACGGGGTCTTTCGCAACACCCCAGCCGATCTCGTCAGACTCGCCGTAGACTTGGCCTCCCTTGATGCCGCCGCCCGCCATCCAGAGCGTGAATGAGAACGGATGATGATCGCGCCCCGACGGAGGCGTTCCCGGCGTACGATTCTCGCCGAGCGGCGTGCGACCGAACTCGGCTCCCCAGACGATCAGCGTGCTGTCGAAGAGGCCGCGCAGTTTGAGGTCCTTGATGAGTGCGGCGATCGGTTGATCGACAACCCAAGCGTTGTACCGCAAGTCACCTTCGAGATTGCTGTGCTGGTCCCACGCCTCGTAGATGATGTTCACGAAGCGGACGCCTCGTTCAACCATGCGTCGCGCGAGCAGACAGTTGCGAGGGAACGTGAGGTGCGCGTCGAGCACATTGCCTCGGCCGGTCGCTTGCGGATGCTGTGCCCGGTCGATGCCGTAAGCGTCGAGCGTCGCTTTCGTCTCACCCTTGAGGTCGATCAATTCCGGTGCGGCGGACTGCATCCGAAACGCAAGCTCGTAGCTGGCGATGCGTGACGCGATTTCGGGATCGTGAATCTCCGAGAGCCGGCTCTCGTTGAGCGACTTGAGCGTGTCGAGTCCGCGCCGCTGCAGCTCGGCGGGCAATCCGCTGGGGTTCGACAAGTTCAGCACCGCCTCCCCCTGATTGCGGAACAGTACGCCCGCGTAGTGCGACGGCAGAAAGCCGTTATTCCACAGTGACGCCCCGCCGCTCGACCCGCGACCGCTGGTCAGCACGACATAGCCGGGCAGGTTTTGCGACTCGCTGCCGAGTCCGTAACTCAGCCACGAGCCGATGCTCGGCAAGCCAAACGTCGCTCGACCGCAGCTCAGCAACAGTTGCCCGGGGTGGTGGTTGAACTGCTCGGAGAACATCGAGCGGATCATCAGAATGTCGTCCGCATTCGACGCGATGTTCGGCACGAACTCGGAGAACTCCGTGCCGCACTCGCCGTGCTTCGTCCACTTGCGGGGCGAGCCCATCAGCACCGCACCCTCTTTCTTGATGAACGCGAACCGCACCTTCTCCAGCATCGAGGCGGGGAGCGGCTTGCCGTCCAACTCGTTGAGCTTCGGCTTTGGATCGTACAAATCGAGATGCGACGGCGCGGCGGCTTGAAACAGGAAGATGCAGTTCTTCGCCATCGGAGCAAACGTCGGCGGCTTGATCGCCAGCGGGTTCGCCGCCGAGTCGGCTGCAAGCACTCCATCGTTCGAGAGCAACGCACTCAGAGCCGCTCCGCCCAGTCCGCAAGCGGACGAGGTCAGGAAATCGCGGCGGGTACGTTCGATGAATTTGAGTTCTGAAATCGGAGATTTCAAATTTGAGATTTCAGATTTCCGATGGTTGATGTGGTTCACGATGCCAACTCCTCGTTCTCTTCCTCTTCAGGGTCCCAGCCATCGGCAGCGACCAGGATCTCGTCCAGGTGCAGCACGAAGCCAGGCAAGAGTTTGGTTTCGTAGGTCTCGAACTCGCCGACGACGATCGGCTTTTTGGCGGTCTTGCGATGCACGGTCAGCGAGCGGCGGAAACGGTCGATGATCCAGTACTCGGCGGCACCGACCGACAAGTACTCCACTCGCTTTGTTTCATAGTCCCGAAAGGCGTTCCGCTTTCCAGCCGACACAAATTCGACCGCAATCGCGGGAACGTCTTTCTTCACATTGGGCCGACGTCCGAGTCCGAGCCAGAGCACGCGATCCGCTTGGCGGAGCTCTTTGCCGATGCGGATGTATTGCTCCGGCAGCGTTGCATCGAATGGATTGCGTCCGCCTGATCTCGCCGCAAATTCTCGCAACTGGTAGTTCAACTCTTCATTGGCAGAGACCTGCGCGACTGACGGACGGCCATGAACGACAAGAACACCCTTCATGAGTTCGTACCGGTAGCCGCAGACATAGTCGGTGATCGCATCGAATTCCTTGGGCTTCAAAATCATCCCGGCCGAACCTGGACCGATGCGTCCAATTCGAGGCGATGCGAGTGTTGCCGTGGGCATGAAATGTCCTTTGCGACGATGCTCGTCATGACGTCATCAAAGAATTTATCCCCATTACGCGGGTTGCGGTTCCGTTGTGATGACTTCCGCAATGTTTCGGTAGGCGACAATTCGCATGAGTCCGTCATCACAAAAAACCGTGCAAGCAGCCGCATTCGGCTGCGTTGCGATTTGATAGGGATGATCGACCTTCATGTGGGATCCATTGTTCAAGTGAATTTCAATTGGCTGGAAAGGGACTCGATTCATCAATTCAAGCAATTGTGATGCAGTCATGTTGGCCTCGGTTGGGAGAAAAAAGGTTCCATTGTCGCTCTATTCGCGTGTGATGAATTCGTCGAGGTTCAGAAGGATTCGGGCAGTCGCGATCCAAGCGGCCGTCTCGTCGGGTGACGCACCGCTGACGTCAATCGAACCATTGAGCTTTTTCGCGTCGTCCTGGTGACCACGATAGAAGTCACGGTTCGCAATCAACAGTTGGGTCAGTTGGTGGAGTTCGCGGTCGCTCGGCACGCGAGCAACGCAGAGTCGGAAGGCTTGTGACAATCGCGCCGCGTCGTCCTTCGATGGCTGGCTCAGCAGGCGTTTCGCGAAGGCTTGCGAGGCCTCCAGGAACGTCTCGTTGTTGAGTGTGATGAGCGCTTGAAGCGGCGTGTTGGAGGCTCGGCGTTCGACGCAGGTGAGGTTGGCGTCGGGGCAATCGAAGGTCGTGAGATTTGGGTGCGGAGCGGTTCGCTTGAAGAACGTGTACATGCCTCGGCGGTTGCGGTCCTCGCCGGTGCTGGTCGGCCACTTGAAGTTGCCGGCGTAGCTCAGGTCGGTGATGCCAGGAGGCAACGCGGGATAAACGCTCGGCCCGCCAATTTTCTTCGAGAGCATTCCCGCCACTTCGAGGCTCAGATCGCGGACGATCTCCGCTTCGACGCGCAACCGATTCTGCCGAGCGAGCAGTGCGTTCTGCGGATCGACGTCGAGCAACTCGTCGCGATGCTTCGACGCTTGCCGGTATGTCGCTGAGGTCACGATCAGCTTGATAAGCGCCTTTCGCGACCAATTCATTTGAAATTTCAAATCTGAGATTTCAGATTTTGTGGCAAACGCACTCGCCAGCCAATCGAGCAACTCCGGGTGACTTGGCTTTTCGCCGCGGACTCCGAAGTCGTTGACGCTCGCGACGATGCCTCGGCCGAAGAGTTGTCGCCAGATGTGGTTGACGGTGACTCGCGGAGTCAGCGGGTTGTTGGGCGAGACCAGCCAACGGGCGAGATCAAGTCGGTCGGCCATCGCGGCCTTCTCGTCACGCGGCTTCATCGGCGGGAGCGTCGAGAACGCGGCGGGGACGACCTCTTGCTCGGTGAGTGGTTCGAGGAACTCGCCGCGTCGAAACACGAACGTCTTGCGCGGGTCTTTCGTCCGTTGCAGGAGGACGCGAGCGGTCAATTCTGGCTTCGGCGGCTCTTTCTTTTTGAGATCATCGAGCTGCTTGACCAACGCCTTGGTCGCCGCATCAAGACTGGAGTAGTAGTCAAGCAGTTGCTGCGATTGCTCGGCTGAGCGTTGCTCCGGTTTGACGGCGAGCAGTTTTTGAACGTTCTCCGGCAACGTGATCGACGGCTCGATACCGGTTTGCAGCGATAGCTTGAACCGGCCAATCGTGTGCTGCTGACCGTACTGCTGCCGAAGTTGCACACGAACGAAGACGTGGGGCAGGTTTTTAACCTGCCCTTCCGAATTGGCACTCGCGACCGCATTACCTGGCAGGTTGGAAACCTGCCCCACGACGAGCGGCTCTTTCAGGCCGAAGATGGCCCAATGATCTTTGCCGTACTGCGGCGCAATGGCCCAACCGGTCTCCTCTTTGCCGTCGATGACATCGACCGCTCGCCACGGCTTATCGGCTTGCTCGAAGTCCGCTTTTGCTCCAGCGAATTCCAACTTGCGAGCGTTCGAGAAGTCGGCGGCCGGCGCCACTTCGGCGGTCATCTCGCTGAGTACGAAGTTGCCGTGTGCAACGCGCCCCGGACCTTTCGCTGGCAGGGAATTGTCCGGCAACACATCCAGACGCAACGCCGTCACTCCGACAACCGATGTCTTGCCGGTGATCGTGTAGGTGGCGGAATTCGGATTCGCACCACTCGCCAAGAACGAGCCATCCTTTTGAGCAACGAATGTCACGTTGCCGTCGCTTTCGACTTTCAGATCGTCCAGAGCGAGCAGCTTCAACGGGTTCGCGACCGATTCCGCGAGCGACACTTGTGCCTGGCTTTCCCAGACAGAGAACGCCTCGCCAAGCTTCCCTTGTTCGGCTCGCAGTTTGATGGTGACTGTGGCGACCTCGGCATCGTGCGCGGCCTTGGCCTTCTCGAATGCGGCGACCTCTTCGGACGACTTCGGAACAACGGTCGTCTCCTCGTCGCCGTTGTTGTACGCGGCAAAAAGCTGGTAGTACTCACGTTGGCTGATCGCGTCGTATTTGTGCGAGTGGCAGCGAGCACAGCCGACGGTCAAGCCCAACCAAACCGCGCCAGTTGTTTCCGTGCGGTCGAAGCAGGCCTCGACACGCCACTGTTCTTTGTCGGTGCCCCCTTCGGTGTTCGTCAGTGTCTGCCGATGAAACGCCGTCGCGAGTTGTTGCATCGCCGTCGCGTTCGGCAACAAGTCGCCGGCAATTTGCTCGATCGTGAACTGATCGAACGGCAGGTCGTTGTTGATCGCATCGATGACCCAATCGCGCCAGCGATAGGCATCGGGACGCGGGTTGTCTTTTTCATAGCCGTCGCTGTCGGCGTAGCGAGCCATGTCCAACCAATGCCGGCCCCAGCGTTCTCCGAAATGTGGCGACTTAAGCAACCGATCGACGAGTTCCTCGTAGGCGTTCGTCCGCGAGTCGTTCACGAACGCATCGACTTCTTCCAGCGTTGGTGCTAGGCCAAGCAGATCTAAATTCAACCGGCGAATGAGCGTGAAGCGATCCGCTTCCGGCGACGGCGCGATGCCGCGCTTCTCCAATTCGGCCAGAACAAACTGATCGATCGAATTGCGCACCCAGTCGCTCTTCTTCACGTTGGGGGCCGCGACTCGTCGAATCGGCTGATACGACCAATGCGTGTTTTTGATTTCCGTCTTTGGCGACACGTCTGCCGGCCACACGCAGCCCTGGTCGATCCATGCCCGGAGAATGCCGACTTCTTGCGGTTTGAGTTGCGGGCCATCAGGTGGCATCACTGTTTGGGAATCCGTCCCCGAAACGAGCACGATCAGTCGGCTTCGTTCACTGTCTCCGGCGGCGATCACCTGACCGATATCGCCGCCACGCAACAGGGCGTCGCGGCTATCCAAGCGCAACCCCGATTCTTGTTTCTTCGCGCCGTGGCAGCCCCAACAATGTTTTTCCAAAAGCGGACGGACATCCTTCGCGAAGTCAATCTTGCGGTCGACCGGCGGCGGGAGCTTGTCGGCAGCGAGCGTGAACGAAGTCGCGACGACAACAATCGTCGCAAGAAACAGAAATCGCGGAGTCATAAAACAGGTCTCCGAGAAGCAGGCGGGGGCTCGGCTGAGGGTTGAGGGAGGATGAGGACGGCAACATTCTGCCGACAGGCGGTGGCTGGCGAAAGTCTGCTCGTGAAATGCAAAGGGACTCACCGAAGTGAGTCCCTGACTGCATTTCATTGGGACGGACAATCCGCGTTTGGCGGTGCATCCTCGTTGGTCAGTCACGTTTCGCGGTCGGAGAAGAACTACGGCTATTCTTGGCCGATGCGACCGCCGACTTGTCAGAGTTCTCTTCACGCTCTTTCACACGAGCGACCGCCGCGACGTGGATATTTTTCGCACGAGCCAGAGTCTCGGCCGAAAAGTATGGCGACGCGGGACGCCCGATGTGCGGAATCGACTTCGCCGCGAGTTGCTCCCAACTCATCTTGTCCGTGAGGTGCCAAGTTGCCGCTTGGCCAGCTTGCGGATCGAGTTTCCCGTCGGACACCATCCCCAAAATCTCCGCCAAGACAGGGTCGTTGCTGAACTCTTCGACTTTGGCGATGCGATACGTCATTCGTGACGTGGGTTCCGCCTTGCCATGTTCGAGGCAAACTGAGCGATATGTGACGCGAACAATCTTGTCGGCTGGCACGGAAAAGAATCCGCCACCTCCGCCACCTTGCTGACCACCACCACCGAATCCGCCACCGCCACCTTGTTGACCACCACCGCCGCCGCCACCTTGCTGTTGGCCGCCACCACCTTGCTGACCACCACCACCAAAGCCACCACCGCCACCACCTTGTTGGCCACCGCCGCCGAACTGCTTCAGCACTTGCTTGCCGATAAACGCCCCCGGGAAGTCCACATTGAGCGGCTTGTCCCCTTTATTCTCGATGAGCATGTTTCCGCCCATCGCGTCCTTGGGGATCATCTTCACATCGAGCACTCCCTTTTCGATCCCCTCGAACACGTCAAGGTGATCCAGCGACTCATCCACCTTTTGTGCGGGGATGACCTTTCGTTTCGTTTCCTTTTTCGAGTCCGCCGAAATTCCAGGAGCGACGAGGCTCGCCGCCAGCACTCCAACCAACGCCCAGGGACGCCAACGAGACAACATGTGAGAGTTCCTTTCGGAAAAATCTGGAGGCCGGCGCGGCAAAAATTCAAAGCACAGCAACGCCGTATTGAGTCTTATCGCCGCTCTACCGACGCAATTCAATGCAAACTTCGGCGAACCAGCGAGATTTGCCACTCCACAGAAGATCGCGCCCCCCGATTCGGCACACCACGTCGCTGACCTTTCCGACCATTCTTGACATGCCGCACACAACGGTCATACCGATCACGACCGATCCGACGCTTCGACGCAGAATCACTGAGCCTGTCAGTGATTCTGCCATCAGGCACAAATCAGATGTTGCTGACCCACCGGAATCGTGAACATGATGGTGGGTCATGGCTTGATCGCGAACAGCTCGCCCGGCTTGGCACCATCCCGTACTGGTGCGTATGAGCCAGCCGCACCGCTGACTGCCGAATCATCTCGCAGGCTTCAATGACCGAACGGGAACCACGCTCTTTGCCCCGACGCCTCAGACGTGAACACCATCCGCTGCGCTCCGGCGTGAGCCGCAATGCCTCGGAGTCGCTCGACAAGAATCGTACGACTCCCACGATTCTTCGGCACTTTCCTGGCCGCCACCACACCATCCTTGCCACGACGCTTTTCAACATCAACGTTTTGTCATGCAAATCACAACCAACCATCAATCCGTCTGACATCATCCACGCTCTTGAAGTTGTTTTGGAAATGGGGTTTGAACTCTCCATCCCAAGTTCACCTTCCAGGAGCATTGTTTCAAACCTCCCACAAAGTGACTGGCGCGTCGGGCTGGATTCGAAACTGCCGCTGGAGATGTGTCCTAATCCGACTGTGCACCTTCGAGCTGGAGTCCTGGCTTTCGCCGGTTGCGCCACCGCCTAAAGGCGGAACTCCAACGAAAAAGTGCGCTGTCGTCCTAACAGGCAACCGGGCGTTTGCCGTTCGACTTCGTGCGGAGCGGCGGTGAGCGTTCATCGAGCGAATCGGTTGAGGAGGATTTCCACAAGCTCGCTGCGGACAAGCCGGCGACTCCCACGAGTGACGCCCATTGCGAGTACGACCACGAACCGCTCGTGCTATCGGCGTTAGACGGAGCCTCATTCGAGTTTTCAACAGCGGGACCGCGTTCACCGCGAATCAATCGCAACATTGACGAGCGTCCCGCGCCGATTCCCAGCATCGAGGGGAATCGGGAGAAGAACGTATCGAGTGATTTCGTTTCGCTCGTTGAGACGGCGAGGTTGAGAATCGGCTGTTTGGCTTCGGCCGACATGGCGACCGGTGCGTCTCGCAACACAGTTTCGACGTCGGCACGAGTGGCCGACTCGAATGTTGGACTGCTTCCAACAACGACTCGCGTCGGCAGGACAGCGGCCATCGCCGATTCCTCCGCAGGCGTTCGCGCAGCTCCCGGCAACGCGAACGGCTGTGCTTCAAACCGTTGTGACCACGAGGCCACCTCGGCCTTGGCCGCAGCGATGACATCCGTTGTCTCGGTTTCGACGGCCTCGAAATCATCGGCCAGGATTTCATCGCTCGCAGAATTTGACTCCGAGAACTCGCTCGACGAATCCGGCGAGAAGTCTAGGAAGTCATTGCCGGCCGCCCCACTGACATCGGTGCCGCCGAAAAAATCACTCGTCAGGAATTCGCCGTCATTGAACGAGCCGGCGTCAGTGCTGTCATCGAACATCCCACTGTCGATCAACGTGTCCATCGACATGTCGGGAAAGAACGTCATCGCCAGAACGTCTTCGTAGAAAAAGTCTGGCTCGGAATCCCACAAGTCGTTAAGTAGTGTCCAAGCCATGTCAGACTCGGCGGTGTTCAACGCACCGCCGCTCGCGGTGGCTGGGGTGACATTCGCCGGCAGCCCCATTTCGATTTCGTCATGTTCAGCATTCACCCACTGTGACTCGCCGTGAAGCGTGTCGGCACTCGCTGTCGGCGCGAGCGAGTTGAATGTCGGATCTTCGATCAACCAATACGCGTCGATGGTCTCGACGACCAACACAGCGGAGAGATTCCAGCGCCGTTCGAGAGACTCCAACCGCGTCGCCGCCCGACGACGAGCACGCGGACGACTGACACGACTCCAAGTTCCACTTTGCCAGCAACGCCACAATTTTGAAAACGGACGCATGTGCAACCCTTTCGTCTCTCGAACTCATGCCGAGCCTGAGTTGAAACTATTTCACGTCGTCAAGAACAACCAGTGATTTCCGGCGATGGAATTCCATTTCACACAAACCCGAAGCATCGTGACCTGGATTGCCGGAATTCACCGTTTGCCGGACACCGCATTTCGGAGGGCCGTCAACTCGCGGAGTTGCGAGCTGAGCCATTCGTGGTTGGCCGGTTGTTCGGCAGGTTCTGCTCGCATTTTGAGATCGTTCAAAATCTTCTCGAAGCGCCCCAAGCAAAGTTCGGCCTCGGCTCGCTGGCTGAGGTGCAGTTCAACGACGGCCAGATTGCGGAACAGGAGTGCGGCGGCCTGACCATCGGCGAACGTGACCTCGGCGGACTCGAACAATCGCTCGGCCCACTCGACGGCGGGTTTGAGTGCCTTGTGAGCCGGGTCGAATTCCTGGCGTTCGAGCAAGTCATTGACACGCCGTCCGGTCGCAGCCAGCGCTGCGCGAAGTTGCTCGACGTTCGCGTCTGACTGCGAGGCGATGCGTCCCAGTGTCTCGCATTCCAGTCGAGCTTGCTCACGCGATTCGTCGAGCCGACCGAGCCGCAACAGCACGTCCGCGAATCGTCCACGCCACTGGGCGACGTCACGGATTTCTGACGGTTCGAGTTGGAGTTGCTCGACGGCCTCCAACTGTTTACGGCAGTCAGCGACTGCCGTTTCGATCTCCGATTCACCACCGAACTGTCGAGCCAAGTCCGCCTGCCGCACCAGCAGCCGAGCAATTTCCAGTGACCATTCGCGACGACCCGATCGGCTCGTTTCCAATTCGCGCAGAGCCTGTGAAGAAGCTGTCGGGCGGGTCGGCGTCAGCCCCCCGGTGATCGCGCTCT
>SYJG01000430.1 GCA_005798445.1 Planctomyces sp.
CACTGTGATTTAGAAAACCGAAACGGCGCGACGGATCAGGTCATGCGGTTCCGACCCGCGAATATCAGTCTGATCAACAGTCGTTTCTCCCTCGCCGACGACTCGGCGGCCGCCGCACAACACCATGAACTCAACCTAAAAAACCATTCGGAAAATCCACTCGCTCAAATTACTTGACTGGTCCTTCCATACCAGCGCCTTGCGGCTCACGAATTCATTTTCAACACGAATGGCGGAGAGGCAGAAAACGAAAACGGCCACACGCATGTGTGGCCATTTTGGTCTCAATCAATTCGATTGTCGAAGAATCGTGGGTTAGAAACTGGGTTTGGGATTGAACGGTACGGTTGACGTCCCGCCAGATCCACCTGCGACCGGCGAAGGCATTCCACCACCCAAACCGTCAGACGGGGCCGTGTTCGTGACTCCCGGTGTTCCACTGCTCGTACCTCCCGTCGCTGTCCCTGGCATTCCTCCCGTACCCCCACTTGATGAAGTACCCGCGCTTGGTTGACCGTCACCCAACGGTCCCGATGTGGACGTCGGACTGGTCGCCGATGGACTTCCTGCCGAGGCGGAGGGCGCAGAACCCGAACCCGAACCCGAAGAAATCGACGTGCCAGATCCGCTCGTCTGTCCAGGAGCACCCAAAGAAGTCGAAGCACCGCTTCCGCCGATTCCAGTACCTGCCAATCCTCCCATACCACTTCCCGCGCTGCTTCCAGGATCACCCATACCTGGCCGTCCACTTTCCATCCCGGTGCCTGCCCTGGAACGGCTCATATCCGAACCGCTACCTGCTGTACCACCACTCGATGACGATCCCCTTCCGTTCGATTCTGAGTGCAGCGTACTGAACCACTTATGATAGAAGTTTGGATCGTTGTTGTTGAATCCTGCCCCGCTCATTCCAAAGCCGCCGCCACCCATTGCGCTCCCATAGCGACTACCACCCGACGAACCTCGGTTCGCTCGACGTGATCTGTCGTTCTCCTTTTTCGCGTCTTTCTCTTTCTTGTCAGAAGATGACTTCGCTGTCTCACGCGACCTTGGAGCCGTCTGATCAACCGCCGGGATCAATCGGTCCAACAATTCGCGTCCGGCATCGCATTCCGCGACGCTCAATCGGTTGTCGCTGTCGGAATCCATTGCCTGCAACAACTCGCGAACATCATCGCGCCAAGTCAGGATGTTAATCTCTCGCTCGGATTTGTCATCCAACAGGTTTTTCAAGCGAACACGCGACTGCCGCGCCTCGCCAGCGTCGAGCTTGTCGTTGCGGTTCTCGTCAAACCGCTGCATGAGCGCGTTTTTGACTTTGGATTCATCGAGCGATTCGGCACTCAATGATACCGGATTGAGCAGCAGACTCGCCCCCGCAACAACCACCGACGAATTCAACCAGAGAAGCCAATGGAATCGGCGCATTTCGGACTCCTGAATTCGCAGCGAACAAGACCAACGGAAGGCCCAAGCGAAAACGAATCTAATGATCCCATTTCAGATTCGTGGCCAGCCTTCTGTCGAGGCACTAGAAATTTGGCTTTGGATTTGGCGGAACAAACGTGGGCGGTGCTCCACCCCCCGGAGGTTTTGGGTTGCCGGCTCCACCACCTCCTGTCGGAGGCGCTGACGGCATCGGAGCGCCAGCTCCACCACCAGATGTCGGAGGCGCGGACGGCTTCGGACCACCAGCCCCACCACCTCCTGTCGGAGGCGCTGTTGGCTTTGGACCGCCAGTCCCACCGCCGGCCGTCGGAGGTGCTGACGGCATTGGAGTGCCAGCTCCACCACCGGCCGTCGGAGGTGCTGACGGCATTGGAGTGCCAGCTCCACCACCGGCTGTCGGAGGCGCGGACGGCATCGGACCACCAGCCCCTCCACCTCCTGTTGGAGGCGCTGTTGGCTTTGGACCGCCAGTCCCACCTCCGGCGGTCGGAGGTGCGGACGGCATTGGAGTCGTAGCTCCACCACCGGCTGCCGTAGCTCCACCACCGGCTGCCGTAGCTTGCAGAGCCTTCACGATTGAAGGGCTATGAGGCAGGGTGATGCCCGCAATTACTACCGAGGAACTCAACCAAGGAAGCCAACGGAAGCGGCGCATAAAAACCTCCTAAAAATGGTGAGCAAGGTGTTGCCAGAATGGCTTTGAGACTTGCGAAAGTCAAGGGGAGCTTGAGTTCGCCGGGCTCCAATTTGGACTTTCTGGTTGCTGGCGGTTCGCTGTCGTCTCATTCGGTTCGCGGCAAACCAGAGATCCAAAGATTCTGGGGGAATCGGCAAGTTCTCGAAACCTCAGGCAAGTAATAGACTTCGTAAGCGATCGTTGGTCTAACGAGCTCGATTCCGAGCAAGGAAACATCATGCCGACGCGACAGTCAGAGCCAAATCTCAGGCCACCAGTTGCCGACCAAGATTCGCAAGCGACGATCGTCGAACCAATGCCGCCGAAGAGCGAACTCGATTCGGCGGGCCTTGCGAATCAATCGAAACCGACACATTCACCCGAAACCGAGCCACCCCTGTCCGACGAAACGCAGATTGAGTCCGTACCATCCGCATCTCCGTTCTTGTGTCCACCACTACCCGACACCGGACGGTCAGCGACAGCACCGGTTGCCGCACAAGAAACGCTGATCGAAGCACCGGGTGGCACAGCAACAAAACCAACTGTCACAGTCAAGACCGCTAAGCGGTTCGAAATTCCACAAGTGCTCGGCGACTACGAATTGTTGGGAGAGCTTGGACGTGGCGGCATGGGGATCGTCTACCGAGCCAGACAGCGCAGCGTGAATCGACTCGTCGCATTGAAGGTCATCCGCCCCGATCGCCTCGCCAGCATGTCCAAGGCGACCAAGCACAAAATCATCGAACGCTTTCGTACCGAAGCCGAGGCCGCCGCGCGAATCACTCACGACAATCTCGTCACCGTTTACGAGGTTGGTTGCGAGGCCGACTGCCATTTCTTCGCGATGCGGTACGTCGAGGGGAGCAGCCTGTCGGACAAGACTCGCAAGAATCCCGCCGACAACCGCCAAGCAGCCGAATGGATTGAGCCGGTCTGTCGCGCCGTCGATGCCGTGCATCGCAACGGCATCCTGCATCGCGATCTCAAGCCGCAGAACATTCTGCTGGAGACCTCGACGGGGCGAACTCTGCTCGCCGACTTCGGTCTCGCGAAGCTCATCGACGAAGAAGAGGGCATGACGCAAACGGGCGACGCGGTCGGCACGCCGTCGTACATGTCCCCAGAGCAATTCGAAGACGCCAGCAGCGTCGGCGTCGGCACCGACATCTACGGACTCGGAGCCACGTTGTATTGCCTACTCTCTGGACGTCCGCCGTTTCAAACGTCGTCGGCGATGCTGACGATGCAGCAAGTCATCACCGTTGACGCCGTACCGTTGCGGCAAATCAATCCGGCGGTCGATCGCGATCTCGAAACGATCTGCATGAAGTGCTTGGACAAGTCTCCGGCGCGGCGCTACGACACCGCCGCCGCTCTCGCCGACGAATTGAAGCGATACCTTGAGGGACAGCCGATTCTCGCTCGCCCGATTAGCTTGCCTGAGAAAATGATTCGCTGGTGCCGACGCAATCCGCTGGTTACGTCGTTGATCGGAGCCACCTTCGCTGCCGTCGTGTTCGCTGTCGCCGCGTTGGCCGTCAGCAACGTCCGCACCGAGGCCGCTCGCAAGAAGAGCGAAGAGAGTTTCCAAGAGGCGATGTCCGCCGTGAACGACCTGTTCACACGCGTCAGCGAAGAGCGTCTGCTGAACGAACCGGGCCTGCAAACCGTCCGTCGCGACCTGTTGCATCGAGCACGCGAGTACTACGAAAGCTTCCTGCTCGGCCGCGCGAATGATCCCACGCTGAAAAACGAACTCGCGGCCACGCAATTCAAGATGGGTCTGATCGTCGAGGAGCTCGAATCGCCGGAGGCCGCACTCGATTGGTTCACCAAGGCTCGCGATCAGCAGAAGGCCCAAGTCGCCGCGCAACCGGATTCGCTGGCCGATGCCCGTTCGTTGAGCAACACGCTGATGGCGATGGGGCGTGTCTCCAAGAATCTCGGCAAGCTCGACGAGGCAAACGAGTTCTTCAGCGACGCGGAAAAGCTGCGCGGAACGTTGCTCGAAAAGACAAAAGACGCCGACACGAAGTTCGACCTGCAACGACTGTTCGCCAACTGCCGAATGAACCTCGGCCTCGTCGAGCGGCAGCGCCGGAACCTCGATCAATCGCGAACCTTGTATCTGGAAGCTCAGGATCAACGCCGAAAGGCTTTGCCGACGAAGCCGAAAGACCGAGCGATGCGACGCGACCTTGCGAAAGGTTTCTACAACCTCGCAAACCTCGCCATCGACCGCAGCGACGAAGCCGCTCTGCGTGAGAACATCGACGAAGCCATCCAACGCCTCGAAGAACTACTGGCCGAGAATCCGCGTGACCTCGACGACCAATATTTGCTCAGCCTCTGCTACCGCCTGCGAGCCGATTTGTTCGCAGCGCTTGCGCCGCGCGATCCGCAATTCGGGCCGGCGGCCATCGACGATTACTCGAATGCTTCGCGCATCGTGCAAAGGCTCAGTGACCTGAACCCCTCGGTGACGAAGTATCTTCGCGAACTGGTCCGCCTCTCGATCAACCTCGGTCAATTGTCCGCTCAACAAACGAAGAACGAGGACGCCGTCGCGCACTTTCGCCGAGCACTCGAACTGCTCGAACAACTGGTGAAGCAGTCGCCCGGCACGCTCGATCCACAAGACGCCGCGTTGCGACAAACGATCGAAGCCGCCCTCGCTCAGTTGCAACCTCCGAAGAGTTGAGATATCGCCTGTCAACATTCCGTGTTCGGCCGAAAGCCGTTTGCCGACAGCCGTGATACCGTTTTTGCAACGAAAACAGCCGCATGTCCGCACCCGAAGCAACCAACGACGAGCTGCTCAATCTGCTGCGGTTGCACTTGGTCAACGGCATCGGGCCGAGGCATTCACAACTGCTGCTCGACCACTTCGGCTCGGCGGCCGGAGTGCTCGCCGCAAGCCTCGCTCAACTGGAGGAAGTCACAGGCGTCGGTCCGAAGATCGCAATGTCGATTGCCGCCGCGAAGCTCGGCCGCGATGCGGAGATCGAGCTCGAAGAGGCGAACAAGCTCGGCGTCAGATTGCTGCGGCGCGGTTCCGCCGACTACCCGAAAGCCATTGAACGCATCTGCGATCCGCCGCTGTTGCTGTACTGCCGAGGCGATCTCCGGCCGCAGGACGAACTCGCCGTCGCGATCGTCGGCTCGCGACGATGCACCGTCTACGGCCGACAGCAGGCAGAGAAATTCGCGACCGCGTTGGCTCGTGCGGGAGTCACGATCGTCAGCGGGCTGGCTCGAGGCATCGACGCGGCGGCTCATCAAGGAGCAATCGCAGGTGGCGGACGCACGATCGCCGTGATGGGGACCGGTCTCGCCGAAATCTATCCGCCAGAACATCGCGATCTGGCTGATCAAGTCGCCACGCACGGAGCGTTGCTCACCGAATTCAAGCTGCATCAAACGCCGCACGCCGGTCACTTTCCGCAGCGGAACCGGATCATCAGCGGCCTGTCGGTCGCTGTCGTCGTCATCGAAGCGGGCCGCAGCAGCGGCGCGTTGCACACCGCTCGGCACGCGATGGAGCAAGGCCGCGAAGTGCTCGCTGTCCCCGGCCGCATCGACAGCCTCGCCAGCGAGGGCTGTCACGATCTGATCCGCGACGGCGTGACGCTGATCCGCCACGTCGATGACATCCTGGCCGCGATCGGTCCGCTCACGAAGCCGATCTCCGTCGCGTCCGACAGCGGCGAGACGGTTCACAGCCTCCGCGAGCTGTCGCTGAATGAAATCGAACGGCACATCCTCAACCTGATCGGTGCCGACCCGACGCTGCAAGACGAGATCATCTTCCGCAGCCAGATGGAACCGCCGCGAGTCCTCTCAACCCTGACGGTCCTCGAAATGAAACGCCTCATCCGCCGCCAGCCGGGAGGTTTCTTCATCCGCTCGCCGTGGTAACGCCGAGGTCGTTGACGGTCTCGGAGGCCCGGCCTAACGTGAGCGGGTATCGCTACCGCAGAGGCCCGAATCAAGCCCTTCTCCCTTCGGGAGAAGGTGGCCGAAGGCCGGATGAGGGCCGCGAATTGCACAGTGCTCTCAATCAGGAAGCATTTGAAACGTTGCCAGAATCTCTGCGAATCAGAAGCTCGACTGTCTCAGGTCCCTCAC
>SYJG01000431.1 GCA_005798445.1 Planctomyces sp.
CCTACGAACGCGGCGTGACACTCACCAAGACCGCCCTCCAAAAATACGCTCCTCACATCCAACGCTCCGACACCTTGCCCAAATGGAGCCTGACAATCCGCCCGCAATAACCGGTAGAACATTTCAGACCGGCTGCCTAACGCCCTGCCGCTCGCCGACACAGATTACTTTGCGGGTCTACTTAAAAATCGTGAGCCACTCGCAGGCCAAAGCCGTGGATCAGTCCGTCGGCAGCCGTCGCACCTTGTGTTTGGCTTGCTGCGCGGTCCCGTTCGGTCAATGCGTAGTTGGCTTGCACTTTCATGTTCGGGTTGAGGAACCAATTCACTCCGAACGTGTAACTGTTGAGCGTTCCGCCAAATACCCCGTTGTCGTTGAGGTCCGCGTGGTCGTAGCGAAAGGCGATTTGCCATGCTCCCGGCTCGTAACAGCCCCCCTTCCAGCGTGCGTTCCGGTGCGGAACAACTCGACCAAACGCACCGCTCTTCTTCTCGTACTCACGCGACTCACCGGTCAGAAAGTAGTGAACTTCGGCGTAAAAGTTCTGGACGAAAACGGTGCCGAGCGGGATTCCCGGAACGACGAAGGGCGGTACGACCGCAGTCGATGATTGCTGGACAGCGTTCGTATTCCAGGCACCGATCCATTCCGCCTGGAAGGACAACGGCCCGTTGACGCCGACCAATTCCGCGCCGGCGAAGTACGCTTCACTCGCGGTGAATAGTCCCGTGTCCGCGAAAACCGTCGCCAGCGAACCATTGCCTTGCCGCATGTCGCGTGTTCGGTAACGCGCACGGCCTTGATCGGGATCGCGCGCGCTGCCAGAAACGCCGACGTGAATCAACTGGTGACATTCTTCGTCGAAGAGCGGCAAGTACGTCAGTCGGCCGGTGACGGCCCCTTCACCGTCGCCGGTGTTCCACGCAAAAATGTTGGCGGTGTTCTTGAACAAACCGACGGCCCAAGTGCCGTGCTCCTCGGCATAGGTGTTGTGTGCCATGATGCCGGGTGCGAAGCCGTTGTTGAACGCTCCAGTAAACAGGTCTTGGCTAAACGATCGCTCCATGAAGTTGAGGTAGCGGCTGCTGGTCGAGTGCTCGAAGCCGATTGGCTCTTTCATGTTGCCAACCATGATGTTGCCAAGGTACGGAATGTCTTTGAATCGGAACCACAAATCCGTCGGAGCAGTCACATTGATGACGGTGTCTTCGTTCGATCCGGTAACGCCTGGATTCGCGTTGACGGTATTCACGAAGTCCCACTCCATGATGTAATCAATCGACTCGTAAATCGTGCCGTCCGCTCGCAGGCGCGCCCGGCGGAAGCCGATGCCATCTTGACTCCCGGCACCGCCGGCTCCGTCCAAAGCGCCTGCTTCCGCTTGATACCACACCGAATCGAACTGCGTCCGGCCGCCGAGGTGAACCTTGAACGCCTTGTCGGGTGAGACCCACTCGATGCCGTGATTCCAGCCGGTTTTCCACTCGCCTTTTCCGTCTTTCGCCGCCGTGCAGGCGGGACACTGACACGTCGGCGGACAAGCGGCGTCAGTGTTCGGGTGCCACATCTCGGCGTTGGCCGGAACGATTCCACTGCCCAGCCCACTTGGCGATTGGAACAGCGACTGTTTGAGTTGTCCGTTCTCGATCTCTAGTTGTTCGAGCCGTTGCTGCAACTGGTCCAACCGCTGCGTGACATCGCTGACTTCGGTCGGGTTTTGGGAAACCAACGGCCTTGGCGGTTCCGCACTCAGCAGTGAGCCGCTCCATAAAGTCGCCCAGCACGCACCAGCCAACAGTCGCCTCAGGTTGTACATTTCCAGATTCCTTGCCTCGGAGCGGGACGTCAAGTCTTCTCAAGGAATCGGTCGTGCCGGTTGTTTCGACGAACGAAACTCTTCCGGATGACACGATTTTAAGGCTCCTGCCGCCTCCCGATCGTCATAACCGGCAAGGTCTAGCAGCCGGAGCGGATCCAGCCAGTATCCACCTCTGACGCTGGCAGCGTCGGCCAAGGCCTACGCGAAGACCTCACAATGTCTTCACGGAATCCTCACAAAGCGACCCATAATTCCGTCATGTGAAGTCCGGTCTTTGTTTGGAGACGTTGCGCGTGCGACGACACAAAGGTCGGGATTCCACAACGAAACAGGGGCGTTGTGACGATCCGAATTTTTGGCAAATTGGTGAGCCGCTCTCGTCCGCTCGCACTGCTGAGCGGCATCGTCTTGAGCAGTGTTATCGGGATGGCCGCTGAGCCAACTCGGATGACGGACGAGGCACTGACGCTGCATCGGCAGTCGTTCGTGTTCGACGGACACAACAACTTGGCGATGCAGCTTCGCAAGCGGCCGGATTTGACGGTGGATTCGGTCGATCTGAACGCACCGCAGTCGAAAATACACACCGACATCCCGCGTCTGCGTCGGGGCGGTGTCGGGGCGGAATTCTTTGCGACCTATGTTTCCGCGGACAGCGTGAAAAAGGGGACGGCCGTCCGCGAGACGCTGGAGCAAATCGATCAAATCGCTCGGCTCGCGAAACGCCATTCGGACGCGATGGAGTGGGCTGGTTCGACGGCTGATCTCGATCGCATTCACAAGTCCAACAAGGTCTCCGTGCTGATTGCCGTCGAAGGTGGCAACGCGATCGAAAACTCGCTGGTCGTGCTGCGAACGTATTTCAGGGCTGGTGCGCGTTGCCTGGCCCTGACTCACGACGACACGACGGATTGGGCCGACGCCGCGCTCGACAAGGCCAAACACAAAGGTCTGGCGATATTCGGTGAGCAAGTCGTGGACGAGATGAATCGACTGGGCATGGTCATCGATCTGTCACACGCCTCGGAAGAATCCGCGCTGGACACACTGATGATCAGCAAAGCTCCCGTGATCTTCTCGCACACCGGAGCACACAAGCTGGCTCCGCACCCGCGCAATGTTTCGGACGATGTGCTGAAGGCGGTCGCAAAGAACGGTGGCGTCGTGATGGTCAACTTCTATTCGGGCTTCCTCACGGCCGAGACGGTCAAATCCTATGAGAAACGAACGAAGGCCGCCGCCGATCTTCGCAAGTCGTTCAAAACGGACGAACAATTCCAAGTCGCCCTCGTAGCGTGGCTGAAGGAACATCCGCTGCCGATGACCGGTGTGAAGGACGTCGTCGATCACATCGACCACATCGGCAAAGTGGCTGGCTTCGACCACATCGGCCTTGGCTCAAACTTCGATGGCGTCGTGAGCCTCCCGCAGAACCTGGAAGACGTGTCCTGCTTCCCGCACCTCACGCAGGAGATGCTGAACCGCGGCTACTCGCACGAGCAGATTCAAAAGGTGCTCGGCGGCAACGCTCAGCGAGTACTTCGCGAAGTCGAAGCCGTGGCGAAGAGCGTCTCACCCGCAGTGACTCAACCTGCCGCTGCCGCCGGTGGTGAGTAGTTTTCTGGGCTCTCCGCCAGCTGTGTTGATTTGACGGAGGTCTCACGCAAAGACGCGAAGTCGCAAAGAGAATGAATCCCAAGAATCTCAATACTTTGCGCCTTCGCGTCTTTGCGTGAGTCCTCTTCAAACAAATCCGTTTTTCCAAAGGGATGGCGGAGAGCCGTTTTCTGACGCAACAGATTCGCGAAATTGATCATGCGTGGAGAAATTCCGCGCTCCGCGATTCGAGTGCTCGATGATTGGCCGACGCCGCCACTCGAAGTATCCGCTACGAGACACTGCTAGCACGCGGCACTGAAAGTGAGCCTTTGATTTGCAGAACAGTGGCTCATCCCAGACGCTTCATGCTGCTGTCGCCATCGAATGGCGCGGCCAATTGGTGGTCGCTGTGCGAGTGACTCGGTAGGCTGGCTCCGTTCTGGCGTCTTGATTCACACTCTCTGAAGGAGTTTTCGTGATGTTGCGGTTTATGCGTTGGTGTGTTGTGGTGATGGTGGTGTGTGGGGCAGCATCGGTCCGCGCGGCAGATTTCTTTTTCAAGGACGGCGATGTTGTCGTGATGATCGGAGACAGCATCACCGAGCAGCATCTCTATTCCAACTACGTCGAGATGTGGACGATCACACGCTTTCCGAAATGGAAGCTGACGTTTCGCAATGTGGGCATCGGTGGCGATCGATCAACCGGCGGCAATAGTCGATTCACCCGCGATGTGTTGCTGCACAAGCCGACGGCAATGACGGTCGACTTCGGTATGAACGATGCGGGCAGTGGCGACGCGGGCTTGAAGGCGTTCATCGACGGCCTGCAAGGGATGGCCAATCAGGCTAAGGCGGCCAACATTCGCGTCGCCTGGGCCACTCCGCAACCATTGGACAACGCCGAACAGGGGCCGACGGCGCTCACCGGCTACAACGTGATGCTCGAAAAGTATTCGTTGGGCGTGAAGGACATTGCCGCAAAGAACAGTGGCCTGTTCGTTGATCAGTTTCATCCGTATCTTGCGGCGCTGGATCGTGCTCGTGGGAAGAGTCCGAAGTACGATCGCATCACCGCCGGCGACGCCGTGCATCCTGGCCCGCCGGGTCAAGCGTTGATGGCCGCGTCGATTCTCAAGGGGTTAAACTTCCCAACGCTCGTCTCGTCCGCCGAAATTGACGCTGGTAGCGGCAAGGTTGTCTCAATGAAGAACTGCACGGTCGAGACCGTCGTCAAGAAGGACGGCGGCGTGAGCTTCTCGCGACTCGACGCCGCGCTGCCATTTTTCCCAGCCGAGGCCGCGAGCATCCTGCCGCATGAACAGATTTTGGATGAACTCAATGACTATCGCTTGAAAGTCACTGGCCTCGCCGCCGGTAGGTACGAGGTCCGAGTTGGCGGCAAGAAAGTCGCTGAACTGACTGCCGAGCTACTCGCGGGTGGACTCAACATCGCCGCCGGTGTTCTGGCCGACGGCCCGATCGCCGATCAAGCAAAAGCAGTGAAGGCTGCGGTTGAGGCCAAGAACCGCCTTCATCACGACATGATCTTCCGAGGCATCGTACTGTCGAATGTCCCCGAATGGGTCTACAGCGTCGTGCCGCGTGAAGAACTGGAAGCCAAGAAAACAGCCATCATTCAGGAGCGTCTGGCAAAGCTCCCGGCACTGGATGCAGAAGTTGCCAAGTCGCTGGCGATGAAGGCCAACTCGTTTGACATCGTGCCGGTCAAGTAGACCGTCATCGTCATTCCCGCCACTGGGCCTGCCCCAGTGGTTCAACGGCTATTGCGCTACTGCGAACGGTTCTTCGATGGAGTCATGCAGAATCCGTTAAACCACCGGGGCAAACCCGGTGGCGTATTTTGTCCCCCACATCTTCCATGAGGTCACGATCATGATCAGAGCGAGATTCACGGCGACTCGGGCACGGCTCTTTGCAGCCGTTGTGTTTTTCGGAGCACTCTCAGTCAACGCTGCCTATGCGGCCCCGCTCACGGCGGGGGTCGCCAAGATCGACATCACGAACGTCGATGCCGGGCCGGTGAATGATCGCTTGTGGGCCAAGGCGCTCGTCATCAAGAGCGACACAACTACGGCGGTCATCGTCGCAGTCGATGCCGTGGCGATCGGAGAAATCGGACACATCAAGAACGACTACCTGCCCAAGGTCCGTGCGCGGATCGAGAAGGAACTGGGGATCAAGCCCACGAATGTCCTGGTGAATGCCAGCCATTGTCACGGAGTCGTTTGCTCGGACGTGGACGAGCGGACGTTTCAGGCGGTGAAGCAGGCAACGATGAACATGGTCCCGGTGCGCATCGGGGCCGGACGCGGCCACGAAGATCGCGTCTCGGAGAATCGCCGGCTCAAGCTGAAAAACGGAAAAGAGCTGGATGTCCGCCATGCGTACTCGCTGCCGGCCGATGAGGAAGTCGCTGAGATCGGTCCGATTGATCCCGACATCGGCATCTTGCGACTCGACCGCACCGACGGGCGCACGCTGGCGGTCGTCTATCAATTCGCATGTCATCCGATTCAGGGCGTCCCCAACAAAGGAAACACTGCGGACATGTCCGGCTTCGCGTCGCAAGTCATCGAAGACAACTTGAGCGACGGCACGATCGCTCTGTTCCTGCAAGGCTGCGGCGGCGACATCAATCCCATCACTTACAAAGACGTCAACACCCCGCGCAACGCTGAACCGCTGGGGAACATGCTTGGCCTGAGCACGTTGAAGGCGTTGCGAAAGATTGGCAGCAAGGACGACGCGCGGCTGCGCGTCATCAACGAGACGCTCACGCTGCCGCGAGCCGATCTTGCCGAACGCATCGCCTCTCTGGAAGCCGAGCAGATCAAGCAGCTTCAGTCGCTGAAGGGGACCAGCCTGAACCTCAAGACGTTTCTGCCGTTGATCGTGAAGTACAAGCTCGACGAGGATTTTCCGTCGTACTACTCGCACAAATACTTGCTGGAGAAGCAACTCGGCCGCGACGATCTCACCAAGCTCGACGAAGAGAACCGCCGCAACCTGCAGCAGTACATCTCCAACATCCACACGATGGAGCAACTGACTCGCACACAAACGAATCTCGCGCTGCTCAAGCTGCATCAGGCTCAGAATGTCAAAGCCGGCAAGCGCACGATCGACGTCGAGGTCGCCGGACTGCGGATCGGCGATTTCACGCTGGTGACGTTTCCCGGTGAACTCACCGTGCGGATCGGTTTGGGCATTAAGCAGCGCTCGCCGCACAAGCTGACGTTCGTGTCGGGCTACACGAACGGCTACATCTATTACTCGCCGACCGCCGAGCAACTCCTGAATGTCGGCGGAGCTCAGGAAGACAGCGACTGCATCCTGGCCCCCGAATGGCAGGGTTTGTTCGAAGCCCGCGTGGCGGACATCCTGAAGAAGCTCTCGATTTTGGATTAGTAACGACAATGGATCACGCTCAAACGAACTTTCGCCAACTCGAACATGGCATGAGCATGTCCCCTCTTCATGCAAACTGGATTGGCGTCGCCGAGTTCACAACCGGCGCTTGTTCGAGCGCAGCGGCACGCTGGCTGGAAGACTTGGCGGAGCACTTCGGTCAGGTCGCGCGTCGGTTTGAGACGGACGATCGTGAGAACCGCGCCGTGATTGCTCCTACGGCAGTCGTTGTCGCTTCGTCCGTGGACTCAGCCGCGGGTGACTCCTTTGTTGACGGTCTTGCGAACGATTGTCCCGAGACCGTCTTTCTGGCGCTAAGCTTCACTAGCCGCGACAGCCTCACGCAGTTGACGCTTTTGACCTCAAATCAATCGCCCGCAGAGTCGGTGCTGGTCGCTGTACCGGAGCAACTTCCGTTGCCTGAAGGATTGTTTGGCATCGCGCCACTGGGCCTGTTGACGCTCACTTTGAAATCGGGAGTCAAGAGGCGTTTTCTGCTGTATCGCGCCGCAATCCCGCAGGAGAATGACATCCCGCTCGCGAAGCCATCAGGCCTGAAGATTGGTGAGGCCCCAGGCAATCTTCAGAGCCGATCCCGCTGGTTTCAAAATCGCGAAGGCGACGCCAAGTAGCCTCAATTCGCTTTCATCCACCAAATGCTGCGCCCGTAGGTGGCGGCATAAAGCTTCTGCTGGGCCTCATGGTAGACCAAATCGACAACCATCACGTTGGGCAGATTGCGAGTCAGGTTGGTCCAGCTCGCTCCTGCGTCGGAAGTGACAAACACTCCCACGTCATTGGCCACATAGACTCTCTGCGGGTGCGTTTCAGGGATGACCAGCGCATGATGCGGAACATCCGGCAAAACACCGCGATCGATGTCTTGCCAGTTGTCACCGCCATCGGTCGATCGAAAAACATGTGAATGTCCGAAATTGGCGACGGTCACACAGACGACTTTCGCATTCGTGGGCTGACTCTCAATTCGTGTGATCGTACGCCCCGGCAAGACAGTCCCGGCGAGATTGCCGCTCCAAGTGTCACCCCCATCCAGGCTGCGAAAGAAGCCGCCATTTTCTGTGGCGACATAAACTCGCTTGCTGTCGCCGCGAGCAATCTCGATGCACGTCACATCGCTGCCATCCAGCGCATCCGAAACTGGAGTCCACGTCGTTCCGTCATTCCTGGTGCGCCAAACTCGGCGTGAGGCCGTGAACAGTGTGTCTCGGTTGTTCGCATCCATCGCAATGTAGACCATCCACATCTGGTACTGATTCTCTGGCGGAGAAACATCGACCCAACCTTGAGGAGCTCGAAACCTCCAGATCCCCATCCCCTGCCACGACGTGAAGAAGTGATTGGCGTTCTTGGGATCGATCACCATCCAACCTCCATCGCCGCCGGTGAGTTCAAAGAAAGCGTCCGGCTTGCCGTTTGTCGTCGCGATGGTGCCGTTGTCCTGGGCTCCGCCACCATAAAACGACTCCGCGCTTTGCGAGACTTCCAGGTCGTAAAACATGTTGGTCGCCAGCCCCGAGCTTCGATTCTGCCAGGTTGAGCCGCCATTCGCGCTGAAGTCCATGCCGCCGTCATTCATGTCATAGACGACTCCCGGAGATGCCGACGGCATGAGCAACGCATGATGATCGGCATGAGCGTATTTCGACGTGCCCCGGTCTGCGTTCCACCGAGTGACTTTCCGCCAGGTCGTTCCGCCATTCGTCGTGCGGTGCAAATCGACTCCACCGCACAGCACGTGATTGGGGTTCGAAGGATGCACGACAATCGTGTTGTTGTACGACATCTGCCGCTCGTCGGCGAAATGGGTTCCTCCGATTGAAGTCCACGAGTTGCCGCCGTTGGTGCTGCGATAGATTCCCAACACGTCGTCGTTCGAGTCCGCAATCTGAGCGTACATTGTGCTGGGACTCGAAGGGGCCAGAGCCAGTGCCGTTCGGCCACAGAGCGATGGCGATGGCAGCCCCTGCAACAGTTGAGTCCAATTCTTTCCTCCGTCGATGCTGCGCCAAATCCCGTTCTTGGATCCTTGGGCATCGACCGTGGTAAAAATCGTGCCCCGATTGATCGGATGAAATCGGATGTCGTGGCAGAAGTACTTCTGCGGAACAAAACTCAGCAACGTCCAGGTCAGGCCGCCATCCGTCGTGCGGAACAAACCCGAGGATTCAGAATTTTTGTGCCGAACTCCGCCCAGCAAGAGATGGTTCGAATCAAACGGGTCGACAGCGATGGCACCAATCCGGCGCGGCAATCGTGCCGTGTCTGCCGAAGTCAACAATTGCCAGCTCTCACCGCCGTTCAGCGAACGGAAAACGCCCACGCCCGGATGCGAATCCGCCGAAAGATTGGCCTCGCCCGTGCCGCAATAAATTGTGTTCGGTTGACGCGGATCAATGGCAACAGAGCCCACGTTCAGCGTCGGCTCCGAGTGCCAAAGCGACCGCCAGGTTTTGCCACCATCATCACTTTTCCAGACGCCGCCGCCTGCCGCACCGGCCCACAACTTCAGGACATCCGTCGGGTGGCAGACGACTGAAGTCATACGTCCGCCAATGTTCGTGGGGCCTGCCTCTGACCACTGCTGCGCGCCTGGATGAGCCGCGACCGCAGACGCGACGCGCGCACGTTCCAGTCCGATGCGAATCGCAGGCGACTCCAGTTCGGGCCAAGCCTCCCGGGACCGAAACCACGCGCTCCGGACCTTGTGCGTCGTGAATCTCCGAACTCTCTTTTTCTTGTTGGTCACCTGTTTCCGCGGATGTGATTCGTAGGCATCGTGGAGCGTCAGTTGATCGGTTCGCTTCGCCATGACAATGTTCCTTTTCTGATTTTTGGATGAGTCATTTCAACCGTCACTTGATCCGATGAGCCAACTGTGTTGGTGGGTTCGTGAGCGTTCAGCCATTACAGACCGGAACGACCAGAGGTTTCGGAAACGAGATGCACTGGCACAAGCCGCGCTCGCAGCGATGGGCGGGCGCGATTCTACGGCCTTCGTGCGATCAGCTCTTTCATTCGCGAGAACACGAAGCCCAATGCCGTCCATGTCACACAGAATGCACAACACTCCAATGTGAAACTATGAAACTTGAAGAACAGCTCCGCGACCAGAAGCGAAGAACAAAACGCGGGGGTTTCGAGCCACACCCATTGCTTCGCCGGCAGGCTCTGAACGAGAGAGTACATGAGCAGTGTCTCCCAAAAAGCATCCATTGAAAAACATGTCACTACGCTGAGTGCTAACAATCTCTTGTGAACAATTCAACCTAGTCCGGCGTGCAAATTCCGTTTCATCAACCGTCTCACAGAGTGACTCGCAACTGAGCCCCAGGCCTTCTCCACTTGACCAACATCCTCCCGCGTGTGCCCGAGCGTCATTGGCTTCCCGAATTCATCGAGCCATCTCGTTTCGTTCATCGCCGGCGCTCGGCGAATTGCAGCGACGAATTCGTCAGTCCTTCACGACTCGAAAACAGCCGGTTGGGTCCGACCGATGACATCGGCGACAGAGCCGTCATTCGTCGGCGTGCGCTCGAACCAATCGAGGACTCCGAAGCCCGGCCGATGACTCGCGCTGCGAACAGATTCAACGCTGATAGATCGGCAGGAAGCCGTTGTCGAGCTGCAAGATCGTGGTGTTCATCGCGGTGTTGTAGACCTCGCCGACATGCCCGTCCTTCCAAGCACCATTCGCCGATTGCTTGCTGAGAATCTCTTTGCTGATGTCCGCGAAGTACTTGTTCCACTCCTCGTCGCCGAGCCGATAGACGACCTGCGCGTAGTAGTAGTGGGCGTAGTGCCAATGCCCGAAGAGTTGGTTGCTCCCCGCTTTGCCCGGCCAGACGTTCTGCTTGCAGAACTCGAGCATCTTCTTGACGTGATCCGATTCGCCGTACTCGCCCGCGTTGAACATCGCTGCGCAGGCAGCGGCAGTGATCGGCGGCCGAGCACCTCCACCACGGATGCTGTACTGCACGCCTCCCTCCGGAGTCGTGCAGTCTTGGATGTATTTTTTCGCCTTCTCGATGATCTCTTTCGGGACCGGAATTCCGGCGTTGCGGCAAGCTCTCAAGCCTTGCACTTGTGTGATGCAGGTCGAGCCTTCGTCGAAGTTGGGCTGATCTTTCGCGGAGACGTAGCCCCAGCCGCCACGCTCAGTCTGAGCCTGCGCGGAAAACTCGACTGCCTTGATGAGCACTCGCTTCAGGTCGGCACGACGCTCGGCGTCCTCTTCTTCGCCGAAGACCTGCGAGAGAAATAGCATCGAGAAGCCGTGCCCATAGGTGTAGTGGTAGTCGTCCTTGAAGCCGATCAGTCCGGATGGCTGTGCCATGTCGAGCAGATAATCGACCGCCAGCCGAATGTTCTTCGAGTACTTGCCGCGCGTCGTGGTCGAGCCTTCCGCCAGCATCGCATTGCCGGCCAGCGCGGTCATTGCCACGCGATACTGACTTTGATTCGCCTCCCAATACCCCTGCCGGCGCTGCTCGCGCGCGAGGTAATCGAGCGCTCGTCCGACCGATGCCACGATCTTCGGGTCTTTCTTCTTCTTGACCGCTTCGGCGGGACGCCCCAAGCAAAGCACCACCAACGCCACCACCACGATCAGAATTCGCTGTCGCATGAGACGATCCCTCCCGAAGAGTTACTCACTCTTGTTAGCAGCACCATAACAACTCCGCCTCCCCAACGAACAGCGGGCGCTGGCGCTGCCCCTCTCCCCTTGGGAGAGGGTGGCCGAAGGCCGGGTGAGGGACGATCAACGATCGACTTCCCAACTCCCGCCGATCTACGAAAACATTCGTTGACATCTACGAACACGTTCGTAACACTGCCGCCCGTCTCCTGACGTACCCGTTTCAAGAAGGTGAATCGACATGCCCAAGATTGAACTGCCTCGGCCGACGGAAGCGGAACTGGCGATCCTGCGAGTCCTGTGGGATCGCGGTCCCAGCACCGTTCGCGAAGTGACCGAGGCTCTGCAAGACGAACGCGGTACCGGCTACACGACCGCTCTGAAGCTGCTGCAAATCATGACCGACAAGGGACTCGTCCAGCGCGACGAGTCCTCGCGAGCACACGCCTACGAAGCGGTCGCCTCGGCAGAGACCACACAGCGACAACTCGTCAGCGATCTGCTGGATCGAGCCTTCGGCGGTTCGGCCCGGCAGTTGGTGCTGCAAGCGCTGTCGGCCAAGCGAGCCTCACGCGATGAACTGGCGGAGATCCGCAGCATGCTGGACGAGTTCGAGAAGAAGGCGAAGTGAGATCGTGGGGCAGGTTTTCTATCTGCCCGTGATTCGGTGGCTGGCAGGTTGAAAACCTGCCCCACGAAACGGACCGGAGATCGATCATGCTGAGTGAAACCATTGAGATCACCGGTTGGACGCTGCTGCACTTCGTCTGGCAAGGTTTCGCGGCAGTTGTGTTGCTCGCCACGTTGCTGCTGATGCTGCGGCGAGCGACAGCCCACGCCCGGTATCTCTCCGCGTGCGGCGTCTTCGCGCTGATGACTCTGGCTCCGCTGGTCACGAGCTGGTGGTTATCGACCCAACCACGAAACATCGTCGAAGCGACGGAAGCAGAGCCGCGTAGGGTGGGTCGAGTCATCGAGACCCACCAAACAATTGCCAGCGACGTGGTGGGTCTCGATGACTC
>SYJG01000432.1 GCA_005798445.1 Planctomyces sp.
GCCGTTGAGCGTGTCATTGCCGGCGTCTCCCGTCAGCGAGTCATTGCCCAGACCACCTTTCAGCGTGTCGTTGCCGCCGTCGCCAACTAGAGAGTCATTGCCCGAAAGACCGATCAGCATGTCGTTGCCGAGCTTCCCATCGAGCACATCGCTGTTGTTCGTGCCGATCAGCGTGTCATTGCCCACCGCACCAGCCAACGTCGCTGGTCCGTTGAACAATGTCATGTCGAACTTATTTCCGGAAGCTCCGCCGGTCAGTTGGATCGCTTCAATCTCGGTGTAGGTGTCGGTGCCGAACACGGAACTTCCGATAAGCTGAGTCCCGGAGACGTTCGCCGCCGCGGTGATGTTGCCGTTGCCGGTCTCGATGATCTGATCGCTGTCCGCGCCGCCAGTGAGCACGTCGTTGCCTTTGCCGCCGGAGAGTGTGTCGTTGCCAGTTCCACCGTCGATGGTTGAGGCTCCTGCTCCGCCCCACAGCGAATCATTGCCGGCTCCGCCGGTCAGACTGGTCGAGCCTGCGAACAGATGAGCGTCGATCGTGTTGTCGCCGTCTCCGCCGGAAAGGATCGCGACCTCGAAGCCGGTGACCGTGTCCGCTCCGACGCCGCTCAACGCGGACGTCGTGAGCGCGATCAGCGAGCCGTTGCTCGTTTCGACCAGTACGTCACCAGTGCCCTTTCCGCCGTTGAGTTTGTCGTTGCCGAGTCCGCCGGTGAGGCGATCGTTGCTGCCGGGTCCACCATCGAGACTGTCGTTGCCGTCGCCGCCGATGAGGGTGTCGGTGCCATCGCCGCCAAGCAGCGTGTCGGCTTCGGTGCCGCCAGCGAGCGAGTCGTTCCCCGCGTTGCCGAACAGCGAACTTGCGCCGTTGCCCCCAAGGATCGTGTCATCTCCGGTCCCGCCGTCGAGCGTCGCGTTGCCGGTGTACGCCGTCGCGCTGAGTGTGTTGTTGCCAGCCCCGCCAGTCAGCGAGGCTTGCTCGAACGAGTTGAGGACATCACTGCCCTGTCCCGCCAATCCCGCGTCGGCAAGCGTCCAATTCGTGTCCGCGGTTTCGACGAGTCGATCGACACCATCACCGCCGTCCAGGAGATCATCACCAGCACTGCCGGACAGGACGTCGTTGTCCCCCTGCCCTTGCAGGCTGTCATTGCCGCCGCCGCTGATCAGCGTGTCGTTCCCGTCGCCACCGAGCAGCGTCACGTTGCCGGTGAAAAGTTTCGTGTCGAACTTGTTCGCCGCCGCACCACCGGTGAATTGCATGGACTCGATGTTGGTGTACCTGTCCGTGCCCAGCGTCGAGCCACCTTGTATCTGAGCTGCCGTGACCGTGACGTTGGCATTGGTGAACTCAACGAGCACATCACTGCCGAGTCCGCTATCGATCGAATCGTTGCCAGCGCCGCCGGTGATCGTGTCGCTGCTAGCACCGGATTGAATGGTGTCGTTCCCCGCGCCTCCGTCGATCGAATCCACTCCCGAAGTGCCAACCAGCGAATCGCCGCCGGCTCCGCCAAAGAGCGTGACCACTCCGGAAAACGCGCTGGCATTGATCTGTGCCGCACTGGCTCCTGCGGCCAAATTGGCTTGCTCGACGCTGGTCAGGCTGTCGAGTCCCAGGCCGCTGAGCAACGTGTCGTTGAGCGTGACGACGCCGCGTAAATTGGAAGCGACAATCCGATCGACTCCACCGTTTCCATGGATCGTGTCGTTGCCCAAATCCATCAGGATCGTGTTGTCGCTGGCGTTGCCTGTGATCGAATCGTTGCCCTCGTCGCCGCGCATGTCGAATGCGCGGGTGGCGGCTGACGTGTCGATCGTGTCGTTCCCAGCTTCGCCTTGCAGGAAGATGGCGGCATCCTCCGGGAAGCTCTCATCGAGTCCTGTCGCCGTCAGGGTGTCGTCGCCGCCGCCGCCGAGAATCACCAGTGAACCGGTCGAGATCACCGCGTTGTTCGAGTCCAATTGACCGGTGGCGTTCGTGAACAGGAACTCCTGCGTGCCGTAAGACAGCTTCGACCGACCGTTCGCGGCAATGCCATCGTCTGACAGAGTCACCGCATCGGCGGTGGTGCTGAATTGAAACCCGCGATGCGCGGCGGTGAGTTCATCCGTCACATTTTCGAGACCGGTATACCCGATGGACTGAGCACCCTCGACCGAGATCAAGCCGTCCGCAGCGTTCGTCACGGAATGAAACGCCGACGTGACCGAGCCCCCCGACACGACGAGCTTATCCCGCTGGCCATCGGGTTGCGTGCCCCCCTGAAAGTTCACTCGGCCGGGCGGAATCGGAATTCCGTTGGCGTAGCTGATCGCCAGTGTGTCGGTCCCGACTCCGCCGATGACCGTCAGCGAACCGAAGGTGAAACCATTCGGCGATTGGATGGGCGCGGTGAAGCTGAGGCTCAGGTCCGCGCCAAACTCCATTCTGAGTCTGCCGTTCCCGGTCGCAGTATCGACGGAGAGGACCGCACTTTGCCCGTCGGGCGAGTATTGCACAGTGCGGTTCATCCCGCTGTTAGTGGCTGCGGTCAACGAGTCATTGATCGCTTCCAGCCCGGAAAATGTGATGTAGGTCGTGCCGAGCGAACCAAACGTCCCGGATTGCGCGCCGGTCAGCGCGTACTCAAACGAGGTGGCGAAGCCGTTCTTCAAGACCATCTGATCCTGACCGCCGGCCGCCTGAGAGCCCCCGTTGAATTCCAGACCGCCGGATGGAATCGGATTCCCGTTCACGAAATCGATGGTCAGTGTGTCGGTGTCGTCTGAGCCGTTGATGATCAACGTGTCCACGCTGTTGAGCGCCGCGTATTGGGCGACATGACCATTGATCGAAACCTCGATGCCGGAAACTGGTGTCTGAGTCGTCCCCAGATTCACCAACCGCACGACGAATGCGTCCGCTTGACCATCGCTGGCGGCGTTATGTGCCGGATCGTTGCTAGCCGAGAGCGACAGATCGGTGGCCGCGCTGACGAACTCAATGGGTGCGATTTGATAGTCGACCGTCGTCGCAGCCTCTTGAGCCGACACGATTCCATTGCCATTCAGGTCGCCACCTTTGCGGAATGCGGTGGCGACTGTGATGAACTCGGTGCCGACAAAGTTGTTGGCCGGAGTCACCGTCACCACGCCCGTGTTGAAGTTCGCGCTGTAAGTCAACCTGCTCGAATTGGCGGTGTACGGCACGTCAATCGTGTTGCTGGCGAGACTCGATTGGTCCAGAAATACGATTGCGGTCGGATTCGGGTCGGGATCATTCGCCACCAGCGGAAAGTTGATCGCTGTGTTTGTCAGCGTGCGAATCGCCGGCACGTCCGACAAGAACGGGTCGCTGTTGACCGCGTCGGAAGTCACCGTGACATCGAATTCCTGCTCGGAATAGTTCCCGCTGGGGTCCGAAACACGAATCTTCACATGCGCGGAACCAGTCGTCCCGGCAGCGGCCTTGAGCATCAGCACGGCGTTCTCGTTGTCCTCGACGACATCCACCGACTGCATCGTGACAGCGAAGGTCGGCAGGCCGTTGGAATTTGTCGCCGTGTTGCTGATCGCGTCCCGAACGGAATCCCCTTCGACGACCAGTCCGAAGATCGAATGCTGGAAGTCGAGACTCCGCTGCGGCCCTTCCGTGATGAAGAACTGCGAGTCGTTCGTATCGTCGGTCGACTTGGCCATCGAGATCAAACCGGTTCGATTGTGCTGCAAGTCGAAATGGAATTGATCGTTGAAATCGCCCAGCGTCGAACCGCCAGTACCTGTGCCAGTCGGATCGCCCCCCTGGATCACGAAGTTGTTGATGATTCGATGAAACGTGACATCGTCGTAAAAATCGTCGCTGGCAAGCTGCTTGATGCGCTCGGTGACGCGCGGAGCCAGGTCGTCGAACGTGTCGATCAGCATGTCACCGTAGCCAGCGACGGAAATCTTCAACGCACCGTTTCGCGGCTGCTGTGTCACCGTCAGGCCGGCGGTGTTGGCAGACAATGTCACCGTGTAGGTGAGGTTGTCGTTGTTCGGATCGAAGCCATCCAATGGCAACATCAACGGCGAACCACTCAGCACCGTTTGGTTCGCGATGGGAGCCATTCCGGGAGTGAATCCCTGTGGAATCTCGATTCCCGCCTGCCACGCCAACGTCTCCAGTGTTTGCAAACCGGTCAATCGCGTTTGGTCCGCAAACACCCAAGTTGGCGAGGTCGTTGAAATGTTCAGACTGGTGGCGATCGAGTTGAATGAGTGATTGGAGTTCGTCACCTCCACGAAATTCAGGAATTGCGCTCCGTCGCCGAAGAGTTGCCTCTGGGCGGTGGAGGTCGCGTCCCATGCCGCACCGTACAGCGTCACTCCGCCACTCTTCAACGCCTTGGCAAACGCAGCGGTGTCATCGACCGGCGTGCTTGCATCGAGCACCAATCGCGGCTCCAACGGTTCTGCGTACCGACTCACTGTGGCGGGACTGAACTGAGCGACCGAGTTTCCGCGGCCAGTGGAGCGACGTGTGTTCTTCAAATAACCCGCGCGTCGAGTCCAGCTCGACAACCACGATGAGAATTTCATCCGAATTCGTCCTTCCTTGGCGGCCCATGCTCTGCACCGCAATTCCCTGAGGTGCGGGCAGGCTTGTAGTCGCTTCAGAAAGGAACGAGGAACGGCACTTCTTACCGATTCCGCCAGTTACGGTGACTCTTCGCGGAGGTCCACCCGGCGACCGGAAAATTCTGCCGGTTCGTTGTGGGGCACGTTTTCAACGTGCCCGTGAACCAGGCAAGAGTCGCAGAGAATTGCAGACTGTGAGCGGGAACGTTGAAAACGTGCCCCACGACGTCACGCATCCACCCGCCGAGTGAACTCGTGGAAGAGTTCCAGCAGCCGGCGAGTGATCGGGCCGGGCTTGCCATCGCCAATTTTGCGGCCGTCGAGACTCACGACCGGGACGACTTCGGCGGCGGTGCCGGTCAAAAACATCTCGTCGGCGACGTACAAATCGTGGCGGATCAATGTCGTCTCCTGAGTTGGGATGCCCGCCTCACGAGCCAACCGCAGCACAGCGTTTCGCGTGATCCCCTCCAGGATGCCCGCGTCCGGCGACGGAGTTTTCAGCACACCGTTCTTGAGGATGAAAATATTGTCGCCGGTGCATTCCGCGACCTCCCCCTTGTGGTTGAGCATCAGCGCCTCGACGGTACCAGCGTCGGTTCCCTCAATCTTGGCCAGGATGTTGTTGAGGTAGTTCAACGACTTGATCCGCGCCGGGCACGCGGCCGGATGATTGCGGATCGTGCTGGCCGTAATCAGGTTCATGCCGTTTTCGTAGATTTCGGCCGGATAGAGCGTAATCGTGTCGGCGATGATGATGATTTGTGGATGGCTCGTGCGGCGAATGTCCAGGCCGAGCGATCCCGCGCCGCGCGTGACAACCAGCCGGACGTACCCATCACCGATGCCGTTCGCCGCGACTGTGTCTTTCGTCGCTTGAATCATCGCCGCGGACGAGATCGGAATCTCCAGACGGATCGCCTTCGCGCTCTCGTACAGCCGGTCGATGTGGTCTTTCAGCAGGAACACTTTCCCGCCGTAGACCCGAATCCCCTCGAACACACCGTCGCCGTACAACAGACCGTGATCAAACACGCTGACCACCGCTTGCTCTTTGCCGACAAGCTGGCCATTCAAAGAAATCTTCATCGTCCTGCACCTGTCCAAGTAGGGTTTTCGCCACGAGATTGTGGGGGGCGAACTAATATCTCGCGCGGAGTGTCATAAGAGGTTGGGCGAGCGGCGGGGCGTTAGCCCTCCGAGTCAAATCAGATGGAATCACTCGGAGGGCTGACGCCCTGCCGCTCGCCGAAAATAACTCATTTGAGGCCGCGTGGGGTATAGAAACCGTCCGAAAGAAATGAAAGCCCGCACACGACCGTCGGCGATCCCGTCAGACTTTGGCAACGGCTTGATGCAGGCTGCTAAACAGGACTACGCTGACTCGTCTTTTGGAGGCGGATTCATGACGATGCAGGTCTCGATTGGTCTGCCGCGACGTGTGGCTGAGCTTCGATTTTGCATCGAAGAACTCCACTGCCGTCAGCAGACGGATCGCCGACGTGCGTGGTTGTGGCAGTTGAAAGAGAACGCCGCTCGGCAAGCGTTGGTGATGCTGCGAGCGGATGTGGAAGATGATCGAGGCGAGTTTTCGGCGATAGAACAGCGACAGATTCTGGCCAGTCACGAGTTGTTGCAAGATCCGCGTGCGGTCTCGCAAACTTCGAGCGTGCCGAAGTGGCGACGCGAACTGCAAGCTCGCGCGCGGCTGGCTCTCCAACAATCCCTGGAACAAATTCAACAGCGACGCGGACAGACTGCGTCCGCTTTTCAGGAGTGAATTCTCATGCCCGATGTGCTCTTCAATTTTTACAGCGACACGGTGACGAAACCCTCGGCCGGGATGCGGGAAGCGATCGCTCGCGCGGAAGTCGGCGACGACATGTCGGGCGAAGATCCCACGGTGAATCGGCTCGAAGCGTTGATGGCCAAGACGCTGGGCAAAGAGGCGGCCGTCTTCGCCTGTTCGGGGACGCAGTCCAATCAAATGGGTGTGAAGACGCACTGCCTGCCCGGCGACGAGCTGCTGATCGAACAATCCGGCCACATCGCTTGCTTTGAGGCGGGCGGTCCGGCGGTGCTCAGCGGAGTCACCTGCCGGACGATTCCCGGACGGCTGGGGATGCTCGACATCGCCGATCTCGAAGGCAAAGTGAGAGCCGACAATCAGCATCTCTGCGTCACAAGGTTGCTCTGTTTGGAAAACACGACCAATGTTGGTGGTGGCCGAGCGTGGCCGCTCGATCAACTCGCGCGTGTCTGTCGCTGGGCACACGACAACGGTTTGAAGACGCATCTCGATGGGGCGCGGCTGTTCAATGCGTGCATCGCGAAGGGCTGCTCGGCGGCGGAGATCGGACAGCACTTCGACACGATTTCAATTTGCTTCTCGAAGGGGCTGGGCTGCCCAATGGGGTCGGTGCTGGTCGGCAGCAGCGACGACATTCGCAAGGCGCGTCGCATCCGCAAGCTGTTCGGCGGTGCGATGCGTCAAGCGGGCATCGTCGCGGCGGCGGCTGTCTTCGCGATGGAGAACAACGTCGAGCGGCTCGCGATCGACCACGACAACGCGAAGCTGCTGGCTCGCGAGATCGCCAAGATCGACGGCTTGTCGATCCAACTGGATGACGTCGAAACGAATCTCGTTTTCTTTGAGGTCGATCCGAAACTCGGCAACGCTGCGCAGTTCTCGTCTGCGCTGCTGGAACGGGGGGTGAAAATCGGAGCCTCTGGCGCGCAGCGTTTGCGAGCCTGCACGCATCTCGACGTGAGCCGCGACGACGTGTCGCGAGCCGCCGAGATCTTGCGGCAGACCGTCCAAGCGGGGTTCCACCAGTACAAAGGCTCGGCGACCGGCCCGTACTCGCGCGCGTGAACGGCCGAACGGTCAACGGGGTTCCAGTCGGGTTTGCTGTCGATGCACCAGAACGCACAGTGGTGAACTTCACAGACCGGTTGTGTCGGTCAGCGAAGCTTTGCGTGCGCGGGTGATCCGCACGCAAGCGACTGATGGCTTGAGGGGCGACGGTGATGAATCGGCATCGCCGTCTTTTCCGACACGATAGGTAGAACAGAGCGCTCGCTCTTTTCTCCAGGTTCCTCAGCGGAATCTGTGAGTGAACAGCGTGTGAACGAAGGAGAGAAGCATCCTGGAGTGATCTCTGATAGGAATGATGTTGTTGACGACAATCATTTCGACCGGGGAGTTCCAGGATGCGACTGCAGACATTGCTGA
>SYJG01000433.1 GCA_005798445.1 Planctomyces sp.
CGCTTCGCTCCGTCAAATTGACAACGCCCATGTTTGGCATCCGTTCTGCCAGATGCGCGAGTTCGTCGCCGATGACGCACCGATCATCGCCTCGGCCGAAGGCTTCGAGCTGATCGATACGGACGGACGCCGCTATCTCGACGGGGTCTCGTCGTTGTGGTGCAACGTGCATGGGCATCGGGTGCCTGAGATGGATCGTGCTCTTCGCGAGCAACTCGATCGTGTCTCGCACAGCACGCTACTGGGGCTGTCCAACGTCCCGTCGATTGAACTTGCCGCGGAATTGGTGCGTCGCGCGCCGCCCGGACTGACGCGAGTGTTCTACTCCGACGACGGCGCAACGGCCGTCGAGGTCGCGCTCAAGCTGGCGTACCAATTCCATCGGCAGAAGCCGCATCCGGAAGCACGCGACCTGTTCGTCGGCATATCCGCGGCATATCACGGTGATACCGTCGGCACCGTCAGCCTCGGAAACATCGACGTCTTCCATCGCAGCTACGAACGGTTACTGTTCCCGACGTTGCGAGTCCCCTGCCCTGCATTGTCTCGACGGCCACCCAGCTTCGATGCGGACTCGTGGCAACAGCACTGCCTCGATGAACTCGAACGAACCTTGGCCGCGAACGCTGACCGCATCGCCGCGTTTGTCATCGAACCACTGGTGCAGGCTGCCGCCGGAATCCTGGTGCATCCGCCCGGCTATTTGCGTCGCGTGCGCGAACTGACTCAGCGACACGGCATCCTGTTGATCGCCGACGAAGTCGCTGTCGGCTTCGGACGCACAGGAACTTTGTTCGCCTGCGAGCAGGAAGATGTCGTCCCGGATTTCCTGTGCTTGTCGAAGGGGATCACCGGCGGCTACCTGCCGCTGGCCGCGACGCTGACGACCGATACGATTTATGACGCGTTCCTCGGCGAACCGGCTTCCGGTCGGACTTTCTTTCACGGCCACACATACACAGGCAACCCGCTCGGCTGTGCGGCCGCGCTTACGTCACTCAAACTGTTCGAAACCAACCGTGTGCTCGACAACGTGGCCGAGTGCTCAACGCTCTTGACTCAGCGGCTGGCGGAGATTCGCGTCTGGCCGCATGTCGGCGAAATCCGTCAAAAGGGCATTCTCGTGGGCATCGAATTGGTCGCCGACACAGCGACTCAACAAGCCTTCGCATCAGAACAACGCATCGGCCATCAAATCACGCTGGCCGCTCGACGGCGAGGACTTTTCACACGACCGCTCGGCAATATCGTGACGATCGTGCCGGCTCCCGCCATGCCACCCGATTCGGTAAATCGAGTATGCGATTATCTATTTGAGTCAATTCAGGAAGTCCTCTTTCAGTAGAAATGGGCGACTGATGGCTGAGTGAAATCTGTGTAACAAGGTGAATGTAGCAGGACATATCATGTCGCGATGGACAACGACTCATCCCTTCGGCTGCGCGTTTCTGACGCTCGTCGTCATCGGCGTCAGTTCCGTGTTTTTTCTTCTCGTGAAGGACTTCATTGATGTGCGAAAGTTGAAAGCAAAGCGAGCACTTTTTATCGACGTGATCCGAAACGCGGATGTACTGCAAATCAGAGTCATTGATCGAAAATCGGTATCGCACGAAATACGAATCACCAATTCCAAGGACTTGAAATTCATCGAATCCCAGTTCGCCTCCGCCGGTATTTACTCTTTGCCATTGCTTTCGATAACAGATCCGTCGTGGTCGGAGTGGTCGCATTGTGAAGGTGTCTGGCGACATGACGGGAGGCAAATCAGCCGATGCGATATCGCGCCAATGATTGTGCATCCGGATGTGCCTGGTGATATTTTGCTCGAAATGAAATCCATTGAATTCGCAAACTTTCTCCGGAATCGAGTGATGCTGGAGTTGAACAAGCAAGGCCGGGAGTAACGTTGGCCGCAGCGTTCGGTGATGTGCTGAAGGACTCGTCAACAGTAAAGCACGAATGTCAGGAACGATCGAGCCATGAGAAGTCCGGCGGAGATTCCGCAGGCTCCAGCGGCCGGGCCTCTTGCCGACGAGAACGTCCTCGGAAGATCACCTCCATGGCCACACCGACGATGAGTAGCGCGACCAGCAAGCCGATGGCTAAGTACGTCAGAGAGTCGCTGTAACCCGCAGGTCTCGGCGCTGCTGTTCGAGTCTGTGACAAGACAGTCAATGTTTTCGCCAAGAGCAGCGGAGCTGTATGAAAGTCTTGAGCCGTCGCGTAACTGAATCGCTTGAAGAAGTAGCCAGAGAGACGAGCCCGTATCGGCGGCTGCAAGTCGTCCCCCAAACGAACACCGTCTGGCACGCTGGCGAGCACAATTCGGTACGGGTTGATCCCCGAGTCGGCAGTGAACAGCCACGCCTCAAAAGTCTGGTCCGTCAATTGGTTGAGCCGTCGAATGTCCCCTTCGATCGTCAGCACTTCTCCGCGATAACGATCCGCATTGAGCATCAGCACGGCAAACGGGACGTCCTGCTGTGCCAGCGGTTCTAGTTCAGTGAGTGCTGTGTTGCGGACCTTCGCTAAGATCGCATCGTAGGCGGGCTTCTCCGCCGCCGTGACGCCGAACGTGTTGTCTTTGATCGACACCAAGGTTGACTTGTCGAGCCGAACATCGCTGCCGGCTTGTCGTGCAGGCGTCTCGCCAACATCGTCCGCAGAACCGACAACGCGAACCGCATCGCCTCGCAAAGGTGACGCCTCCGCTTGTGGTTCCTTCAAAATCCGTTTCAACCGCTGAATCTCTTCCGCTGTGATTCCCACCGAGCCGAATTCCGGTTTCGGCAAGCGAGCCTGACGCAGCGACCAACCCAGGATGAACAACGCCGGCGCGAGAGTCATCGTCCACAGAATGATTCGCCAACTCGGTGTGAGCGGCGGCGGCGTGTTTGTGGAAGTGTCGAATCGCATGGGTGAGATTGTAGAGCGGCGAGGTGCAAAAAACGTGGAGCACGTTTTCAACGTGCCTGAGGTGAGACGAGCAAGTTGAAAACGTGCTCCACAATGAATTGTGACTGCGTTTGAAAAACAGACGTCGCGTCGTCACGATACTCCCCGACGTGCCGTTCAGAAGATTTCGCGGGGATTTTTTCTTTTGGGAGTTTGCTCATGCTGCGCAACCGTTGCCGTGGGGTGTTCGCCATTGCCCCGTGGTTGTTTTTGATGGGAGTGCTGGCTCTGGCTAGTTCGAGCCTTTCGTCAGCCTTCGGTCAGGATGAGGAAGAACCGGCCACCGAAAAGCCGGTCGCCAAAGCCACAGACGCGGGGGATGCCGCCGATCCAGCCGCCGAAGCCGAAAGCCAGTCGATGCTGATGTGGCTGATCGAGACGTCGGGATTGATCGGAGCGATCATCCTCGTCATCTCAATTTTCTTTGTGCATCGCGTCGTGACTCTGTTCCTCGAGTTTCGTCCAGAGATTGTGGCTCCGCCCGATTTGCTGGAGCAGATCGAAGGACTGCTCACCAAGCGTGACTACAACGGCGTCTATCAGGCGGCGAAGAAGAGCGAATCGGCGTTGGGACAATTGCTGATCGCCGGCATGACGGCCATGTCGTCCGGGCTGGGTGAGGCTCGCGAGGCGATGGACCGCACCGGAGAAGCGATCACCGTTCACATGGAAAAGCGGATCAGTTTGCTGGCCGTCATCGGCTCACTGGGGCCGATGATCGGATTGCTGGGAACTCTCAAGGGGATGATCGGTGCCTTCAGCGGTATCGCGCTTTCGGGAACACAACTGAAGGCGAGTCAGGTGGCCGGCAACATTTCGGAAGCCCTCGTGCTGACGTTCGAGGGTGTGGCCATCTCGGTGCCGGCGATTTATCTCTTCGCGTTGTTCAAAGATCGAGTTTCGACACTGACCGTCGATGTGCAGAATCTCTCGGACGAGTTGATTCGCAAGATGCACGCGGCGGCGCACTCCAAGACAGCTCCCCCGCAAGCCTAGTTCTGACTCGAAAGGAGGCTGCCGGTGTCGCAATCATCCGAAGGGACGGCGGAGCCTGACCTCACGCCCCTGCTCGACATGGTCTTCCAGTTGATCACCTTTTTCATGCTGGTGATCAACTTCAAGGGAGCGGCGTTGGATCAGTCGCTGCAACTCCCGGTGCTGGGCTCCGCTCGGCCACTGGAGTGGAAGGGTGACTACGAGCCGCTGATGCTGAACGTGGACAACGAAGGGCGAGTCAAAATCTACGGAGCGGTCGTGTCGGCCGAAAAATTCATCGCCGACGAGGCTGCCGAACTGAAGAAACAACTCCGCGCCGCAGGCGAATCCGATCCGAAAGAACTCCCCGTGCCCGTCGTGTTGCGAGCCGACAAAGGGACGCGGTTTCATCTGGTTAACCACGTCATCAAGCTCTGCCAGGACAATGGCTACGTCCAGTTTTCGCTCAGCGCGATGACCGGGGCCGGCGAAGGAGGGCGTTGACATGGGCCGTCGTCGTCATCGCCGCAAGAACAGCGGAGCCGTCAAGCTGAATGTGACCGCCATGCTCGACATGGCCTTTCAGCTTCTGGCATTCTTCATTCTGACGTTCCGCCCCGCACCGATTGAGGGGCACCTGTCGCTGAACATGCCCCCGCCGATCCCGCAGACCAACGTGCAATCAACGCAGACCGTTGGCACCGAGGGGAATTCGGCACCCGCGCTGCACGCCCTGCATCTGTTCGTCACGGCAACCGAAGCGGGAGACGCGGACCAAATTCGCCTCGAGTCGAACGTCATCGCCGCCGGACGATTGACCCCGGCGACGGTGGCCGGAATCGGTCGCCGCATCGCCCCTCTGTTCGCCACTGGCAACGTCTTGTACGACCGGATTCAAATCGAGGTCGATCGAAACCTGCGCTACGAAGAACTCTTGAAGCTGGTCGATGTCTGCGCTCAACAGAAGCTGCCCGACGGCAAGCCGCTCGGCAAAGTCAGCTTCGTCGAGATGCAGCGGTAACGGGAGCCACTCATGCGACGCCGCTTGGCACGACCGTACGGGCACACTCTTCCGCCGGCGCGAGCGATCTCGCTGCTGATGGGATTGCTCGTCATCGGCATGCTGTACCAGCGAGCCAAAGAGCCGCAGTTCTGGCGCTGGCTGACCAACGAAAGCCGAGCCGACAGCGCGGACGTTTCAGAAAGTGTTCCCCGCAAAGATCCCCTCGCCCCTCGCCCCTCGTCCCTCGCCCCTGATGAAAACCTCGTTCCCGGTCCAAACGAAACCGACGCGGAGGAACTCGCGAAGCTGCGAACCAACCTGAAGGCGGTTCAAGACCGTCAGGCGTTGCAAAACTTCGACATGCCCGCGTACTGGCAACTGATGCGTTGGAGCCGCACGCGGCCGATCGCCGAGTTGGAAAAACTCGCGCGGCGCGACCTGTCGTACTCGCACTTGTGGGATGAGCCGAACTTGTTTCGCGGCCAACCGATCCGCTTGAAATTGCACATCCGCCGAGTCCAGAAATACGAGCCGTCGAAAAATCCACAAGACTTGAAAATGGTCTACGAGGCTTGGGGCTGGACCGAAGACTCCCGTTCGTTTCCGTTCTGTGTCGTCTTCCCGGATAAACCAGAGGACCTGCCGATCGGAACGGACGTTGAAGCCGACTTCGTTTTCGTCGGCTACTTTTTGAAATGGATGAGCTACCAAGCCTTCGACGTAAAGAAGAACGCGCCGCTGCTCATCGGCCGCCTGCGTCCCGCCACGAAAGCGGCCGGCTCGGCGAAAGGCAGCGACTGGGAGAGCGCCTTCCTGATGCTCGTCGGCGGAGTGCTGCTGCTGAGCTTCTTCGGCTGGTTCGCCATCTACGGCTTGCGTCGCCCACGCACCATCGTGGCCGCAACGACCGCCGTCCCGGATCAATTGCCGGACAACTGGCTCGCCGGAACCGCAGACGATTCTCGCTCTGGGCAGACTGCAGCGGGTTTCGACGTCGCTCCACCATTCACCGTCGAGACAACCTCAAACCCGACTGTGATGACACCCGCTGCATCTCCAGGGTCAGCTTCCACGAGCGTAAGTTGATCCCGCTGTTGGGCACCACAATGAGCGATAACGTCTTCGTAGCTACGAACACTCTGGAGGTTTACCTCCAGCAAGCCATGTCCGGCCGCGTTTCGATGGATGAGTTTCTGAAAGTTTTCGTCTCTTCTGAACTGTTCATGCCAAGCGTCACAGAATGCGGTGACAATCCTTCAAAACTCGTCCCGCTTGTGTTTAGGAAAGGCAGCACTTCAATGGCTGCCTTGTTTACCAACCTTCAGCGCATTGACCCGTTCAAAGACAAGATCAAGGATGTTCTCGCAATGAAGGGCGGTGAGTTTCTGCTGCGCGCAGCACCTGGCTTTGGCATTGTGGTCAATCCCGGCTGGCCAATCGGCTTTGACATCGCAGATTACGCAATCAAAGACCTCGTCAGCAGGTTCGTCCCAAACATTGGCACCCAACACGACGCTCCAGCCGACTTCTATCCCGCCGTTGCACAACAAAAGGACTGCAACTGATCTTGAGCATCGTCTCGTCTTCCCACGGCGACGCTCTCTGAACTACCACTCGCGTCGCATACTGCACGCCTTGTGATGTTGGGAGCCATGATGGAATGGATTCAACAGGTCATTGACCTGTTTCTGCACTTCGACCGACACCTGCGAGAGATGCTCGATTGGGTCGGGCCTTGGACGTACGTCATTCTGTTCCTGATCATTTTCTGTGAGACGGGACTCGTCGTGACACCGTTCTTGCCGGGCGACTCACTTCTGTTTGCGGCCGGAGCACTCGCGGCCACGCATTCGCTCAATCTGGCGGTGCTGCTGGTGTCTCTTGCGATCGCGGCAATCTTGGGGGACGCGGTGAATTACCTGCTCGGTGCGAAGTTCGGCGAGCGATTTTTGGCCGCGCAAAAGATCCCGTGGATTCGCAAGGGGCACCTGGACCAGACACACGCGTTCTTTGAACGCTACGGCAGTAAGACGATCGTGTTGGCTCGATTCGTTCCGATCGTGCGCACGTTCGCCCCGTTCGTGGCCGGCATCGGCCAGATGAGCTACCGGCAGTTCGGCGTCTACAACATCGTCGGGGGGTGCGCCTGGGTGCTGTCCTGCACGCTGGCGGGCTTTCTCTTCGGGAACATTCCAATCGTGAAAGATCACTTCTCGTTAGTGGTCCTGGGAATCGTCGGAGTGTCGGTCCTGCCGATTGTGTGGGAAGCGGTTCGCAGTCGTGCTCGACGACGAGCCGCAGCTTCCGAGGCCTCGGACGAATCGCCGTAGCGCGATTATTCCTCGGACACTTCGCGCACCGAGAACAAAATACGACCGATGCCAGCAGCGTGGCAGGCGGACATGACCTCGGCCACTTTTTGGTGCGGGACGCGGCCGTCGGCGCGAATCATCACTCCCTGATCCGGGTAGTTCTTGCGAGCCGCGAGCATCCGATCTTTCACCTCGGAGATATCGATCACGTCTTCGTTGTAGGCGATGGTCCCTTCCCGCGAGACACGCAACTGGATGTCGTCCGGCGCGTCGGTCAGCGGCTGAGCACTCGAAACCACGGGGACTTGGACGTCGAGCTTTTGTTCGTCCCAGTCGTAGAGCTTCGTCGCCGCCATGAAGAAAATCAGGAGCGTCAAAATCACGTCGATCATCGGCGTGAGATTGATGAACAGCGTCTCTTCAGTGGTGGCGGATTTGCTGTGCAGCATCGTAATTCAGAGCTCGATCAAGCGGACTTCTGATCGGTGGCGAGGGCGGGAATGCGTCGCGGCTTCTTTTCCGTGTCGCTCGGCCGGCCATCGCTGGAGGCCAATGCCACGGCCTGATTCGTGAGTACGTCCATTTCCTGGATCAGCCGGTCGACTCGGCCCAGCAAGTAGTAGTACGCGGCCGAGGCCGTGATGGCGACACCCAAGCCACTCGCGGTCGCGATCAACGCCAAGCTGATTCCCGACGCGAGCAACTCGGTCTTGCCGCTGCCGCTTTGCTGCGACAACGCATGGAACGCGCTGATCATGCCCAGCACCGTGCCGAACAAGCCCAACAGCGGAGCCAGCATGGCCAAGCCGCTGATGGCTCGGATGTGCTTGCGCAGGTGAAACAGTTCAGAGTCCGCGAAGTCGCTGACCGTGACTCGAATTTCAAACGCCGGCCGGCCGGCATTGGCGACGACGATTGCGAAGAAGTTCGAGATCGGGCTGCCGTTCTCGCGGCAAACCTCGGTCAATTCCTGAACTTTCGCGGCGTCCAGCGGACCTTCGCGCAGACGTTGCAGGAAGCGTGTCACGAAGGCTCGCGGCATCACGCGGCGAGATTGCAACGCGGTCAGCCGTTCGATGACCAGCATCACAGTCAACACGGAACAGCCCACGAGCGTCCACATCGGAACGCTACTGAAGCCGAGAAACAGCTCGCGGAGCTGCCTCCAACCGAGCGTCAATCCGGCCTGTCCGACTTCGGCGGGACGATCCGTTTTGGAAGGTGCGGCCTTGGTCGGCTCGCCGGCTGGAGCGGGAATGGCGGTGATCGAGTCCGTCTCTTGAGCGGGCAGCCTCGTCGGCGAAACGGACGAGGCAAATCCCAGCAGAGTCACCGCCAGCAGAACAAAAACCAACAACCGTGTTTTCATGGAAGTCTCGAAAGAGGCCTCAGTCGAATCCGTGAGCGGCGGGACTATACGCGATGCTCGCGAAAGCTGTGAAGCCGAGCAGGACCAAACCGAGGCGGTCCCGACACTTGCTTTGCTGGCTCAAGCCTGGAACATGAGCGGCCCCAAACTCACGCCGAAAGGACGCCGCTGATGTCGGAAGCCGCCGAGTACGACCCGTATTCCATGCCGAGTGATGCCATCCAGGAGCCGCCCGTTTCGCTGTGGGCCGCGCTGCGGAAAACCGGGCCGGGAATCATCTTGGCTGGCTCGATTGTCGGGTCGGGCGAGTTGCTGCTGACCACCTCGCTGGGGGCAAACCACGGGTTCGCCTTCTTGTGGCTGATCCTGTTTAGCTGCGTCATCAAAGTCTTCGTGCAGACGGAACTGGGCCGCTACGCGATCTCGTCCGGCAAGCCGACGCTGGGCGCGATCAACGAGCTGCCGGGGCCGCGACTCGGAGCCCATTGGATCCTCTGGTGCTGGCTGTTCATGATGCTGACGACGATTTTTCAGCTCGGTGCGATGACCGGGACGGTCGGGCAGTCGCTGAATCTCGCGTTCCCGAATGTGTCGGAGAGCCTCATCCAGTTGTTGACCGAGTCCTTTCCGTCAGTGGCGAAATCCATCCGCGCTCGGCCGGAAATGCCGTGGGCCTTCCTGACGTGCATCACCGCCGTGGGATTGCTGTGGAGCGGCAGTTATCGGCGCATCGAATTCGTCACGACGGTTCTGGTGGTCGGCCTGACGTGCATCACGTTGACCGCGACCTGCGCCCTGCCAGCGACCAAGTATCCGATCCCGTGGTCCGAGGTGGCGGAAGGGATGACGTTCATGCTTCCGGCTGCGGGCATCGCCGCCGCGTTCGGTGCGTTCGGGATCACCGGCGTCGGGGCCTCGGAACTTTTTTATTATCCGTACTGGTGTCTGGAAAAAGGCTATGCCCGCTACGCTGGCCGCTGTGAACCGGGCGAGGCCTGGGAACGACGTGCTCGCGGCTGGATTCGGGTTATGCACCTGGATGCCTGGGTGAGCATGATCGTCTTCACGATCTCGACGCTGGCGTTCTACTTCATGGGAGCGACGGTGCTGCACCCGCAGAAGCTCGACCCGAAGGGGACCGAGATGATCAAAACGCTGTCCCGAATGTTCGAGGACACGTTCGGCACTTGGACCGTCATCGTGTTTCTGATCGGCGCGGGAGCGGTCCTTTTCAAGACGCTCTACATCTCCAGCGCCGGCAATTCGCGGCTGCTGGCGGATTTCTTCAGCCTTGCCGGCTTCGTCCGTTACGAGCAGCCGGAGCAACGAGCCAAGATGATTCACCGCTTCTCGCTGCTGATTCCGGTGATCGCACTGATTCTGTTCATCACGTTCAAAGACCCGCGTCAGATGGTGGTCATCGGCGGCTTTGCACAGGGCTTGATGCTGCCGCTGATCAGCGGAGTGACCGTTTTCTTCCGCTACCGCCGCACCGACCGCCGCATCACGCCGTCCTTCCTGGGCGATCATTTCTTGTGGATCGCCTACCTGCTGATTTCTGCCGTGGCGATGTATGCCGCCAAAGATCAGATCAGCAAATGGACGGCACCGCCGGCAGCGGTCGCGAAATGATCGAACGGCGACAGCAACCACATTCGTATCGCAAAATATTCATTTGAAATTTGGAGGACCGAACGTTAGATCACGCTTCCGTTCAATCATCCGATTCGTTCAGAAATCTACTGAAACGGAGGTTTGCATCATGTCTACCCAACAGGTCGCGTTTGCGGGATACCCTTCAGCCGTCGTCTATGAACAGCCGGGAACCGGAAAGAAGGGCACGAATCCCGTGCAGCATCTGCTGTGGGGGGACTGGTTGCTGAAGACCGGGCAGACACAAGGTGCCTGGGTCGAGGTGAAAGCACGGGGAGTCAAAGGTTGGATGCACAAGGACAGCGTGCAGAAGGACCGGCTTTTGGAAATCACGTTCGTGGATATCGGGCAAGGGGACGGTGCGCTGGTCTGCACGCCGGACGATAAGCACCTGATCATCGACGCCGGGCAGGGAGACAACATGTATCGCTTCCTGCGCTGGCGGTACGGCAGGTTTCTCAAACCATTTGAATTCGAAGCCGCGATCATCTCGCATCCCGACTCGGACCACTACGCCGGCTTTGAGCCGATTTTCGCAGAGCCGACGCTGACGTTCGGCACCATCTACCACAATGGAATCATCGAACGAGCGGCCGCGTCGAAAAACCAGTCGCTCGGCACTCTGCGCGGGACTGCCAAAGAGAAATTCCTGACCGAGGTAGTCCGTGACAAAGCGGAACTCAAAGACTTGCTCGACCAGCCGGCTAAAATCAAAGGCAAGAAGTATCCGACCATGCTCAAGAAGGCGATGGATTCGGGGCATGTGAACGACATCCAAAATCTGTCGATCGAAAACCAGTTCCTCCCCGGTTATGACCAGACCAAAGACCTGCAAATCGCAGTGCTCGGCCCGGTCATCGAACCAGATACGTCGGGCGATCCGCGATTGCGTTGGTTCGGGGACGTTGGCAAAACGAAAAACGGCCATTCCGTCGTGCTGCGACTGCAATACAAAGATGTCAGCGTGATGCTGGGCGGAGATTTGAATATCCCTTCCGAGAATCTACTGATGGGACATCACACCGGCCTGGAATCACCGCCGGCCGAGGCAGACAAGGAGAAGTTGGTGAAGGCAGCCCGGAAAGTCTTCGAGTGCGATATCGCCAAAGCGTGCCACCACGGCAGCGCGGACTTCTCCGATCTCTTCCTGCGGTCGGTGAACCCAATCGCGACAGTGATCTCTAGCGGTGACGACGAGCCGCATTCGCACCCACGTGCCGAGTCGCTGGGTGGGATCGGTCGGCATTCACGCGGCGACCGGCCGCTCATCTTCAGTACCGAATTGGCGCGGTCGGCTCCCGAAACAATCAAACACCCCTTCGTTCTGAAGAAAGAAATTGAGGAGTTACGGAAACAAATCCGTGAGACCACGGACGCAGACAAGAAACAGAAAGCCGAGGGCAAGTTGGACAAGCTGCTGGCCGGGGTACTCGATCGTAGCGTCGCCGTGTATGGGGCCATCAATCTGCGCACCGATGGCGATCGCGTTGTTATCGCCCAGAAGATCGAACGGCCGGGCGGCAAGGACAAGAAATGGGACATCTATAAGGCAGCCGGTCTGAAATGTTCTACCGGTTATTGCGGGCGGATTGTCAGGCTCCATTTGGGCAAGGTGTCGGAGCGTTGGATGTGAGGAGCGTATTTTTGGAGGGCGGTCTTGGTGAGTGTCACGCCGCGTTCGTAG
>SYJG01000434.1 GCA_005798445.1 Planctomyces sp.
GTCACCTGGGCCGAGCTAGAACGCGTCGCAAATCTTCTGAATAACCGCCCGCGCCGCTGCCTCGGCTACAGAACCCCCAACGAAGTCTTCCTCAAATAATCTGCAACCTCAAATTGCATTTGAGATGACGCAGCGCCATGAATAATTTTGGAAGTTCAATCTTCCAGGTTGTGCCTACTCCGGCAATGGCTGGCCCTTCGTCTCCGGGGCGAACGGCAGCGCCAGCATTCCCAGTACGAAGAACGAACACATCGTGACGCCGGCGTAGCGCATCGCCAGGACGTCGCCGTGTTGGCCGTAGACCATGTCGGCCAGATAGCCCAGGAGCAGCGGGCCGGGGGCGGCGAGGTAGCGGCCGACGTTGTAGCAGAACGATGTCCCTGTGCTGCGCAGTCGAGTGGGAAACAACTCCGGAAAATAGATCGCGTAGCCGCCGAACAGCGCGATCTGGCAGAAGCCCATCAGCGGCACCATCCAATAGACGTGCGAAAATTCCTTCAGCGATGAGAAAGCGAACGCGGTCGCCAAGAGCGCCAGCACGAACGTGATCGCGAACGCCGGCTTGCGGCCGATGCGGTGCGTGATCTTGGCGAAGCTGTAGATGCCGAAGAACGCTCCGATGTTGAACAGCAAGCCGTTCACGCCGGCCCACCACGTCAGCCGGCCTTCCATCGCTTTGTTCCGCTTCGTGAGATCGTCCAGGTGCGGCACCGCTTCAGGGACTTCGGACAGCAGCTCGCCGACGAACTTCTCGCGGCTCGCTCGGTCGGCAGGCGATTGCGGTCGCTTGGTGTCCTCGTCGAGCAGCTTCAAAGCCGACTCCAGCGACACGGGCTTTTCCGCCTTGCGCAGTTTCAACGCGGCTCCGTACAGAGCCTTCGCTTCGGGAGTGACCAGCGCGTTCGCCGAAGACAACTTCCCGGCGGCGGTCTCCAACAGCTTGGCATCTTGCAGGACCGCGCGGATGAAATCCTGGTCAACTTTGTCCTCACCCTTGGCGCGAGCTTCCGCCTCAAACGTCTGCCGGAACACCGTCCGCACGAGTTCAAAGCTGAAGAAGCCGATGCCCCACAAGCCGACGACGCCCGAAGTCGCCAAGATCAATCCCACGATCGCACGACGGCGCAGGAACGGGACACCCAACAACTCGCGAATTGAACCGAGCTTCTGAGTCTTGTCGGCGCGAAGAGCTTTCCATTTTTCCGGCTCTTGCAGGCGACGACGGACGAACAACGCCAGCAACGCCGGCAACGCTCCGACGAGAAACATGTATCGCCACGGTTTCCATTCGCCGAGCGCCCCGGCCGCTTCCAGTGGAGCCAGTCCCATGCTGACGAACGCCGCCGAGATGTTGCCGATCGCCGAGCAGGCTTGCAGCCAACCCAACGCATGAGGCCGCGCTCGATCCGGCATGACCTCGGCCACCAACGCGACGCCGACGGCGAATTCCCCGCCGACTCCCAGGCCCGTCAGGAACCGATAGAAGACGAAATCCCAATACCCGACCGACGCGGCACTCAGCCCCGTAAACAGCGAGTACAACAGGATCGTGATGACCATCGTTTTCGCTCGACCCAGGCGGTCTCCCATGATGCCGAAGATGATCCCGCCCGTGGCCCAGCCGAGCATGAAGATCGTCGTCGCCAAGCCGCCGTACCACTGAGCGTCCTGCGGCCCGTGCAATTCCGCGATGGCCGGGCCGCGAGCCAGATTGAACAACTGCTGGTCCATCGTGTCGAACAGCCAGCCCAACACCGACACGAGCAACACGAACCAGTGATAACGGTTCAATTCCTTGTACCACGGACCAAGGCTCGGATCATCGGGAATGTTGCTCTTGAATTCGTCGAGACCGTGCATGGCGGAGTCGTTTCTGGCTGGAGGCGGGGATCAAAAGTCGGAGCAGTACAGCCGAAGGACTCGCGGGCTGCAACCGAAGGCCAATCGTGGCCGACGCGTCTCGCGTCGGTCGGATGCGAGCCGCATCCACCACGGCTCGCCGGTGCCTTGAGTCTGTTTGCCCCGCACCTATAATCCCGCCGCCGTTCCGGCCACCGGTCGGATCGTGGATTGTCTCGTCAGGAATTCCGCCTCACCGAAAGCGTTACGAACGTCATGCTCAACTGGTTTCGGAATGTCTGGTCCGCCGTCAGCACGCTCATCCAAGGGATGTGGGTCACGATCCTGACCATGTTCAAGACGTACGGCCGGCGCACCTTCACGGAAGTGTTCGAGTACCCCGAAGTCCCCGTCCCGGTCAAAGCTCGCTACCGCGGCTTTCATCGCTTCGACCTGACGACCTGCATCGGCTGCGAGAAGTGCGCCGTCGCCTGTCCGGTGGACTGCATCTACATCGCCAAAGAGAAAAGCCCAGTCGGCAAAGGCTTCCGCATCGACGGCTTTGCGATCGACTACACCAAGTGCATGTTCTGTGCTCTCTGTGTCGAACCGTGCCCCGTGGACTGCATTTTCATGGGCTCGAACTTTGACCTGAGCTGCTACAGCCGCGATGGCTGCATCGTCGATTACGCCAAGCTGCCGTTGCAAACCGCCTGGGGCCAGACGACGCTCAATCCGGCCGCCGTGTCGGAATCCAAGGTTCTGTACGAACCGGTGTGGGTCAAAGGCGAGCCAAGCCCCTTCGGTTTTGAAGCCAGCGAGCACTAAGCCATGAACGCCGCCGAAGTCGAACCAACGAACGAGCAGTCCAAGCGGTACTTCACGCTGGCCGAAGCCAATCAGCGCTTGCCGCTGGTTCGTGCGATCGTCAGCGACATCGTCGAGCTGTTTCGGGACGTCACCGAGCGTCAGCAGCGGCTCACGGATTTGATCGAACGCAATCAGCTCGGATCGAAGCGAGTGGCGTCGCCATACACGGAAGAGTTAGAGCAAATGGATGCCGACATCCGGGCGGACTACGAACGTTTGAACGCCTTTGCTCACGAACTCGCCGAACTCGGCATCGAACTCAAAGACCCGAACATCGGTTTGATCGACTTCCCGACGCTGGTGGATGGCCGCGAAGCCTACCTCTGCTGGAAGCTCGGCGAGCCGGAAGTCGGCTTCTGGCACGAACTGACCGCCGGCGTTCAAGGCCGACAGTCGGTCGATGGCCTGAAGCCACAGCCCCGATTCAGTCCCACAAAAACCTAACTTATTGCCTCCAGCGAGCCGGTGTGCGTCAGCCACCGGACCTGGCGTCAAACAGATCGTCCGGGGGCTAACGCCTCCCGGCTCGCCAATGAGACGAAAGTTGTGAGCATGACAGACCTTGTTGGCCACATTGTCCTCTTCATCGTCGCCGGTATCGCCATTGTGGCGATTCCGCTGATCATCGGCCGGCTCGTCCGCCCGACATTGCCGACGCCTGAAAAGGACGCGATCTACGAATGCGGCGAGCCGACCATTGGCTCCAGCTACATCCAATTCGACCTGCGGTACTACACGGTCGCGTTGCTGTTCATCATCTTCGACGTCGAAGTCGCGTTCTTCTACCCGTGGGCCTCGGTCTACGGCGGAGCCATGCAGCTCGCCGACGGCCGACTATCGACGGAGGCTCGCACGCAGATTTCCGAAAAGCTGTTGAACGTCACACCCGGAACACTCGACGCTTCGCAAGCCATCACGAAGGAAACCGCATTGCAACTCGGCTTTGCCAGCGTGATCGACATCGCCGTCTTCTTCGCCGTGCTACTCGTCGGCTTCGCCTACGTCTGGAAACGAGGCGACCTCGACTGGGTCCGGGCCTATCAGAAGCCCGCCCCGGTCGAAGACACAGTTGCTTGACGAGATTCTCGTTCCTCCTCTTTCCTCAATTTGAAATTTGCAATTTTCAATTTGCAATTTGAAATCCCACCATGACCGCCGAAGACCTCCACAAACTCCTCACCAGCGAATTCGGTGAGTCGAAAATCACCGGCTCGAACTTCACCGCCAAAGACCCGTGGATCGAAGTCGCCGCCGACGCGATCGTCGATGTCGCGCGTTTCCTGAAGCACGACGAGCGGACGCAATTTGACCACCTTAACGATCTGACTGGCGTGGACTATTTCGAACCGGACGCCAAGAAGGCCGCGAAGTTCAATCATCAACCGCACGTCGAAGTCGTCTACCACCTGACGAGCTACGCCCTACGGCATCGCATCACGATCAAGGTCAAAGTGCCGCGCTGGAAGGACGAAGCGACGAAGACGATTCCCGAAGTCCCGTCCGTCACATCCATCTGGGCCATCGCAGACTGGCACGAGCGGGAATGCTACGACCTCGTGGGGGTGAACTTCACCGACCATCCGAATTTGCGACGCATCCTCTGCCCGGAAGACTGGGAAGGGCATCCGCTCCGCAAGGACTACGACATGCCGCTGGAATATCACGGTGTCCGCGGACGGTAGTTCTCTGGTGAATCGATGCAAGCCCTCAAAAGTTTGTTCGTGTTGTTGCTGGGAGCGATCTCAGCTTTGTACCTGTTGAATATCAGTGTCGGTGTTTTTGAGTTCGTGCCGGACAACCTCCCGTTGGTCGGCAACCTTGATGAAGCGACTGCCACGTTTTTGCTGTTGAACTGTCTCGCGTATTTTGGAATCAACATCGGTCCGCTACGGAAGCTGCTTCCAGGGGACCAACGACTTAAATCAGAACGGCCGAGTTCACCGGCTGACAAGAAATAACGACGCCCAGCGGCGTTGATTGAGGATGCCATGAGCCTGACTCTCGAAGATCCCCGCGTGATCGAATTCGACGTTCGCACCGACGAGATGCTCGTCAACATGGGGCCGCAGCATCCCAGCACACACGGCGTGTTGCGGCTGCTACTGCGAACCGACGGCGAGATCATTCACGAGATCACGCCGCACATCGGCTACCTGCATCGCTGTGCCGAGAAGATCGGCGAGAACCTCGCGACGCCGCAGTGGGTGCCGTACACCGACCGCATGGATTACCTCGCCGGGATGAACATGAACCTCGGCATGGCGTTGGCCGTCGAGAAGCTGATCGGCATGGAAGTCCCCGAAAAGGCGATGACCGTTCGCGTGCTGGTCGCCGAACTCGGCCGCATCGCCAGCCACTTGGTCGGCATGGGGGCTTACGGCCTGGACCTCGGCACGTTCAGCCCGTTCCTGTATGCCTTCCGCGAGCGGGAAATCATCCTCGATCTGTTCGAGGAACTCTGCGGAGCACGTTTGACCTACAGCTACTTCACGATCGGCGGAGCCACGCACGACCTGCCGGACATCATCCCGATTCCCCCCGGCCTCGCCGCGTTGACCAAGCGCAACAAGAACTTGAAGCTGACCTGGCTGGAAGCGGTCGAGATGTTTCTCAACTGGCTGGAGCCGCGCATCAAGGAATACCACACGCTGCTGACTCGCAATCAGATTTTCATCAAGCGGACGGCGGGCCTGGGCATCCTCACCAAAGAACTGGCGATCAGCCACGGCTGCACCGGCCCGGTCTTGCGCGGCAGCGGCGTCGATTTCGATCTCCGCCGCGACGGCGAGCCGATCTACACGAAGATGTACGCCGGCTACGACTTCGACGTCATCTCCGCTCCGTTTGAAGACGCCCCGCGCGAAGCGGTGCTCGGCGACAACTGGTGCCGCTTCTTTGTCCGGATGATGGAAGTCGTGCAAGCCATCAAGCTCGTCCGCCAAGCGATGGCCAAGTATCCAAAGTCACAAGGTACCTATCGCGTGCCATACAAGATGAGCACCAAGTTGCCTGTGGATGAAGCGTACCTCGAAACCGAATGCCCGCGCGGCGCGATGGGCTTCTACATCGTCGGCAACGACAAAGCCGAACCGTTCCGCGCCCGAGCCAAAAGCTCTTGCTTCTGCAACCTCTCCGTCACCGCCCCGCTCTGCGAAGGTTTTCTACTTGCCGACATCCCCGCCATCGTCGGCTCACTGGACGTGGTGATGGGCGAGATCGACCGGTGATCGTGTAGGCGGCCTGTTGCTCGCTCAACGGTTTCGGTCTGAGGGCACGATCTTGTCCACCTCCTTGACTTGCATCTTTTGGAACGTCAACGGAGAAGACCGAACGGATTTAATTTGTCGGCTTGTCGCCCAGAAAGAATCCGACGTCATAGTCCTTGCAGAGTCCGGTTCGGATCGAGAACGCTTGTTGCAAAGCTTGCGTGCAGATGTCGGCTCTGCATTTCAACAACCCGTGGCAACAGTTGATCGTTTTCAGATTTTTGCGCGAGGTCACGAGATGGACCTTCGCGAGACATACGGTGATGTTTCCGGCCGTGTCTCGATCAGGATCCTGAAGATGGCTGGAGCGGAATTCTTGCTGGCGGCGGTTCATCTCCAAAGCAGAGCGAATCTGGACGGACAAGATCAACTCGCAGAAGCGACGGTTCTGGCAGACGCCATCCGCCGTGAAGAAAAGCTGCGAGGTCACGAACGGACGGTTGTTGTTGGCGACTTCAACATGAATCCATTTGATTCTGGTGTCGTGGCTGCAAACGGGTTTCACGCCATGATGACCAGAGCCGCTGTTTCAGGCGGCACACGGACAGTTCAAGGGCGTCAGTATCCCTTTTTCTACAATCCGATGTGGGGATTTTTCGGTGATCGGACTCCTGGACCAGCCGGGACAATCTACTATCGGCGTCCCGGCCAGATTTCTTATGATTGGGACATGTTCGACCAGGTTTTGATTCGCCCGGCGGCATTGCCGTGGTTTCAGGGAGAAGTCGAGATCGTGACGGAGATCGGAGAGGTTTCCCTGTTGAAAGAAAACGGGCGACCCGATCCAGACGTTGGATCGGACCATCTTCCGATTGTCTTTTGCCTTCGTACTGCAGAATGAGGAGTTAGAAAATGTCCGCTGTTCTACGTGATCTGTGGCCAGACGATATCCAGTCACAAGACGTTGTCAGCCCCGAAGAAATCTTGAATCATCAAGCCCAGCAGCTTGAGGCACGGACAAACGGACTTCTGACTGCCCACGTCGTATCAATCGCCAGCAATGATCGAGTTGTTTGGGGATTTGAGGTCGAGGCTCCGCGCATCGGAAGCCGGATTCGTCTTTTGGGTGCGCAGCATCGTCTGGAATTTGAGTACCCGGTGCAGATTCTTCCGCCTGATGGCAAGTTGCCAGAGTACCTCAGAGAGAAAATTTTCCAACCTGGTAAACGTCCGCTTGCGGCATTCCATGCGTTGAAAGATCTTCAGGCTGCTACACGAGGAGTATCGGGGTTGTTTGAGTCAGATCCGGGAACTTGGATTGAAAATGAATGGTTGGCGACGTCCCCTGCCGAGTTTACAGAGAAAGTAGAGGCCGTGCTTGGCCAGCCAATGGTGAAAGCCGCAGTGTTATCCCTACTAGCTCGCGCAAATCGTAATGAGACCGTGAAGGAAGAATCGCCGAAGCCGTAATCAACTAGCGACGGTCGTTAGTGTCTGATCTCAGACACATGCCATCACCAGATTGGTCTTTCTGGAGTGACCTCGTGGAACACACAGCAAATCGAACATTGATCCATGCGTCAGATGGTGCTGTTCATCGCCGAGCGTTTCTCTCTGACATCGGCATGGGCTTCACCGGCTTGGCGCTGGGAGCCATGCTCAATCGCGATGGCATCGCGCGGGCGGAATCGCAGGCTGCATGGGTTCCGCCGAGCGGGCTGCCTGTGCGACAGCAAAAAGCCAGGTCGGTCATTTGGATTTTCTTGATCGGCGGCATGAGCCAGATGGAGACGTTTGATCCGAAGCCGGAACTCAACAAGTGGGCCGGGAAGACGTTTGAGGAGTCGCCGTACAAGTCGTATCTCGAATCGCCGTACATCAAGAAGAATTTGCGAGAGGTCATCGCCGGGTTGCACAAAGTGCATCCGCACATTTACCCGATGCAGATTGGATGGCGGCCACGCGGCGAGAGCGGGTTGGAGATCAGCGATTGGTGGCCGCACGTCGGCGAGTGCGCGGATGACCTGGCCATCGTGCGGTCGATGTGGACGACCGACAACAATCACGGAGCACAGCTTCAGTTTCACACCGGCCGGCATTCGCTCGAAGGGCCGTACCCGACGATTGGCTCGTGGGTGCATTACGGACTCGGTTCGCTGAACGACTCGCTGCCGCAGTTCATCGTGATGGGGACGCCGATCGCCGATTGCTGCGGCGGCATCGGGGCGCACGGAGCCAACTATCTCGGCCCGGCTCACAACGGCGTGCAGTTGTCGGTCGATCCAGCCAATCCGCTGCCATTCGCTCAGCCGGGCAACGATGTGTTCGTCGAAGAGCAACGCCGCGAATTCGAGTTGCTCGGCCGGCTGAACAAGCTTGCGGCGGTCGAGTACCCGAACGACCCGGCACTGCTGGCTCGCATCCGCTCCTACGAACTCGCGTTCAAGATGCAGACGGCGGTGCCGAACCTCGTGGACTTCGGCCAAGAAACCGCCGAGACACAGTCGATGTACGGACTCGATCAAGCGGTGACGAAGACGTTCGGACAACAATGCCTCGCCGCCCGCCGCATGGCCGAACAAGGTGTCCGCTTCATCCAAATCTTCCACGGCAGCAACGGCGGAGCTGGTGCGTGGGACGCTCACGGAGATTTGAAAAATGGTCACAGCAAGCTCAGTCAGCAGGTCGATCAGCCGATCGCAGCGCTCATTAAGGATTTGAAGCGTCGCGGCACGCTCGACGAAACGCTGGTCGTGATCGGCACCGAATTCGGCCGCACTCCGGGAGCACAAAACTCGAACGGCCGAGACCATCATCCCTACGGCTTCTCAATCGTGCTGGCCGGTGGCGGCGTGAAGGGCGGCATCGCTCACGGCAAGACCGATGAACTTGGATTCCACGCGGTCGAGGATCGCCATTACGTCACCGACCTGCATGCGACCGTGCTGCATCAACTTGGTCTCGATGCACGCCGCCTCGAAGTCCCCGGCCGCAAGCGGCTGGAGATCGACTTCGGCCAGCCAATCAACGCGATTCTGTGAATGTCGTCGCCTCGTTCCGCGAGGCGACGCATGGAAAGAAAATCGCTGCGATTCTTCATTCTTCGGAAGTCTTCTCAAGGTAGCTTCGCCTCGTGGAACGAGGCGACTACGTTCGCAAGCTCGGCCCTCTCTACGAACGGTCGAGCGGAAAGATCGGTCGGCGGATTTGTTCAAACGGCAGCGATCGCAGGTCGCTGGTGCAAGGACCGAGCGTGTTGACCGTGTGGCTGTGCTTCGTAATCGGGTCATAGGCTTGTCGGTGAGCGACTGCCGCTTTGACGCCAATCACTGACAGTGACTCTGGGATGATCCCTTGGCTGCGGAGTTGGCCGAGATCGAACGGCGGCGTCTTGCGGCTGGTCAGCAAAACGCGGATGCCGGCGTGTTTCACGACCGCGCACGGCCCCATGTCGATCTGGACTCCGCACATCGACGCGAGATGGCTGTGCCGGTCTTCGAGTGTGAATTGACCATCGCTGGTGGAGAGCAATTCCACTTCGTACGTCACTGGCGAATCGAATCGTGGGTCGCTGCGTCCTCCGAAAGTCAGTGATCCGATCCAGCCAATCGGTTTTGACCTCAGCTTCGCAACCGCGATGGGATCATTGATGACGACCGCGGAGTTGCCGATCTGGTTCGCTACGAGAGCACGAAACACATGCGTCAGATCGCCGGGGGCACCGCCGCCGATGTTGTCGGAAGGTTCGACGATGAGCACTGGCGTCTCGCCGCGCGCGACTTCGGCTTGAATCGCCGGCAGGACACTGTCGAGCGACAGCGGCACCACGTTGCCTTGCTCGCGGCGACGGGTCGCTTCGTCACAGAGCGACTGCAACGCATGGCGGGCTTCGGCCGGATCGCCAAACGTCACGGCGGTGAAGGAGACACCGGTGTCGGGTGTGTCGGCGAACGAGTAGCTGGCAAAGACGTTGACGACGGCGATGTCGGGATGCGTTCGTTCGATGTCGCGGGCGAGTTCTTCGAGCACACGCATCGGTTCGTCCTGTGTGCTCACGCCAGTCGGCGGCCAAACGATTCCAGGAGCAGCATGCAGTGTGACCGGCCAACGATCGGACGTCATCACACGGTCGAGCAACCGCGCACCATCACGTGCCGCTTCACAGGCGTCGGTGTGCGGATTCTTGCGGTACGCGACGAACGCTTGCGTGGCCTCAGCGAACTCGCGCGAGATGTTGCCGTGCAAGTCGAGCACTCCGCCAATTGACACTTCGTCTCCCCGCGCGAGTGCTCGCAGGCGACGGGCCAATTCTCCTTCGGGATCGCTGATCGTCTCCGTCGCCATTGCGCCGTGAAGAACAAGGTAGATGCCGGCGATGCCCTGCTGGAGGGCGGACTCAGCGGCGGGACGGAGCTCCGACCAGAATTGCTCAAACGTGTTGTCTTCGACAGTGCCACTGGGAGTGGCTCGCGCGTCGATGGTCGGGATCACATCCCAGCCGCGCTCGTCAGCGATCTCCAATACGCCGGCGAGTGGAGATCCATCACCGCGAGCGGCGAAGAACTCGTTACCGCGCCGCACGGAGAAGGCGGACCACGGAGTCCGCTCGGTCAAGAACGTGTGCGTCTCGTGGAAGAGGCCAGCAATGAGGACTCGGCGTCGCATGGGGGCATAGTAGACGAGACCCCTTTGGACTGCGACGACCCAAGTCGTCGCTTTTCAACACGCACGGCATTCGCAACCGCGGTGAGGCAATCAGTGCGATTTGAAAAGCGGTGGCTTTGGTCACCGCAGTCCAAATTTGTCAGCCGACTTTCTGCATCGGCTTCGTCGGCCCAATCGAACCGGCTGTGGCGGCGACCAGCGGCAGCTTGAGCGTGAACTGCGTGCCGACACCGACAGTGCTTTCGACGCGAATGCGGCCGTGGTGGGCTTCGATGACTTCGCGGCAGAGCGCGAGGCCGAGGCCGCTGCCCCCTTGGCCGTTCTCGTCCGCTTGTTTGGTCGAGAAGAACGGGTCGAAGATCTTTTTGAGTTGCTCGGGGGCGATGCCACAGCCGCTGTCTCGGACGCCGATCTCGGCGAAGCCGGACTCGCGATTGGACGTGACGGAGATCAGGAGTCGTCCGCCATTCGGCATGGCTTGGCGGGCGTTGATGATCAGATTCAGCAGGACTTGTTGAATTTGACCGGCGTTGATTTCGGCTTGCGGGTGCTCGGTAAAGTTGGTTTCCAGGCGAGCACGGTGCATCTGCAAGTCTTTCTCAACCAGCACCAGCACTTCTTGGACGAGCGTGACGAGGTCATACGGTTCGCGGCGGTCGCCTCGGCCGCGAGCGTAGCTCAACATGCCGGTAGTGATCTTCGCGGCTCGCTGGCCGGCGGCGAGGATCTTGTCGAACGACTTGTCGCGCGAGTTGGCGTCTTTGTGACGCAGCCCCATCTTCGCGTAGTTGATGACCGTCGTGAGGATGTTGTTGAACTCGTGAGTCACCGACGAGGCGAGTGCGCCGACGGTGCTCAGCCGCTGTGACTGCAACAGCTTGTGCCGCAAGACAGCGACTTCCTGCCGCAGAGCTTCGACTTCGGTTTGGGGGGTGAGCGGCTCAGGCATGACGTGACTTTCCATGTCGTCGTGGCGGATGCGTCTCGCATCCGAGCGTCATTTTGGTTCGATGAAGGACGCATCGGCCAAAAGAGGGGCGTCGCAAAGTAGACCGGTCACTCCGTGACCGGAATTTTCGAGTCACGGAGTGACTCGCCTACGTTTTCTGCGGGTCCACTCAGTCGGTATCGGAGGGACAACCGGCATCTCTTCACGCGCCGGACGAGCCAACCCGACTCGCCGAGACATTGCTCGGCCTGAGGGACACGTTGTTCCGCCAGAGCAATTCACAGAATCGGCGTGGTTGAGCGAGGCTTGTCAAACTTTGCCGATTGAGCAGCACTTGGCCGGCGCTCGATGATCGCCCTAGAATCCACTCAACGTTCGCTGAGCGTTCCCGCCCGATGTTCCCCGCCTCACCCCCCTCCGACGAGTTGCCGCATGACCGCGCTGGACTTGCTCGACAATCTGGATGATTCGGCCGGGCCGGTACTGTTGAATTCCGAACAGACGCAAGTCCTGTTTGGTTCGGGATCGGCGAGGCGTCTGGGGGAGTTGGCTCGCGAATTGAAGGGGCAGCGGGTGCTGCTCGTCACGGATCAGGGTTTGGCTCGCGCGGGGCACGAGCAACACGCGGTCGAGTCACTCAAGGCCGCCGGCTTGCAAGTCACGGTCTTCGATGAGGTTCATCACGATCCGACGACCGCCGATGTTGACCGCGGTTTGAAGGTCGCTCAACAAGCCGACATTGACTTGATCGTGGGGCTTGGCGGCGGCAGCAGCATGGATTGCGCGAAAGGGATCAACTTTCTGCTGACCAACGGCGGACGGATGGAGGACTACTGGGGCGTCGGCAAAGCATCGAAATCGATGCTGCCTCTGATCGCGATCCCGACGACCGCCGGCACGGGGAGCGAGGCACAGTCGTTCGCCCTCATCGCGAACTCCAAGACACACATGAAGATGGCCTGCGGCGACAAGAAGGCAGCCGCCCGGATCGCGATCCTCGATCCCGAACTGACCCTTTCGATGCCGCCGTCCGTCTGCGCCGCGACCGGCATAGATGCCATCAGCCACGCGATCGAAGCGCACGTCACATCGGCACGGACCGTGCTGTCGCAACGATTCAGCCGCCGAGCATGGCAGTTGCTGTCGCTGGCGTTTCCCGCCGTGATTTGCGAGGAACAGCCAGGGAACACCGATGAGACAACCCTGCTGACCGACGCTGGTGCGATGCTGTTGGGTGCTCACTTTGCCGGAGCCGCGATCGAGAACTCGATGCTGGGAGCGACACATGCGTTGGTGAATCCACTGTCAGCTCACTTCGGACTGACTCACGGTGTCGCGATCGCCGTGATGCTCCCCACCGTCATTCGGTTCAACGCCGAAACCGCCAGCGATTTGTACGGAGAACTGGCGGCCGATGCGGGCTTGTGCTCGGCCACCGATCCCCAAGCGGGTGCAATTCTAGCCGATCGAATTTCCGAACTCGCGAGGCTTGTCGATCTGCCCACCAACTTGGCAGCGTGCGGAGTCGATCGCACAATGCTCGCCATCATGGCGAACGAGGCCGCCGCTCAATGGACCGCCAAGTTCAACCCGCGTCCGGTCGATGCCACGATCTTGCAGGAGCTTTACGAATGCGCGATGTAAGAAGTGATGGGCGAGGGGTGAGGGGCGAGGGACGAGGGTTCGGCCGATGGCCGATGTACCTTTTTTTGCCTCCGATGTTGGCCTTCATGTGGCTGCTATCGACGACGACTTCCTCGGCGCAGGAAGTGAAGCCCGCGAAACTCGACACGAGTTGGCCGACGTTTCGGCACACAGCCGACTTGGCGGGCGTGGCGAGTAGCCCGCTTCCCAGCAAGCTCAAACAGAAGTGGAAGATCACCTCGAAGGACGGCTTCACCTCTACCGCCGCGATCGTCGGCGAACACGTCTTCGTCGGAGCACTCAGCGGCGAGATGCTCTGCCTGAAGCTCGCAACTGGCGAGCAAGTCTGGTCGTATCGCACGCTCGACAAGGTCGAGAAGAACACATTCCTCCCCGGCTTCCAGTCGTCCCCCGCCGTCACTGCCGATGGTGTTTTCTCTGGCGACGAGGACGGCGTCTTTCACGCGATCGACCGCAAGACTGGCCAGAAGAAATGGACGTTCGCGTCAAACGGACAAATCATCGCATCGGCGAATGTCGTCGGCGACCGGCTGATCTTCGGCTCCTACGACAGTTCGCTGTACTGCCTGAAGGCGAACAACGGCGAGAAACTCTGGCAGTACCAAACCGAGGACCGCGTGAATGGTTCACCGGCGGTCTCCGGCAAGCACACGTTCGTGACCGGCTGTGATCAGCACATGCGCGTCATCAACATCGAGACCGGCGAGCAAGCGACCGACATGCCGCTCGAGCGATTCCTGATCGCGTCCCCCTCCGTCAGCGGCGACCTGCTGTTCGTCGGCACGCACGAGAGCGAAGTCATCTGCCTCGACTGGCGCAAGAAAGCAATCGTCTGGACCTACCACGACGAGCAGCGCGACCAGCCGTATCACTCGTCCGCCGCCCTGACCGACAAGCTGGTGCTGATCGGCGGCCAAGACAAACAACTCCACGCCATCGACCGAGCCACCGGCAAAGGGGTCTGGAAACTCGCGACTCGTGGCCAAGTCAACAGCTCACCGGTCGTCGTCGGTGACCGAGTCTTCGTCGGCTCAAAGGACGGTTTTCTGTACGAGGTCAAACTCGCGGACGGCACACTGATCGAAAAACACCAAGTCCCCGGCCGAGGCATTTCCGCGTCACCCGCCGTCGGCGAAGGATGTTTGGTCATTGGTGCGGAAGGAAACGACGGAGCGCTGGTTTGCTTTGGCGAATGATACCGCCAGCCAGAATGAGTCAAAAATGGACAATATTCGGGCGATGGATTTTGTTTCGGCATGTGATGCCTAACAAGCAAAACTCGACTCTAAATGACAGCCGGAACCTTCTCGCGCAAGACCGGCTTGTCTTTCCACCGGAAGTCCATTTCCAGAGCCTTGGTGGAGAGCATTAGCAGCAGCTCTTCGTTCATGGTGGGACAAGGGAGGTGTGGGCAGGCGGCTTGTAGGTTGGTCGTGTCGAATTCTGGGTCGTCCCGCCAGTAGGAGTTGTAGACGCGGATCTGTTCGTAAAAGAGTCGTTCGATGTCGTCTGGATTTTCGATCGGCTTACCGTAGCCGCTGAACTCGGCCCCGTTAAAACCGTAGGATTTTTCGAGCACATCGCGAATCATCACGGAGGTGATCCGTTCGCGCGGCGTCAGATGGTAGGTTTGCCCGTGATGTTGTGGGTGCGTGACGATGGACGTGATGACTTCGGAGACCCAATCGACCGGGATGAAATTCTTCGTCTCGGTGCCGTCGAGCGAGATGCGGGTCTTTTTCTGGCCTTCGGCGTTTGTGCCGATCATTCCCATCGAGTTGACGAGGGTATGAGCCAATTCCAGACAGGCGTAGAAACCGTGGAACGTGGAGGTGAAGCCCGTCATTGAATCGCCGACGATGATCGATGGACGATAAATGGTTGGCGGGCTGAGGAACTCGGCGGAGCGCACGAGCTTCTCGGCGGTCATCTTGCTTTCTTCGTACGGGTTGCTCATTTGCTGGCCGAGGTCGAGTTCGCTTTCCATGATCCGCCCGGTCCGCAAGCCGGCGACATAGGCAGTCGAGACGTGATGGAAATCTCGGATACCGGTCTCTTGGCAGAGATTGAGGGCGTTCTGCACTCCGTTGATGTTCGAGCGGTACGGCTCACTGTCTTCGCTGGTGGCGACGAAGCTCAGGCTCGCGGCATTGTGCAGGATGCTGTCGCAATTCTCATCGACCCAGTGTCGAACGGTGGCATCCAGGCCGAAGAACGGTTCGGTGATGTCCCCTTCGAGCACATGTGGGCGCGGCATCTTGCGTTGCAGCAAGTCTTCCCACGTTCCCATCAGGGATTCGATACGGTCTTCGGCCGTTTGACGGCGGTTGCCACGAACGACCGCCGCGACAGGCACGTCGGCCAGCATCAGATCTCGAAGTAGATAGCGTCCCAGCAGGCCGGTCGCTCCGGTCAGCAGAATGTGATAATTCATCGTTTGAAATTCGGGTCCGGGAGAAAACTTGGTAGGTGCAGTGGTGGGATGTTGCTAGTCCGAGACGATGGATTGACGTGATTTCCCCGCCTGCCGCTCACGAAGGAGTTTAGTTGGTCTAAGTGGAATCACAACGGAACTCACTTCGGTAACTGCCGGGAATTTCTGATTCAACCCCGCGTTATCCGACCGACAGACAGATTCGGCAGAGTCTCTGCAACCCTGAAGTCACGGCAGTTCGCAATCGCAGTGGACCTGGCGAAATCCCGAACTCTGTGGCTCAGGCCCGTTTGGTCAGAATGATTCGTGTCTGAGTCGGGAATCGACCGAGCCACAAGGACTAGGGCTACGCCGACGGATCCTTGTCAGACGTACGGAAAATTTGCAGGTTGAGCCGATCTCGCAGTCGCTGCAAGAAATGTGGACCTTGCAGCGGAGTGCTCGTATGCAGATGAGCCTCCGCGAGTTCTGCGAGACGCTTCGTGTGAAAGAACCCCAACATGCACGGCAAGAGTACCGAGTCGCCGATCAAAGACATTGTCAGCGTTGCGCCCATGAGCCACCCAAACAAAGCGGTCGGACCGAAGCTGCTGAACGTCAACGCTAACATGCCTATCGACATGATGACTGTGGATTGCAGGATGGGCGGGCCAGTCTGCTGCAAGGCGACACGAGTGGCTTGAGCCTTGTCACCAGTGGCCTGCAACTCCTCTTGATACCGTACCAGCATGTGGAACGAGCCATCCACTGCGATGCCCAAGGCGATGCTGCCCGCCATCATCATGCTGATGTCCACGGGATGACCGATCCATCCCAAAAATCCAAAGACATAAACGATCGGCGCGAGATTCGGGAGCATTCCGATGAATCCGGCATTGAACCATTTCAGCGAGACGATCATCACCAGCATGATTGACCAAAAGGCATACACGAAGGAGGACCAGAAGCCGGTGTAGATGTCCTTTTGGGCCTGTTCGATCAGCGGCGAGATGCCGGTCAGTAGAACCGGCGCGTCGCCCAGAGTCGTGCGAAGTTCCTCCAAGGTCTTTTGGCCGATCCCTCGGCCTTCCGCCTTGAGGTTGGCGGAGATTCGCCAGTATTGCTCACCGCCGGCAAGGAAGTCGTTTTCCCTTTGTCGTTTTGTCGCTCGTTCCAACAATTGGGCCAATGCCAAGCCGCTGGGCAGGTCCGCGGGAAACATCGATGCCAGCGACGTTGTGTGCGCGATGACGGGATGTGCTGAGATTTGGGCTTCCAACTCGCGAACGTATTTCAACTTGGCGACGAATGGCAGCGATGCCAGTTCAGGAGTCCGTCCAAAATCCACCGTGATTTCGATGGTGTCCGTGTTCGCTAAATCGGACTGAATGCGTCGGACATCTCGCAACACCACGCTATTCTTTGGAAAGAACTCCAGTGGATCAATGTGCGAATGGAGGTGCATCATCCCGAGGCCGCACAACAGCGAAGCCACGACGCCAACTGCCACCACGGACTTACTGCGGACAAGAAACCAATCCGAAATTCTGACAAACCAGCTATTCTCGGCGACGTCGGTACCACGACGTTGCGGACGACAAACACTGATGACCGCTGGAGTCAGCACCAATCCGACCGACAATGCGACCAGACTTCCCAGCGTGCCAGCCCAACCGAACTGACGCACAGGGATGAACTCGCTGACGCACAGCGAGACCGAACCGATCGCGGCGGTAAACGTGGCTAGACAGCACGGTTTCACGGCATGATGAAACATGACTTGAAACCGGTCACCGTGACCTTCGGCATTCGTGTAATAGCTCAACAGATGCACACAAACTTCGAGCGTGAAGACCATGACCATCACTGGCAGCGCGTCGATGACGAAGTTCATCTCGCCACCGCACCATTTCAGAATAGCGACCGTCAATTGCGTGGCGAAGACGGTCAGTGCCAAGATCATTCCGGTCATGCGCCAATCGCGAAGGCGCACATACAGCAAGCAGAGACAAATCCCCAACGAGACGAAGAAGAATTTCTTGTTGGACTCGCGGCCACCCAGGCGATTGAGTTCGTCAATGACGACCGGCGCGCCGGCGACGTTGACGGAATGCCCTTCGAGTTGGCAGTACTTCAAAACCTCTCGAATGGATGTCACCGCCCCCGAACGATCTTTGATGCCGTGATCCGAAAGCGTCACAACCACGCCGACTCGCTCGCCAGAGGGTGAGATGAACAACCCGCGTAGTCTCTGCTCAATGTCCGTTTCGGAGACGGTCAGCTCGTGCATGACGTCGCGCATGCGTTGCGGAGTCCAGCAGTGTCGGACTCCCGGCGAACGTTCAATTCGTCCGGCGATGCTCTCGATCAGATCATCACCGAGTCTGCGATCCAGCCCGACAAGTATCACTTCCTCAGCACCGAAGCGCAGTTTGAATTCGTCATATTCGCGGCGGACCTCCGACTTCTCCGGCAGCCACGCCTCGATGTTGTTATTCGAGGGAATTGTCTCGGCGTGGTAATGCAGAAGCGGAAAGACCGCCAACGTCAGCAGCAACAAGCGAGAACTGTATTTCTTGTAAAACGAAGAAAGCATGTTGCGATCGAGCCGTTGCGAGAGAGCGTCATGGAGGGAACTCGCCCGACCGCCAGCACGGCCGGCAGATTTGACTGTTCGGAACAGTCAGACTCGACCAGCAAGGTTCGCCTGAGATGCAAGACGGGCTCGTTGCTTACTGTCTATCGAGCCGTTTCTGCCGTGGCCCCAAGCCGAATCCCCGCCGTTTGCGCCAGCCTTGCAAGAAACAGACTCGCACAAAGCAACATCGGAAAAGTCTCACTTGCTTTCGGAATCGGTCGCCCGGAAAGCCCGTCAGGGATCACCTGAGAATTCCAAGGTTCACACGACGGGTTCCCATCGACGTTGCGGCGAAAAGGGATTACTCGTCGTCTTCGACTTTGCCGACAAACCGGCCGCCGCTCATGAACATGCCATTGTCGGCGGGACGACACCATTCGATCGCGACTCGATAGCGATACTCACGAGTGTCGCTGGCCATCTTGACGGTGACATCTCCCGGAGAAACACAGCCCCGATGCAACAACCCAATGCCGTAGCGGCTAATCTCGCGAGTCATCGCGGGCACGATGGAGCCACGTGCGGTGACGATTTCCGCCGGAACGGACAACTCCAGACGCTCGGCCGAGCGTTGAATCGAAGGATCGAGTTTCTCGATGCTCTCCAAAACGGCGTGCAAGTCCTGCAATGTGGGGCGGCTCCAGGGATCGGCAGACATCTCATCACTCCGGCAATCGAAGGGGGTTCGCAAAGTCAAGCTGAGCGTCCTGACCGCTTCAGCTTCGGAACTATAGGTCAGCTTTGCGGATCACGAGGCAACGCTTTGCGAGATTTTCTTGAGCGTCAATCAACCCTCACTCCGCGAAACGGTGTTCCGCATTGACGATTATGCCGGACGCATCAATTGCGAAGAGTCGCAGCGAGCGCATCCTCTTTCAAGAAGGAATTGCGCAGAGACGGCGGCAACTTGGCCGTTTCTGAAGTCGGCGTACTGGGTCGCAATCACGAGCGTCAACCGCGAGGCCACGAGGCCGGATCTTGCAAGTCTTTCCTCGGCTGCGTCGAAAATCGAATTGGTGCTGGGATCACTACCATTCGGCGTCGCAGTCCGAAGCCGATCACCACAGCGGATGCCATCGCTGCCAAAACCAGCAACGTTCGCTTCCAGACGCGATTCCGAGAGGATGAGTCGCCGAATCCAATTCCAGCATTGTTGTCTGTGAGTTCTTCGGGAGGTGGCGGCGCGATTTCAGCCTTTTCGTCCAGAACGGAAAGCGAAGGACCGGTTTCTAAGTCCGTGCCTATTCTCAAAGTGGGGAGCTTGCCTGAGTCACTCCGCTCGGTTGTTTGCTCGTAGTTGGCGGTGGTCAGCCCGGTCTCGGCGTCAAGCTCGGCGGCCGATTGCAACGAGATCTGTCCTGCCGGGCGTGTTCGGTTTTGGGTTGTTCCCGGAGTGATTTCGATATTCGCACCAAAATTCGAATTCATTCGCCCAGCAGCACCGTTGGGCAGACCCGGTTCGGCCGGACGTGCTGTCGGCCGCTGAAACCGTGATTGCAAAGTATTCGTGTCGATAATCAACTCGCCGTTGAGCATCGCTCCTTGAGACTTTGCCGGCGGAGCGAATTCTTCAATATCTGCCTGGCTGAGATGTCCTTTCGCGGTGGGCGAGCTGCTGGTGCGAAGCGAGGTGGACGGAGCGGAGACGTCGACTTTGTCCTCCAAGTTCACCGACGATTCGTCTCCGTCCATTTCACGTCGCCAATCATCGAGCGTTTGTTGCACCTGTTCGCGTCGGTCGATCACTTTTTGCTCGGCCACATTTTTTGGTGCGTCACCTGCGTGTTTCACCGATGGCGAGTCTTCGGGAAAGATCACTTCGTCATTCGAATCTTCTGTCATTTCATTGCGTAAGTGGCTCCGAAATGAACCAGCGGCCGGTTCATCAATTTCATCGAGAAATTTTCGTTGGCTCGGTGACACTTGGCGATTGGGTGAAGCGGCTGCAACGGCCGACTTGGCCACATTGTTCTTTGCCGCCGGAGCACGCAGATTTTCGTAATCATCGGCCTCTTCAACGATTTCGTCGGTGACCTCTTCGTCATCGAAAAAGTTGACGGTTTCGACTCGCTTCTCCGACCGTTGAGTGGTCATCGGGCCGATGACGGAGTTTTTGAAGGGGTCGTCGTCCAAAGACCTCCTTTTCGAGACCGTCGATTTCATGGCCGAGTTGGAGGTGGTTGCTTTCTTCGCCGTCGAGCGAGATTCCGGTAGTTCGTCTTCAAAACGTGAATCGTCATTCAACAGATCGGTCACCGGACGTTTGGTGGAGTCGCGTCGAGCAATTTCCGGTTGATTTGCGGACTTCGATGTCTTGGGCTGACTGCCAGTTGACTTTGACTTTGCCGAACGAGTCGATGTGTCCTCCTCATCATCCGGTTGTTGGCGAGCGACCACGGCTCGCTCGTTGGCGCTGGCAGTGGGTTTTCGAGCCGGGTCTGTCGGTCGTGCCTTGGCCTTGCTCTCCTTCTTGGCAACCTGATCGTCGCTGTCGTCGAGGTAATCCGATTCGGAGCGCACCTTTTTGCGGTTGATGAACTTCCCCTTGTCTTGCTCGGCAAGCTCCTTCTTGTCCCCACGGAGTTCGCGGTCATTCTTGGAGAAGAGCCGGGGGCCAGCATGGCAACCGAGCAACGAAGTCCCCATGAGCACGGCCAACCCAACGACGGCGGCCTGACGTCTCGACGCACGTTTGAATCCGTTCACGGCGTACTTCCTGTGGCTCGATGATTGCGATGACTCCGGTTCCGTCCGAAGTTCAGTCATCTCGGTTCATCGACCCCACGGAAGGCGTCACCTTAAGCAGCTTGTCCAGGCTGTGAAGCTTTAACGGATTGGCAGACGCGACGCAGATTGCCGAGTTTGACAGGCAGAAGTCGGTCGGCAGACGGCAGAATGCTGTGGCTTTCAAATCGGTCTTCTGCAGTCGGCTTTCTGCCTTGTGGTTCTTACATTTCGCCGCTGCCACGATTCGACCACCAAGGCAGGCTCACGCCGCCGTCGATGGTCAGCGTGCTACCGGTCATGTAGTCCGCCTCGTCCGAGAGCACATAGCTGACCGCTTTCGCGATTTCGTCGGGCTGGCCCATGCGGCCCCAGGGCAGTTTTTGCCCGCCGACTTGGATTTGCTCTTCGGAGAAAAACTTTCGCTCACCCGGCGTGTCGATCCAACCGGGGTGCACGATGTTGACTCGAATTTTTTTCGAGGCGAGTTCAATCGCGGCCGTCCGAGCCATGTGGTCGATCGCCGCTTTGGCCATGTTGTAGGCCATCGCCGTCGGGATCGGGATCACCGCGTGCGGCGAGCTGACCACCACGATCGAGCCACATGTCCCTTGTTTCAACATCTGCTGGGCCGACGCTCGCACGCCATAAAACGCGCCCCACATCGAGACATCAATCGTCCGCTTAAAGCCGGCCATGTCTGCCTCGACCATCAATTGCCGATCGCTGTAGGCGGCATTCGAGACGAACAAATCCAGGCTTCCGAAAGTGCTGGCCGTCGTCGTGACCATCTCTTCGACGGCGGCTTGGTCCGACACGTCCGCCTTCAAAAGAAGTGCCCGGCGGCCGGTCTTCTCAATCTCGCGAGCGACCTCCTCGGCTTGATCGCGATGCGACCGGTAGTTGATGGCGACGTTGGCTCCTCCGTTCGCCAACTCAATTGCGATCGCGCGGCCAATACCCAACGAGGCTCCCGTCACGAGGGCATTTCGTCCTGCGAATTTCATATCGTCTTCCTCTTGTTGTTCTCCGTGCCTCTGTGCCTCTGTGTTTCAAGATTCTGAAAACACAGAGGTACAGAGAACACGGAGACTCTGCGAAAAGCAAATCAGCCGGTCAACGATTTGTTGGCCGGCTGGGATTTGATGTTGACGGAACTCCGCGACTACACCGAGAAGCTGCTGCCGCAGCCGCAGGACTTCTTCGCATTTGGGTTTTCAAACGTGAAGCCGCGACGTTCGATACCGTCGTAGAAGTCGATCACCGTGCCTTCGAGGAACATCGCGCTCTTGCGATCGACGGCGACTCGCAGCCCGTGTTGATTGGTGACGACATCGTTCATCTCATCGCATTTGTCGTCGAAACCCAGGCTGTACGAGAACCCGCTGCATCCGCCACCGGCGACACCGATTCGTAGGACCGTGGAATCGGGCAGTTTTTTCTCGGTCAGCACGCGGTTCATTTCGCCGACGGCCTTCTCGGTGATGATGACGATGGAAGCGACGGAAGTGGTGGAGCCAGTAGAACCAGTGGAACACGCAGAGGGCGAAGTCATTGTGCAGGAGGACATGGTTTGGAAATTCCTTGTGGAAAAGAGTCGTGGGTAGGTCTTTCGAGCCGAGCATCCATGCGGCTCAATTAGTCGCAGAGTATAGCGGGCGATCTTGCAGCGAAAACTGATTTTTCGCAAGTTCGTCTGTGAAAACTCCATCTCGCCCGCTTCGGTGCTGGTTCGCCGGTTGATAAAGTGGCCCGACTTTCGTGGGGCAGGTTTTCAACCTGCCCGTCCCATCCAACTCTCATGACCTTCTTACTCAAAGCCAATTGGCAGGTTGAAAACCTGCCCCACGAAAACCACCCATGCAAGCACAACTTTCGTTTGATTCTCGCGAACCGCAAATCAGCCGATTGAGCGATCTGCAACCCAAACAGTCGGCCGATTGTTTCGTGCTCCTGGCGAACAAAGAGAAGTCAAAGACTCGCGACGGCAAGCCGTACTACCGGGTCACGCTCCGCGATGCGATACGAGCCACCACCAGCATGATCTGGAATGACTCCACATTCTTTCCAGAGTGTGATTCTGTTTGGCAGCCGGGCCAATTTTACAAGGTCCGCGGCCGGTATCAGGAAACCGACTTTGGCCCGCAATTCGACCTCGAAAAGATCCGCCTCGTCGAGGCCGGAGATGAAGCTCAAGGCTTTCGTGCTGGCGACCTCGTGCCTGCGACACGGTTCAATGTCGAAGAGATGTTTACCGAGCTGATCTCGATCGCCTCGCAACAAATTACCGACGCCCCGCTGCGAAAACTGGTGATCGAACTGCTGATGGAACACCAACACGACATTCGGCAGATCGCCGCCGCCGCGAAAAATCATCACGCCTTTACCGGTGGCTATCTGGAGCATGTCTTGTCGGTCACGCGGCTCGCTCTGCAATTCGCCGAGAAGTACGGCGAATACTACCCCGACATGCAACCGCCGCTGAACAAGTCGCTGGTCGTCGCCGGAGCGATCCTGCACGACATCGGCAAAATTCACGAACTGAAGTACTCGCCGAGCGGCTCGACCTACACCGCCGCCGGCCGGCTGGTCGGACACATTTTCATCGGCCGCGATATGATCCGCGACAAAGCTCTCACGATCGCCGACTTCAACCCGGAAACGCTGCTGCGGCTGGAGCACATCATCATCTCGCACCAGTCGCTGCCGGAGTGGGGCTCGCCGATCGCGCCGAGCACACCCGAAGCGTTGCTGGTCGCCGAGGCAGACAACCTCGATGCCAAGTTCCACGAACTGGCCGCAACGCTGATGACTCCGCTGACTCCCGGCGAAGAATTCACGACCCGCGACAACCCACTCCGCCGCGCGATCTTTCGAGGATTGACCACATCCGCTCCGACCGTCGCCACTGAATCGAAAGCAACAAAACCGAACTGAACGACCAAGACACAAATGTCTGCCTTCTTCGTGCCTTTGTGCCTTTGTGGTTAAACCATCTTCCAGAGTTTTTCCATGACACCGTTGAAGATTACCACGATCGACTGCTCCAAAGACAACGCCGAGAAACGGCTGGAAATCCTTCGGCAGAAACTCTCGCCGCGCGGTGACGTTGTGTCGGAAGCCGGCCGCCAGCGAACAATCGCCCTCTTCGACGAGCCGCTCACGCCGCAGCAAGTCGTCGAACGCATTTGCGGCGACGTGCGCTTGGGCGGACTGCCGGTCGTGTTGGACTACACGAAGAAGCTTGATCGCAAGGAACTGACCCGTGAAACACTGCGAGTCTCTTCTGCCGAGCTCGACGCGGCCTTTGCATCGGCCGATCCGGAGTTTCTCAAAACTTTAGACCGCATCCGCGACAACATCGTCGAGTTCCAATCCAAGCTGCTGAACGAGACGATCGTCGTAACCCGAAGCGTGAGCGAGGGACTGAGCTGTGACGGCGCAAATATCGAACTCCGCCAGCGCTACCTGCCGCTCAAGCGAGTCGGCATCTGCATTCCCGGCGGAGCGGCCGCGTACCCGTCCACGTTGCTGATGACCGCCGTCCCCGCTCAAGTCGCGGGAGTGAAAGAGATCGCCGTTGTCGCACCGCCGACCGAGTTCGGCAGCTACAACCGCGACTTGCTCGCCGCCTGCAAGTTGCTCGGCATCACCGAGGTCTATCGCATCGGCGGAGCACAAGCCGTTGCCGCGCTGGCATTCGGCGTCGAGGGCTTGCCACGAGTCGATAAGATCGTCGGTCCCGGCAACTTGTTCGTCGCACTTGCCAAGAGATTCGTCTACGGCGAAGTGGACATCGACAGCATTGCCGGTCCCAGCGAAGTCGTCGTACTCGCCGATTCAACGGCGCGAGCCGACTTCGTCGCCAGCGACTTGATCTCACAAGCTGAACACAGTCCCGGTTCGGGAATCCTCATCACCTGGCATGCTCCGCTGATCGCCGCCGTTCAAGACGAACTGACGAAGCAACTCGCTCGCTTGCCGCGAGGCGACCTCGCTCGACAAAGCCTCGAAGGCTACGGCGCATTGATCCTCGCCAAAGACGCTGACGACGCTTGCCGATTGTCCGACCTTCTCGCGACCGAGCACTTGCACATCTCAACCGCCGATCCCGAAGCGATCCTCGCGAAGGTGCAGAACGCCGGAGCAATCTTCCTCGGCCATCACACGCCGGTCGCGGTTGGCGATTACGTTGCCGGCCCGTCGCATGTCTTGCCGACGGGCGGGACGGCTCGGTTTGCGAATGGCCTCTGCGCGAACGATTTTTTGAAGCGGTCCTCAGTCATCGCATACAATGCCGCCGCATTGGCGAACGCCGCAGATGACATCCGGCGCATGGCGTCTGTTGAGGGCCTGACCGCTCACAGCACGAGCGTCGATATCCGGCTGGCGTAGCCTGCCTGAGTCGTTCGAGAAATGTGGTTATCTTTGCGTTTCGACGGACGAGTTCCATCCTGGCAGCCACTCTTGTGTGCAGCCTCAAAGAGCACGAAGTCCATCCCGATGATTTCCGCTGTTACCTCGTCGCGCACTCCATGGGCGGCCTGGTCGTGTGGGCCTCCTTGCAGAATCCCAAGCTGGGCAAGGACGCGCCTCGGCAGGTCTCGATGACCGTCAACAGCGTCTTCACGAAGCGGCGGCCTTTGACGCTTTGGGTGACTACTTCTTCAAAAACAAATCGCTCTTGATGACGAACCGGAGCAGCTCCTGCATGCGGTAGTCGTTGGCTCTGAGTGGCACGTTCTGTTCTAGGAGGAACACGAGTTCGTTGTAGGTCAGGCTGCGGCCGACAGCGTAACAGGCGGCGTGCTTCAGGAAACTGAAACTCACTTGGTCGATGCGGTCATGGGCTAGGTAAGCCTTCAAGCCATTCAGATCCTTGATCTCGGCTTTGTCCGGAAGAGTCGAACGGGCATCGACGGTGGGGTCTTTCTTGAACAGGCCGCCGGCGTCGAAGGTCTCAAACGGAATGCCCCACGGGTCGATGCCGGAGTGACATTTCGCGCAGCCTTTTTGGTTGCGGTGACGCTCCAGTTTCTCGCGGAGCGTCAGCTTCTCGCCGTCGTCCTCCTTGAGCTGCGGCACGTTGGGCGGCGGATCGTCAGGCGGTTCGGCGATGATTTTTCTGGCCAGCCAGGCTCCGCGTTTGATCGGGTTGGATTCGCGGCCATCGGACAGGCCCGCGAGGATGCCGGCCTGAGTCAGCACGCCTCCCAGGTTCTCGTTCTCATGCTTGATCGGTACGAATCGAAATCCGTCTTCCGTGCGATCGGCGAGGTTGTAGTAGCTCGCGGTGACTTCGTTGGCGACGAGGAAGTCGGATTGAATCACGTTTCGCAGCGGCAGGTTTTGTTCGATCAGGTATCGCAGGAACTGTACCGGCTCTTGCCGCAACTGCGTCTTCGTGTCGCGGGTGAGCTTCGGGTATCGCTGAGCATCGACCGCCACGACGTCGAACTTGTCGAGGCTCAACCATTGCGACGCGAACTCGCGGATGAACTGCCCGAAGCGCGGGTCGCGGATCATTCGGTCGATCTCGGCGTCCAGCGATTGATGCAGTGCGTTCTTCGCGGCTAGATCGAGCAGCCGCTGGTCCGGTGGTGCGTTCCACAGGAAGTAGCTCAACTTCGAGGCGAGTTCGTGGGGATCGAGATCCTCGGCCGCGGGGCTGCTGCTGTTCTCGATCAGGAACAAGAACTGAGGCGACGTCAGTACGACGAGCAGCGCGTCTTTGACGCTCTGGCGGAAGTTAGCACGACGCGCCAGCGAGTGGCCAGCTATTTCGGACTCTCGACCACTCGCTGGCGCGTCGTGCTGGCTGAACGACTTCTTCCAAACACCGAACAACGCTTCCAGTTCGGTGGCCGTGACGGGTCGGCGAAAGGCTCGCGTGGCGAACGAGCGGATGATTTCTCGTGCGTACGCTGCGTGATCGCTCTTGTGAGACGACTCGATGAAAATGTTGCGGTGAGTGGCCGGCGGCCACGAGTCATAAAACGGTCCCTCAAACTCCACCGACCTAATCAGCAGACGAGGCATGTCGCGGCCATCGGTGTATTCGCTGCGGACCCCTATTTCGCGAATGCCGGCCAGGTAATTGACGTTGTCCTTCTCCACATCGGGGGTCGGGAAATCGTTGATCGCTCCCTCGAAGATGAAGTCCTGAAGCTCGGTGTTTGCGACCGCCTGCGGCTCGCCGACTCGTGTCAGTGTGCTGCCACAGTCGCGACGCAAGCCGAGATAAACGCCGAGCGATGGCGAGCGTTTCGCGAACGCTGTGCCCGGTTGATCCAACTCCCCTTCGCCGTAGCGAGCGGCCTTCACCGTGACGCGGAAGTTGCCCTGCTCCGGCAACTCGCGGAGCGAGATTTTGAAATTCGCCATCGGCCCATAGGTGTTCGACTGGCCGAAAATCTCCGGGCTGGGAATCGCCGGCCGCAGCAGCAGACCGCTGGGAACGACCTGATGAGCCTCACCCTTCGGATAGCCCGGCGTCCCGCGAACGCAAGCGAAGACCGAGTGATAGATGCTGTCGAATTTCTTCCAGGCTCGGATCGTGTCGTTTCCGACGTAACCTTCGATGAACTCGTGCTTGGTCTTCATGGCGAATGGCTGGTAGTCGAAAGACTTTGTCGGCTTCAGTTCGGCCACGACGAAGTCCGCGTTGTTCAGCAGAGCACTGTTGGCTCCCAAAACCAGCTTGTCGGGACAGGGCTGCGGATTGATCGAAGCTCCAAACTCCATGCGGAAGTTCTGAATCACGGGCTTCGAGTTCTCATCCACGATGCACAGGTCGAGGGCCTTCTCGGCGATGTCGAAGTAGGACTCCACCTGCAACGGCGACCACAGCAGAGTCTGCCCGTTGTTGGCGAAGCCGTCCTTGGAAATGCCGTCCGGAGGCAACGCATCCGTGAGATCCTCCTGTAGTCCCAGCAGATCCCGAAGCGTGTTTCGGTACTGCGCCACTGTGAGTCGCCGCACCGAACCATTCTTCGGCGAAGGCCGTGTTCGAGCCGCCGTCAAGCCTCGCGTGATCCACTCGGTGAGCGATTTGCGCTGCTCGACGGTGGGCTGAGGTTCGTCAGCCGGTGGCATGTCTTCGTCGGCCACTTGCTTGAGGATGCCCTTCCAGAGCGGCAACTGCTTGTCGTCGAATGCGGCGGACAGTAGATCGACACGAATTCCCGACTCCATGTTCTCCGCGTTGTGGCATCGTATGCAGAACTTTTGAACAAGCGGTTGAACCCGCTCTTTGAAGGCAGCTTCTTCAGAGACGACTCTCCTGTCAGAGGATTCGTCCGAAGTGCTCGGCTGAGAAAGCCCGACTTGCAAGAGGAGCGTTACGGCGAGAAGAGTCAACGCACGATTCAGATTGGCAAACTTGAAGAGTCTCATGGTCTCTCTCGTCGATTTGTTGCGTCGTCGTTCCACTTCGACGGGTTCTGTGATCGTGCATTGAATGCGACGGTTCGATCAATCGCCACCCCACAGCAGGAACTTAGGCAGCCGGTCTGAAATGTTCTACCGGTTATTGCGGGCGGATTGTCAGGCTCCATTTGGGCAAGGTGTCGGAGCGTTGGATGTGAGGAGCGTATTGTTGGAGGGCGGTCTTGGTGAGTGTCACGCCGCGTTCGTA
>SYJG01000435.1 GCA_005798445.1 Planctomyces sp.
GCGGCTCGACTTCGCCATCGTTGATGAGATCGACAACATTCTGATCGAAGAGGCGCGTACGCCGCTGATCATCTCCGGTGCGGCGGCGGACGACGTCAGCAAGTACCCCAAGGCCGACTGGATCGCTCGGCAACTGAAGCGAGACATTCACTTCGAGGTCAAAGAGAAGGAGCATTCCTGCCACCTGACCGACGAAGGGGTTCGACACGCCGAGCAACTGGCGGGGCTCGAAAGTTTTTACACCGCCGGCAACATGGAGTGGCCGCACCTGATCGACAATGCGCTGAAGGCTCATCACCTCTACAAGCGCGACGTGAATTACGTCGTGGAACGGGGCGAGGATCACGACACCGGCCAGACGATTCAGATTGTCGTCATCGTCGATGAGTTCACCGGCCGCAAGATGCCCGGCCGTCAATGGAGCGACGGGCTGCATCAAGCGGTCGAGGCCAAAGAAGGGGTCAAGGTCCAGAAGGAGACGCAGACGCTCGCGACGATCACGCTGCAAAACTATTTCAAGCTCTACAAAAAGCTCGGCGGTATGACCGGCACCGCGATGACCGAGTCGGAAGAGTTCTGGCGGATCTACAAGCTCGACGTCGTCGCCGTGCCGACCAACCGGCCGATGAAGCGAGTCAATTTTCCGGACGTCATCTTTCGCTCCGAGCACGAAAAGTGGACGGCGATCACTGACGAGATCACGCGTGAACATGAAACGGGCCGGCCATTGCTGGTCGGCACCGTCAGCATCGAGAAGTCGGAGCACCTATCGCAGTACCTCAAGAAGCACGGCATCCATCACGAAGTGCTCAACGCCAAGAATCACGAGCGCGAGGCGGAGATCATCGCTCAAGCGGGACGCAGCGGAGCAGTGACAATCGCGACCAACATGGCTGGCCGTGGTACGGACATCATTCTTGGCGGCAACCCGGAGTACCTCGCGTGGGATGACCTTTCCAAACGGTATGCCTCGCGGTTGGACGTCCCGAAATCCGAGTGGGACGCGCTGACCAAACAAATCGCCGAGCGTGAGGGGATGATCGACGACGGCCGCAAGGTCGCGGAAGTCGGCGGCCTGCACGTCATCGGTTCGGAGCGTCACGACGCTCGCCGCATCGACCTGCAGTTGCGAGGCCGTGCCGGCAGGCAAGGGGATCCCGGTTCGAGCCGGTTCTTCTTGTCGCTCGAAGACGACCTGATGCGAAAGTTCGCCGGCGAGTGGGTCAGGAACATGCTCACTCGCATGGGAATGCAGGACGGCGAAGCGATCGAGAGCAAAATGGTCTCGAAGCGGATCGAAGCCGCTCAGAAGAAGGTGGAAGAGCATCACTTCGACGTCCGCAAGAATCTGCTGGAATATGACGAGGTCATGGACACCCAGCGGCATCACGTCTACTCGTACCGCCAGCGCATTCTCGACGGCCGAAATTGTCGGCAACTCGTGCAGGACATGCTGGCTTTGCAAGTCGATCAGTGGGTCCGCGAGTTTTGGAAGCGGGATTACCGCTGGGAGACGATCTCCGCCTGGGCGAAAGAAACTCTGCAAGTGAAGCTGGACGCGGACAACATCCGCGACATGGACCGGGAGCCATTCACGCTTTATCTCCGCGACGAGGCCTCGCGGCAGTACGAAGACCAGATTCTGGAATCGATCGACGAAAACCTGTCGTTGGGCGATGAGCCGAGCAACTGGAATTGGCAAGCGATGGCTCGTTGGGCCAACGCGCTGTTCGGCAGCACCTTCACCGATGCCGAGCTGAAGAAATCTGGCCGCGACGATCTGTTCGACTTCATTCGCCCGAAGGCGATGGCTGCGATCGACGCGTTCGATTTGTCCGCGCTCGACACGCTGATGAATCCCGCGTTTGCACAGATTTCGCTGTCGAACTGGTTGGCTCACCGATTCGGCCTGCGCTGTGATCCCGCGGAGCTGGATTCTCGCGATCCCGACAAAATCATTTCGATCGTGAAGGACAAGCTCGAAAAGCATCTGCAAGCCAAAGAGATTGCGTTCCCCGTCGAGATCGCGCTCAACGAGTTCCTGAACCGGCAGGGAGCCTCGAACGATTCGGGAGTGTTGCTCGAACGGATTTTGGCCTGGGCGAATGATCGATTCCACGCGAACTTGCAGCCCGAAGAGTTCAACGGCAAGACGGTCGAAGACTTGGCGAAGCGGCTGTATCAACTCAGTGCCGATTACTTTGGTGACGGTTCATTGGCGCAGCGGCTCAAGGAATTGCTCGATCAAACGTTTCCGGTGTCGAGTCCCGATGATCGTGTCGCCGGGCCGATCTTGCCGAACGCGGATGGCCTCGCATCGCTGGTCAACTGGGCGAACGAAGTCATGCAAGTCGGTTGGACGACCGAAGAGCTTCGTCGCCTCAGCCGCGAAGAAGTCGAGCAGATGGTGCTGGCCGCTTACGACGAGCGCTTCCGCCCGGAGATGAGTCGGACCGAACGTTCGGTGATCTTGGAGATCCTCGACACGGCGTGGAAAGACCACCTGCACTACATGGACTACGTCCGCAGTGGCATCGGCCTGTCGAGCTACGCTCAGAAAGACCCGAAGACCGAGTACCGCCGCGAAGGGATGGCCGCGTTCCAGCAAATGTGGAAGACCATCGGCCAGCAAGTGACGTCGGTGATCTTCCGCCTCGAACAGGAAAGTACCGGAGTCATCGAGTCGGTCTTTCAAGAGAGCGCCGCTTCGCACGCGGAGTTTCACGAAGAGCCGCAGGCACCGCCGTCAGGACCGCGTCAGGGGATCGACGCCCCAGATGTGTTCACAAATTCGACCGAGTCCGCTCCGCCGGCTGTGCAGCCGATTCGAAATTTTGCTCCGCAAGTTGGCCGCAACGATCCTTGTCCCTGTGGTAGCGGGAAGAAATACAAGAAGTGTCACGGCGTGTAGCGCACGCCACGAAAGGGAACGGATGCCCTGGATTTTGAATCTGGCTTACGTCGGGTTTCTGCTGGTGGTTTCGCCGGTGTTGCTGTATCGCCGGTGGGTCCACGGAAAATACCGCGACGGCTGGGGCGAGAAACTTTGGGGACGCTTACCGGAACGGGATGCTTCGCGGCCGTGCCTGTGGCTGCATGCCGTCAGCGTGGGTGAGGTTTTGCAGCTTCGGCCTCTGATGAAGCTCCTGACTGCTCAGCGTCCAGATTGGGATTTCGTCATCACGACCACGACTCGCACGGGTCTCGATGTCGCGAAGAAGGAATTCGCACAGCATACAGTCTGTTATTGCCCGCTCGACTTCAGTTGGGCGGTTCGCAACGCGATCTCACGCCTCAAGCCGTCTGCCATCGTGCTGGTGGAACTTGAGCTTTGGCCGAATCTGGTTTTGACCGCCAGCCGCCTCGGCATTCCACTGGCACTCATCAATGGACGAGTCAGTGCGAAGAGCTTTCGCGGTTACCTCCGCATTCGTCCGTTGGTGGCATGGTTGCTGCGTTGCTTTGATTTGCTCGCCGCTCAGAACCGCGAATACGCCGATCGTCTGTTGGGACTCGGAGCACCAAGCGAGAAGCTGCACCTCACCGGTTCGATCAAATTCGACGGCGTGCAGGTGGACCGATCAAACTCGAAGACGGCCGAACTCCGGCAGTTCTTCGGTTTGCGAAGTGACGAAAAAGTGTTCATCGCTGGCAGCACACAGGCTCCGGAAGAATCGGTTGCTCTCGACACCTGGCAGTCGCTGCGGAGTGAGTTTCCGCGTCTGCGATTGATTCTGGTTCCACGCCACAAAGAACGGTTTGAGGAGGTCGCTGGGCTGGTGAAGTCGCGCGGATTGACGCTGCGACGCCGGTCGAATTCCGACACCACGACCGGAGATGTTTTGCTGTTGGACACGTTGGGTGAACTCGGCGCGTGTTGGGGGTTGGCGGACATCGCCTTCGTGGGTGGCAGTCTGACTCAGCGAGGCGGGCAGAATATGCTCGAACCGGCGGCCTACGGAGCCGCTGTGCTGTTTGGTCCGAACACTTGGAATTTTCGCGACATCGTCGAGCAACTGCTGGCGCGAGATGCCGCTCAGGTCGTGCGGTCGGCAGACGAATTGACCGCAACGGTCCGTGAGTTCTTGCGAGATCCCGCAGCAGCGGAAGAACTCGGCAGTCGCGCGAAGGCATTCGTTGCGACTCAGCAAGGTGCTGCCGCAAGAACCGTCGATCTGTTAAGGCGACTGACAGGCGTCGCTGCGCCCACGATTTCAAAGAATCGCGCGGCTTGAAATGGTGTGACGATACCGGATCGTCGTGTCGCGTCGGATTCGCTGGAACTGCCGGCCTGTGGACATTAGGCAACGCGAGTGGCGGATCCGCAGCAAGTCGAGCGTTGCGCCGTCCGGTGAAGTCAGCGGTTCGCGTCGGCATTGGCATGTTCGTCGGCGATGTTCTGCTCCGATCGCACGGACTTTGAGGTTGCAGAATCGGCAGC
>SYJG01000436.1 GCA_005798445.1 Planctomyces sp.
ACCACGTGAGCTTTGACGATCGCGACTTTGTCCGCCGCTGAAAACTGACGTCGTGGTTTCTTCATCATGCGTCCTTTCTGGTGTGACTCTACAACACGCCAGTTTCAAGGACGCTCCATTTTCGAAAAGGGCACTACAAAAGAATCCGGCGTTCAGCTCATCGCCAACATCGAGATTTCGGCCAAGATCGACGGCCATCACCGCGAGATGCAATTGTCCGTCTTGTTCACAGCAATGATCGACATAGAAGTGCCACGGAAGTTCGCGAATTGAATCGACAACGTGATTCAAAAGCTCAAGGTTGTCGATCGCATTGCGTGCAACCTGTCGATTGCGGCTTGCCAGCATCGAGCGAATGTCAGGAAGGCCTTCGTAATCGGGGTCCTTCGACAAGGTCGGAAATGGAAGTAGTGAGTAGTTCATGGACCGTCTCCTTTGCCAAAAGCGAAGTGTGCCTGATCACTCATAATCCATCCGCAAGCACCCAGCGGTTTATTCACGCTGTTCATGGAAGTCAATCAGCGGCTTGTGGTCGTCCCGGAGCGGCTGAAGCCCTCTCCCGCTTTTGATGTCGGCGAGTCAACAGTAATGGAGCCTGCGAAGAGAAGCCGATGGCCGCCGCCGTAGTCCCGCCAGGGACGGCCGACAATAGCCCAGCGATTCATCGCTGGGTTCTCGGTGAGCACCTGAGCACAAAGTCCCGACAGGGACGAAAGGCCAACCTCGCGCGTCGTCGTGTTGACCATCCATTCTTTCGCCCCTGGCGGGGCTTCGGTGTGATGTTCATGGCGACCACCCAGCGATGAATCGCTGGGCTATTATCGAGATGTCCCTACCGGGACAAACACAACTCATCGCTCTGCCTGTTCGCGGAAGTCAATCAGCGGCTTGTGGTCATCCCGGAGCGGCTGAAGCCCTCTTCCGCTTTGAATGTCGGCGAGCCAACGAGAAGGAAGCCTGCGGCGGTCCACGCCGACGCCACGAACCTCAATGCCACTCGCCTCCATTCGGCTTGCCCGGATGGAGCGTGCGATGGTGGGCTAGCCTCGACTTTTGCCACGTTTGCTTTGGAGAGACCGTGTTTCCCAAGTTCGTCACGTTATTGTTGGGAGCGGTTTTGACGACGGGACTGCGGACGATCAGTCAGGTCGTGCGTGTCGTGGGAGAGTTGGCGGACGCCGATCCATCGTCGTATCACCGAGTGCTGTCGATGCGGCGCTGGTTTCCCGCACGACAGTTCGTATATGCCGGGGATGGCGGCGATGCCAATCACCTGCTGACGCGGTTCGCGCGGCACCACCAAAAGCGACTGACGCTGGTCAGCCGCTTCTCTGCCGACGCCGCGTTGTATGCTCCGCCACCACGGCCGAAGAAGAACGCCAAGCCGCGCAGTTTTTTCTTGTGATCCGTATCAGTGGCTCGGTGCGCATCGAACCGATCACCACGCTGAATCCTGCGATCGCAGGTGCGGAATTACGAAAAGAGTCGGCGCGGTTTGATCCGCGTGCGTCGCTCGCAGATTCAGAGCATCCGCTAAGACCGCTATTGATCGCCAAGTCGATCATTTGCGCGAAACGATGACGGCTTCAAGAAATCTGCTGCGACGGCGTCCCTCGGCGATGCCAGCCTCACCGCTGCGACACATCTTTCAGCATTCGTGGCGGAGGCTCTTGTCAGAGAGTTTCTGCGTCGGCTTCAGACCGGAATCGACATCGTTCAACGCCGAAAGAGTTGTTTTCTTACGCCGATGTTTGATTTTCGATTGTGAATGCAGCCTGCGGTTCAATCGAAAATCAAAAATCGTCAATCGAAAATCGCCGAAACCAACGGTGGTCTCCCCAGGCGCGAAACAGGAATAATCCCAATGCGGTTTCTGACCACTTCATCCCGAATGGCCTTGAGCGTGGCTTCGATCACGGTCAGCGCGGTGCTGATTGCCGGTCTGATCGGCCTGGTTCCCGACCGGGATGGAGCCGTGATTCAAGGCCGTGCGAGATTGTGTCAGTCGGCCGGAATCAGCTTCACGCTCCTGTCGGCTCACGACGACTTCAGCAAGACACAAATGGGGCTTGGAGCGCTCCTCCAGCAGAACTCCGAACTTCTATCGGTGGCGGTTCGCAAGTCCGATGGTGAATTGGTGGCGCGTGTCGGCGATCATGAACAGCGATGGAACAATCCCGCTGTCAACAAATTGAACGGTGCGCAAATGTTGGTGCCGATTCAATTCCAGGGGGAACGTTGGGGTTCCCTGGAGTTCTGTTTTGAGCCGTTGCATCGAGGCGGCTGGTTCGGCCAGTGGTTTTCCGAAAAAGTCCGGTTGCCTTGGTTCATCATGTTGATCACGGGAGCGGGGAGCTGGCTCTACCTGCGACGAGTTTTGCGTGATCTCGCCCCATCGCGCGTCGTGTCGGCTCGTGTTCGTCAGGCACTCGACACGCTGACCGAAGGCTTGCTGCTGCTCGATCGGGACGAACGGATCGTGCTGGCGAACCGCGCCTTCGTCGAAACGGCTGGCATCGAAGAAAAGAAACTGCTTGGTTGCAAGGCGTCCGGACTGCCTTGGCGATCGGGGAACGGCGACACCGTATCGACGGATCTTCCGTGGCAGAGAGTTTTGGACGGCGAGCAAGATCGCCAATGCGGGATGCTGAATCTCAAACCGCCGACTGACGAGATTCGCACGTTCATGGTCAACGCCGCACCGATTCTCGACGATCGCGGACGCTCGCAAGGAGCTCTGACAAGCTTCGGCGACGTCACGCCGCTGGAGAAGAAGAAGGATGAGTTGGCTAAGATGCTCGATGTCCTCCAGGTTTCCGCTGATGAGATTCGCCGGCAGAATCAGGAACTCGAACGACTGGCGACCGAAGATCCGCTCACGGGCTGCTGGAATCGCCGTTTGTTCTTTGCCTCCTTCGAGTCGGCTTGGTCGATCTCCGAGACAAAGGGACTGGCACTCGGTTGCGTGATGATCGATGTCGACTTCTTTAAGGGTTCCTCAGCGGAATCTGTGAGTGAACAGCGTGTGAACGAAGGAGAGAAGCATCCTGGAGTGATCTCTGATAGGAATGATGTTGTTGACGACAATCATTTCGACCGGGGAGTTCCAGGATGCGACTGCAGACATTGCTGA
>SYJG01000437.1 GCA_005798445.1 Planctomyces sp.
ACGCAGCCAACGTGGCCGCCGGATGACTTGGCCCAAGTTCAAGTCGCTGATCGCGCGCTGGCTTCCCACACCGAGAATCCTGCATCCGTATCCCGACGTGCGGTTCGATCGTCAACATCCAAGGTAAGAGCCGTATGCGGTAGTTCCGCACGTACGGATCCGTGCGAGGGGCAGCCCGCAAGGGCTGGCTCTATCGCGATAACAACGTCTTCCAGCTTGGTTGGAAACACTCCATGCCGACGAAACCAGAATTGGCAAGCCAACGTCAGTCGGAGAGCGTCGTGCCTCGCGAGTTCCTTGTCGCATTGGTCTCGTGATTCGTCGATCTTAAACCGGTACTCACGATCGAGCGCAGAGTTATCAAGCCATCGTTGAAGTTCCGAACCTGAAATGCCCGACTGCGGAGCTGTGACGTCGAGGAGTGCTCCATGTTTGCTGAGCAATCGACGTTGTGAACTTCGTGGTGTGTCGCCTTCAGCAAGCCAGTTTTCGAGGGCGAGCTTGTTCCAGCGAACATTGAAATCGGGCTGTCCGAGACAGTACCTGACGAATCTTGAATCGCGCCAACTGGGCTCGTCACCCATCACAATGGGTGGATCACGATTCCACTCTTCTCGCCCCCAGGCAAGCTTCCAGAGATCGCAATAATGAACCTTGAGCAACTCCGAAAAAGGCCGCGTGAGCTGGAAGTCTGCGGTCAATTGATCCAACGCGACCTGCAAATCAGCGTTGCTCGCTTGCGATTCCTCGGCCCATCGCACAATGCGCTTTGCGGTTTCATTGTGTAGATAATAGCCAATAAGGCGCCCAACCGATCCTGTCCGTTGTCCGATATGCCGACTGAATCGCATGAGGCTGCGATACCATTGCCACGCCTCTGACATGTGGCCTTCCGATTGTTCTCGCTCACCTTGCAGGCATGCCAACCTCAAGAACTCGCGCGCTTGGGTGACGTCCGGAAGACTGTAAAGCAGCTCAGGGTGTCGCAGATCGCCGTTGATTGCAGACACTTTCTCTGTGCCCAGCCGCCAGCGATTCAGCGCCGGCCGATTAGCGTCCACCCAAGATCGCAAAGCGGGTGAAGCCTTCTCCCAACCCGCATCAAACTCCTCTTGCGAGAATTTTGAGGGCACCAGTAACGCTCCTGCTGCGTTGTAATCGACGAAAGCATTGTCTTTGTCGTCCACCGTCTCGGAAAGAAATGCCTCGACATCAAACGGATCGGCGATGTCCGGCACCTTTGCCAAGCGCCAGCCGCGCACTAAAAATGGCGACAGCATCACCAACACAAACAGCAACAGCGGGAGCGCCACAACCGGGCGCAGCCACCACGTCCAGTGACGCCAGTTCGGAGGGGCCGAAAGGTCTTCGTCGGGCGGCGGAACAATAGGGAATTCGTAGATCATGGACTCAGCCTGGAACGGTCACGATCCGTCAGCGCGTGGCTGAATGTTGGATCGCGTTCATTCTCGAAATTGGTCGGCCTTGGTTCTACCGACTTTCTGGTCGGTTTTCGTCGGAAGGGAGGGAACCTTGAGAGTTGCATGTTTGGCCCCGTGGCGAGATTCTGACGGAGACAGGGTGGATGACTGGCCGGGAAATTTCACAAACCCAGTGAGGGGACCATGCCCAACGTGCGACGGCTGTTGTGGGGATTGACCTGTTTGGCGGCGATGGCGATGGCGATGACGGCTCAGGCCGAGAATTGGCCGGGTTGGCGTGGGCCGCGCGGTGATGGCTCCAGTGACGAGACAAAAGTTCCGGTGACTTGGAGCGAGACCTCGCACATCGCCTGGAAGGTCAAGCTCCCCTACGGCGGGCATTCGTCGCCGATCGTGCTGGGCAATCGCGTCTTCTTGGTCGGTGCTAACACCGGCACACAGCCCAGCCGAATGCTGATGTGTCTCGATTTCGCGACAGGCAAGCTGCTGTGGGAGAAAGTGGTCGTCGAGACGCCGCTGGAGAAGAAACACAAACTCAACAGTTGGGCGAGCGGCACGCCGGTCACGGATGGCGAGAAGGTCTACGTTTCGTTTCTCGATCAGACGGACATGCTCGTCGCGGCGTACGATCTTGAGGGTGAGCGGCTCTGGCAGACTCGGCCAGGCGTGTTCAAATCGGAGCATGGATTCTGCTCGTCGCCGGTCGTGTTCAAGGATTTGCTGATCGTCAACGGCGATCACGACGGCGAGTCGTACCTGACCGCGATCAAGCGAACCAACGGCGACACCGTTTGGAAAACACCGCGCGAGTACAAGACACGCAGCTACTGCACGCCGATCATTCGTGAGATCGACGGTCGCACGCAGATGATGCTGTCGGGCAGTAAATGCGTCGCCAGCTACGACCCGCACACTGGCAAGCAACTCTGGATGCTCGACGGTCCGACCGAGCAGTTCGTAGCGTCGCTGGTCTACAACAAGGGGCTGATCTTCATGACCGGCGGCTTCCCCGATCATCACGTCATGGCCATCGACCCACGCGGCAGCGGCAAGATCACCAACGAGTCGCATGTGAAGTGGCACTACAAAAAGGCGGACGCCTATGTCCCGTCGCCCATCGCCTGCGGAGATTATTTCTTGATCGTGTCCGACGCCGGCATCGGCACTTGCTACGACGCGGTGTCGGGCAAGATTCAGTGGCAGGAGCGGCTCGGTCCGCACTACTCGGCGTCGTTGGTGACGGCCAATGGACTCGTCTATTTTCTGGACGACCACGGTCTGATGAAGGTCATCAAGCCCGGGCCGACGTTGGAAGTCGTCGCTGAGAACAAGCTCGCCGAGGATACGTTCGCCTCACCGGCGATCAGCCAAGGCAAGCTGCTGATTCGCGGGACGGACTCGCTGTACTGCATCGAATAGACCACGAAGGTTTCCATGATCCGCAAGAAGAATCGTCAATCCAGCCAGGCTGCCGAGTCCGAGCCATCGCGACTGTCACCATACCCACCTCCTGGAGCCTGGGCGTTGTCGTCCTCCGCCAAGGAGACCGATTGGGAAGTTGGCATCTTTGGCGACCTGACCGATAAGCAAACGGAGCTGTTTCAACAGTTGTTGGAAGTTCCTCGCAACAGTCGCGGGACCATCTTTTTCGACAGTGGCGGTGGCAGCATTTATTGCGGGCTGGCGTTGGCGACGCTCATCAAGCTGCGCGGATTGCGAGCGGTCGGAGTCGTCGCAGGGGAATGTTCCTCGGCAACGATTTTGCCATTCGCGGCGTGCGAGCGACGACTTGTCACGCCGCATTCGACGCTGCTGTTTCATCCGATCCGCTGGCAAAGCGAAGAGGAAGTGCGGCTCGAAGAGGCGGCTGAGTGGACTCGGCATTTCAAATTGCTCGAGGCCGACATGGACGGACTGTTGGTCCGCATGTTGGGGGTTGATCCAGAGAAATTGCAGACGTGGACTCGGCCAGGACGGTTCGTCTCGGGCCCAGAGTTCGTTGCAGAAGGATTGGCCGAGATGATCGACCTCTTCGGCGGTGACGTTTGGACGCAGATTCGCAAAAATAGATCGGTCACTCCGTGACCGGAAACGCGAGTCACGGAGTGACTCGCCTACGGTTACGCCTCGTTGTTGAGCACATCCACCATTTGACGCAGGCGGCCAACTTTCTTGCGGTCGAAGTTCAAAGTCAGCCTCGGCAGTTCGATCGCGTCCGGTTCGTCTGACTCCAAACGATGCGCGGTCGCACGCTCGATGCGACCGGATTCCAGCAAGTCGGAGAACTCGTCGTTCAATCGGGTCAGCAGGTCGTCGGAAACCGGAAGATTCAGCCGCAGAATCAATTGGCCACGGACGAACCGCATGCTGTGGTAGGCGCGGAAGAAGTGCAGAATCTCCTCGATCGCGGCATCGACGCTGTTGGTCACTTTGAACAGCGACAAGTCTTCCGGAGAGATCAGTCCTTCGGAGAGCAATTCGTCGGCCAGATACCGCCGCCATTTTTGCCAGTAGTCATTCGTCGGATCATCGACGCAGACAATCGGCATCAGTTCGTGCTTGCCCGTTTGAACGAGCGTCAGCGTCTCAAAGCACTCGTCTTGTGTTCCAAAGCCACCGGGAAACAAGGCGATGGCGCTGACCTCTTTGACGAACAGCAGCTTGCGGGTGAAGAAGTATTTCAGATTGATGAGCTTGTGATCGTTGAGAATGATCGGGTTCGCCACCTGCTCAAACGGGAGCATGATGTTGACCCCCATCGCCATGTCGCGGCCGGCACCAACGTGAGCACCCTCCATGATGCCCCCTCCCGCGCCGGTCAGGACCATCCAGCCGAGTGCGGCCATGCGGCGGCCGAAGTCGACCGATTGCTGATAACTGGGGTGATCCGACTTTGTCCGTGCCGAACCGAAGACGGTCACTTTGCGATGCTGCCGATACGGTGTGAAAATCTTGAAGGCGTACCGCAACTCTTTCAGCGCACGAGCCAGAATCTTCACGTCCCCCAAGGCCGCGTTGTCGCGAGCCAACTTGTCGGCATCCTGTTTGATCTCCGCAATCAATGATTCCAATGTGACGCGAGGACGCGGTTGTCGAATGAACTCGGTCGGATCAGGATCAAAGACATCGTCCGGAAGTTCGTCGGCCATGCGTGCCGCGAGATCTTGCGGTGCCATCGCGCGAGATTGTTCCTCCTGCGGCGACGACAAGATTTCTTGAAAGGACTGCGAAGGGTCAAATTCGTCGGGAGTTCTCGGTCGATCCGTCATGTGAGCTTCCGTAGCGTTTCAGTTTCACGAAGAAGCGCCGGACTCGGACGATCGTTACGCAGCCAAGGCAGTGAGCGCTTCCTCGCGTGAATCATAGATCGCCCAGAGCGTGTCGAGCGATGTGACTCTCAAGAGTTCTCGAGCCATCGCACTGGGGCCGCACAGAACCAATTCGCCTCCGCGACTTTTGACGAGCTTGTGACAGCGCAACAGCAACGCCAAAAACACCGAGCCAAAATAGGCGACGCTGCTCAAATCGAAAACGACCATCGGAACCTTCTGCTCCTTGAGTGGCCCCAGAATGATTGCCGCGGCAGGCTCGATCAGATCCCAACGCATGGTTTCCACGCTGGCCGCCGGAATCACCACGATGCAACTCCCTTGCCACTTCAGCTCGAAGCTTTCGGCGGGGTCGATGCTGTCGTCTTGAGTGTCAAACATGCTGAACTCCTCGGTCGCCTGCGAGTGACCGCTGTTCAATTCCGGAAACAGAAACGGGATGTTACGACTCATCGAAGCTTGCCTGCAAGCTGTCAAGTTTCAACCGGCCAATTGCTACAACCGTCAAAGTTGACGTGATCGGAAAATGGTGTACTCTGTGGCCGACCTCGTGATGCCACGCACGCTCGCTCTCGGATTCATTCCTCTTGCGGAGCGTTACGACGGTGACTCAACAATTCAGCACCCCCGTGGGGCAGGTTTTTAACCTGCCACCGAATGCAGGGCAGGTTAAAAGCTTGCCCCACGAAACTCGCTGGCCGAAGCTCGTTGCCACGAGATGCGATTTCACAGAGCAAGTGGAAGCAGCGGGGTTGCTGCTTGCTCGTGGCGAACTCGCTGAGTCCGCCAAGCAATTCCGAGCACTGCTGCAAGTCGGTCTGACGTCCCACGATGCCGAATTGACCGAGGCCGCTTGCCACAATCTGGCAGCGGTGTATCGGCAATCAAAGCAATGGGACACGGCGGAAACTTGGCAGCAGCAGTCATTGACGCGGCGACTACGGCATGCCTCCGAGTCGCTCCAACAGTCCGCCGATGAACTTGGTCGTCTCGCGTGCGATCTGACTGGTTGCGGTTGCGACGCCTTTTTGAAACGGGATTGGGAACTCGCGGAATCGTTGTGGCGACGCGCGTTTGCCATCGAAGAATGGCGTGGCTGTTTGGAGGGCCAAGCCACGGACTCTGGTAACCTCGGACTTTTGGCCGCCGTGCAGGGAAGACTCGACAACGGAATTCGTTGGTTGAAGCAGACGCTGCGACTGCATCGCCTGATGCTCGATGCCTGTGGAGAAGGAACGGATCTGATGAACCTCGCCGAGTTGCGACGTCTGCAAGGCAAGTTGCCTCGCGCGACCCGCTTGTTGCGAGATGCGATTTCCTGCTTCGAGCGTGCCGACGCTTTGCCGCTGCGCGATCTCGCGGAACTTCGTCTGCGCGAGGTGCAACGCATTGAGGGGATCGAGAAACTCGATCCACAACTCAATTGAACCGGTGCTACGGCTTCTCGTGCTTGAGCCGCAGTTGGCCGCAAGCAGCATCGATGTCCGCTCCTTTGCGCTTCCGGACGGACGCTGGGATGCCAGCTTGTTCGAGGATTGCCACGAACTGCTGCGTTCGCGGAGCTGGCGGTTCATGAAATGGCAGCACCGAGACGCCGTTCATCGGAATCAAATTCACATGTGCGCAGCGGCCTCGCAGCAGTTGAGCCAGTTGCTGCGCGTGTTGCGGTTCGTCGTTGACTTGGCCGAGCAAAACGTACTCGAAGGTGACTCGTCTACCGGTGACTTCAAAGTACTCGTCGGCCGCGTCGAGGATCGCCTCCACGCCGATCTTGTCGTTGACGGGGACGAGCTTGTCCCGCAGCGTGTTGTTCGGAGCGTGCAGCGAGATCGCGAGGTTGTACTGCTTGCCGGTGTGAGCGAACTCGCGAATTTTCGCCGGCAGGCCCACCGTCGAGACCGTGATGTGTCGAGCACCGATGCCGAGTCCCTCCGGCGAACTCGCCGCCGCGAGCACCTGCAAGACCGCTGGCAAATTTGCGAGCGGTTCGCCAATTCCCATCACGACGATGTTCGTAATCCGCTCGTCCGGGCCGAGCAGCGTTTGCATCCGCAGCAGTTCTTCGAGGATTTCACCTGCCGACAGATTCCGCTTCAGACCGAGCATGCCGCTGGCACAAAACACGCAGCCCATCGCGCAACCGACTTGTGTGCTGATGCAGACGGTGACTCGATCCGGCTCGCGCATCAGCACACATTCGATGGTCTCTCCGTCATCAAGCTTCAACAGCAGCTTCTCAGTTCGATCGGACGCGACTTGGTGCGACTCGACCTCGGCCGCGAAGAGCCGGAACCCGGCGGCGAGTTGTTCACGCATCGGCTTCGGCAGGTCGGACATCTGCTCGAACGACGTCGCTCGGCGGTGGAACAGCCACTTTTGCAATTGCCCGGCACGAAATTTCGGCCAACCGTGAGCGACCACCCAATCGGTCATCTCCGTAGCCGTCAAATCGAAAATGCGTGGCCGAGACTCGGCGCGAGTTGAAACGTCCGTGAGTTGGCCAAGTGAGTTGTTTTTAGTGGTCATTTTGAGTGACTTTAGATGTCTGTACCGACCTGTCGCAACGATGACTGGTAACCAACGGCCGCAAGAATTGTTCAAGGTCCGTGAGAGTCACCTTCAAATCCGGTCCACGCTCTCCGAACGACCTCCGCGAAAGATTTTCCCGCAGTCACCGCACGGCCTGCACCAATTCCTCCCGTTTCGCCTCCAACGTCTTCGTCATCGCCGTTTCATGTCCCTCCTTGGCGTGGCTCAACTCGCGGACGTCCATTTCCGCAATCGCAGACGACTCCAGAAACAACGAACCGGGAATTCCTGTTAGGCACTCCCCGATCGCTCCCTGAGCAGATGCTGCTTGACGAAGCTCGGAGCGACTTTTACCCTTCGCCCCCCTTCATCCGGGACGATTAGCTCAGTTGGTTAGAGCGCCACGTTGACATCGTGGAGGTCACAAGTTCGAGTCTTGTATCGTCCACTCTACAAAGACTTTAACAGAATTGAGTTACAGTCAGTCTTCGGTGATACCTTTTGCGTGGTGTTCACCGGTGATACCCTCGGTGATACCTTTCGTACTGCGTGGAAGCGTCCAATTTCGCTCAGGAGTCGTTGGAGGCTGTCTGGGCTTCCTGGGTCGTGTTACCCATTTGGTGGGCTTCCTGTACGCTCTGAGGCTGGCTTCAAGCCAGCCTCGCAGCGGCCCAAGAGCATCCCTTTCTCCCCCCGCAGCGTCTCAGGTGGTCGCTCTGCTGATCCTCCCGGGTGATGTTCGTCCTCGCTTTTGGGTCGTGACTCCCTGCGTTCCAGGCATGCCAAACTCTGGCCTCAAAGTGCTGGCCGTCAGTGTGGTGACGTGGCATGACTGAGTCCGCATGTCGCGACTGATCGAGGGTATTTGCCACAAGGTAATCCGACCGCCGCTTATTTTGTATGCGCTTGCATTCAAAAGGCTCATCCCGCCTGCTAGCCTTGGCCGACACCAAGACAGGGGCGAGCCGGATGCAGACCACGAATCCATTGAATGAGGCCGATGTCCTGCGGTTCTTGCAGCAGCAGCACCAGAGGGGGCGGCCATCTCCCACGCTCCGCGAGATCGCAGCCCATGTCGGGCATAAAGCGACGCTCAGCGTCCAGCGGATTCTCGACCGAATGGAGCAACAAGGGCTGATCCGCCGTGAGGCTCAGCAGGCGCGAAACATCCGGCTGACGGCCAGGGCGTTGCCGAAACGTGGGTTGTTGTTGATTGGACAGATTGCTGCCGGGCCACTCACTGAGGCGATCGAGGACCAGGAGTTCCTGGACCTCGGCGCGTTGTATGACCCTGGCACGCATCGCGGGTTGCGAGTCAAAGGGAATTCGATGGTCGACGCGCACATTCTCGATGGCGACATCGCAGTGATCCGCCTTCAAGAGACCTGCAACGACGGAGAGATCGTAGCTGCCGAGGTCGATGGCGAAGCGACGCTCAAGCGGTTCTTCCGGCGCAAGGACCATGTGTTGCTCAAGCCAGAGAACAAGCAGATGAAGCCGATCCGTGTGACGGACGTGACGATCCGGGGTGTGTTCGTGGGCTTGGTCCGAAAGAGTTGACCTATGGTGGCTCGGAGCGTCATTACGGAGTTATCGCAAAAGATCCGCACGATCGAGCGGGCGAGCCACCGATGCGCACCGCAGAGTGACATCACGCTCAACGGGCTGCCGGGGCTGGAGCGGTTACTCGGTGAGGCCGGTTGGCCGCGTGGCTGTTTAGTGGAATGGCTGGCCGAGGGGTGTGGTACGGGATCGACCGGCCTCGCACTGTGGGCCAGCCGCGAAGCCTGGCGAGATAACCTGCTGGTGATGATCGACAGTCGGCGTGAGCTGCACGCTCAGGCGGCTGTGCCGTTCGCCGTGGACTTGAGCAGGACTGTATTTATTCGACCAGAGCATCCACCCGATGCGCTGTGGTCTCTGGAGCAGGTGTTACGGACACGCGGCATCGGGGCAGTCGTGTGTGATGTCGAGAAACTCTCGTCGCAGACGTGTCGGCGATTGCAGTTGGCGGCGGAGGTTGGTGGAGGGCTGGGCATTCTCTTGCGGCCGGCACAGGCTCGCGGGCAGCCATCGTTCGCGGAGTATCGGTTTCTGGTGCAGCCGCTGCCGCCGCCGAACAAGTCGGATGCCGTCGTGTCGCGGCGGTGGCGAGTGGAGCTGGTGCGTGCTCGGAGGCAGTTCGTCGAGAGGTCAATCGTCGTGGAACTCAGCTATGCCCAAGATGGTTTGCGTATGGCTGCCGAACTGGCCTCTGCAACGCCTGCGGCATGAGCGGCCTGAACTGCGGAGCCGGTCGGTCGTGTTGTTCGCGAGTGACGGAAGCCGTGGCCCGCGTGTCGCGGCGTGGGCACACGGCGAAGCTCAACGGGCAAACAGCGCAGGCATCCAGATCGGGATGCCGTTGGCCGAAGCGGAGGCGCTGCTGGCCGGACATGTTGGCTCTACGGCTCACATCGAAGCACACGATCCTGCTGCTGACCTCACGGGGCTGCGCGAGTTGGCTCGCACCTGCAACGACTTCTCCCCGCTGTTCGGCATTGAGGATGCGAAGCCGCCGGAGTGCCTGCTGCTGGACGTGACTGGTTGCGAGCATCTGTTTGGCGGCGAGCAGGAGTTGGTCGATCGACTCGCCGAGGATCTCCGCCAGCGCGGCTTTCAGGTACGAGCGGCTCTCGCTCCGACGATCGGGGCCGCATGGGCAGCGGCGCGTTGCTTGGCAAAGTCGCATCAGCAGCCAGCCTTGAGCAACGTGGGGCTCGACGAGACTCTCGCACCGCTGCCGATCACGTCGCTGCGGCTGCCGCTCAAGATCATCGAGACGCTGCTCGAGTTGGGCCTGCGTCGCATCGGTCAGTTGCGAGCTTTGCCGCGAGAGACTTTGCCATCGAGGTTCGGGCCAGACTTGCTGCTGCGGCTCGATCAAGCATTTGGCGACGCGCCGGAGTTGCTTGTGTCGGAGCGGCCTCTCGAACCGATCGTGGCCGTGTGGGTCACGGACGAGCCGCTCACTGATCGCGAGTCGTTGAAGTTCGTCAGCGGTCAACTGCTGGAGGAACTGCTTGGCCGGCTCAAACCAGTGCGCGAGGGCGTGCGGCAACTGTTTTGTCAGATCAAAGGGACGGCCGCGCGTCCGGTCGAGTTGGTTGTGAATCTGGTCAGCCCCACCGACATCGTGAAGCACTTGCTGGAACTACTCAGCTTGCAGATTGATCGAGCCGGCCTGCCTGAAGGAATTTCGTTCCTGCGTCTGGAAGCCACCAGCGTCGGGTCGCTGGTGACGCGGCAGCGGGACTTATTTGGTTTCGAGACCGACGCTGACACATACCGCGAGGTCAGTTCACTGCTGGATCGGCTGAGCAATCGGTTGGGCGCGACTGCCGTGGTCCATGCTGTCTTGGTCCCAGACGCTCAACCGGAATTGGCGGTCAGGCATGAGCCGTATGTGGCTGAGCAGCGAACAACTGTGTCATCGCACTCGTCCCATCGCACTCAGCAGTCAGCCCAGACTCGCCCGCTTCGACTCTTCACGCCACCGCAACGGATCGAAGCCACGGCGGCTGGGCCGGAAGGCGCTCCGATGCACTTCCGCTGGGACCGTCGCGATCACCGCGTCATCCGTTGTTGGGGACCGGAGCGGATTGAGACCGGCTGGTGGCGCGGCCAGTCAATCTGCCGCGACTACTTCCGAGTCGAGACGCAAACCGGGCAGCACTTCTGGTTGTTTCGCTGCTTTGAACAAGCCGCGTGGTTCATTCATGGAGCTTTTGATTGAACCATGCCTGAGCTACCTCCCAACAAACGCCGTCCAACGTGGGGCAACCCTCCAACTTGCTCGCCGCACTCGTTGCGCTATGCCGAACTGCACTGCCGGACCAACTACACCTTCCTAGAGGGAGCCTCGCATCCCGATGAGTTGGTCACGCGAGCCGCTGCGCTGGGTTTGTCCGCGCTGGCGATCACTGACCGCAACAGCCTCGCTGGAGTCGTCCGTGCTCACGTCGCCGCGAAGGAGGCCAAGCTCAAGCTGCTGATCGGTGCAGAGATCACGCCGGTCGATGCGCCACCGGTCGTATTGTGGGCCATGAGTCGCATCGGCTACGCGAACCTCTGCCGGCTCATCACTCAAGGTCGCCGGAATGCACCGAAGGGTGAGTGTCGGCTGGTGCTCGCTGACGTGGCGGCACGAGCCGAGGGACTGTTGGTGGGTGTTGTGCTGAATCAGATCCACGGGCCGCTGTGTGATCAGCCTCTGACTCGTTATCGCGACCTGTTCGGGGACCGCGTGTACGCGCTGGCGGAGCTGCACCGAGGACCGAACGACCGGCAGCGGTTGGCGGAGTGGCGGCAACAGACTGAGCAGGCCGGCATCCCGCTCGTCGCTGCCAATGATGTGCATTGCCATGCGCGCGAGCGGCAGCAACTTCAGGACGTGATGACTGCGATCCGGCACGGCTGCACGGTCGCGGAGCTTGGTGAACGGCGGTTTCCAAATGCCGAGCGGCATCTCCAGTCGGCGACCGAGATGTCCGCGCTCTTCGCCGACTGCCCCGATGCGGTGGCTCGCACGATCGAGGTCAGCGACCGCTGCAACTTCTCACTCGATGAGTTGCGGTACGAGTACCCGGAGGAACTGTGCCCACGCGGTCTCACTCCAATACAGCATCTCATCAACCTGACGTGGCGGGGTGCAAAGGAGCGCTACCCGCGTGGCGTCCCAGACAAGGTACGCGGGCTGATCGAGCACGAGCTGAAGCTGATCGACGAGCTGCACTATGCGGCGTACTTCCTGAGTGTGTGGGACTTAGTGAGATTCGCTCGCGAGCGAGGGATCCTGTGCCAGGGCAGAGGCTCGGCCGCGAACTCTGTCGTCTGCTTCTGCCTGGGCGTGACATCGGTTGATCCAGACCGGATTGACGTGTTGTTCGAGAGGTTTATCAGTCGTGAAAGAGCAGAGGCACCGGACATCGACGTGGATTTCGAGCACG
>SYJG01000038.1 GCA_005798445.1 Planctomyces sp.
CGACTTGTAGCGATTTCGCCACGAATCGCCGGGGCGCGGATTCTTTTCGAGGATGATCGTCGGCACTTCCAGGCATTTCAGTCTGGCTGCCAGTCCGATGCCCCCTTGTCCGCCGCCGATGATGACGCAGTAGGGCTGAGTGGCATCCCCCAATTCCGTTTCTTCCTGAGTCTTTCGCTCCAGCCAGGTTTTCCGATTCTTGAAGACGCCGTGCTCCGTTCCGAAATTGCGAGTCGCTCCACGCTTTTCTTCAAATCCTTTGAGTTCCGTCATTGTGGTCAACAGGGTCCAGCATTTGCCGACCTTCAGACGAACGTAGCCTTTCCCTCGCGCGAGTGCTGTCTCGAAAGCAAACCAACCGGAGATCACGCCGTTCTCGTCGGTCGCTTCTCCCGTGATCTGCCAGTGGCTGGGCTGCACGGCAGAAATCGTCGCGGCCAACATCGCTTGGATTTCGTCTTTGTCTTCCAAAGTTTTGATGTTCCAGGTGAAGGCGATCAAATCGCGCCAGTAGCACTCTTGGTCAAACTGGTCAGCCGCCGCGGACCAATCCTTTTGATCCAACGCGGTGCCAAATCGAGACAGCCATTCGCAGACCTGCTGCGTCGGAGAGATCGAACAATCCGTCATGCGACTTTCCCTTGATCAAACGTGTGCAGCGATGAGCGGGCGTGTCGTGAGTGGACTTGCCCGCGTTTTGCACGCGCAACGTAGCGTGTCTTGTGACGCGAGAGGAGCGAAGTTCCTGTCGAGTCGATCGAGAAGTTGATGCGTGCGATCAGGGGCGTTCGTTGATGGCGGCACGGTCGCGTTTGACGGAGACTGCTGCGGGCATGATGGGTGTGATCGACGTGGTCGAGATCACACCGTCACGCTCGAACGTGACGGTGATGGGCAGCGGCAGGGATGCCGCTGCTCCCGAAAAGTGCTCGTTGGTGGCCGTCTGCCCGCCGAACGTGTGAACTCGATCGAGCACCTTGAGTCCCGCGAGGGCGGCCGGGGAATACGGGGTGACTTGCGTGAGGATCACGCGATCGGGTTCCGCGTCGTCGGTTCGCCACATCAAGCCAAGGCGTGTGGGTTCACCCGTGAGTCGGACTGAGAGTTCCAGTGGTTCCGAGCGGCCGGGGCGTTGGACCGTCGCGGTCACGTCACGATCGGCGATGACGACCAGGCTCCGAAAGTCAGCGGCACCGGAGACGGCGTGGCCGGCGAATCGTTCGATACGGTCGCCGATGCGCAAGCCGGCCGATGCGGCTGGAGACGGTGAGGAAATCTGGATGATCTCGACGATGCCTTGCTCGGACAGTTGCGTGTTCCAAGTGATGCCGAGACGTGGGGCAGGCGACGGGAGCGGTTGTTCGATCCGACGTTGCTGGTCATTGGTTTCGTCGCGAGACTTGATTCGGAATACAGGCAGCTCGTCGGCTTCGGCGGTTTGAAGAGCCAGCAGCAGCATCAGCCGTGCGAGCCGTTGAGTCCCTTCGTAGTTCAACTTGTCCGCGTCGTCGCTGGGGCGGTGGTAATCGTCGTGTTTGCCGGTATGCAGCATCAGCGCGGGAATGCCGACAGCGAAGAACGGATAATGATCACTGTCGGCTCGCATGTCCCAGGGGAATTCGAGCCGCAAACGGGGCGCGATCGTCGCCGAGTTGGCGTCGGCAACAAAGTGTCGCAATCCACAGGCAGCGCGCGTGCCCGTGACCTCGACTCCTTCCGGACGCAAGCGGCCGATCATGTCGGCATTGATGACGAGCTTGACTTGGCTCAACGGCCGAGTCGGTGCCGTGAGCCAATGCTTCGATCCCAGCAAGCCCTTCTCCTCGCCGTCCCAAAAGGCGAACAGCAACGTGCGGCGTGGCGGACGAGGCAGCTTGCGGATCGCTTCGACGATCTCCAGCAGACTGGCGACACCGCTGGCATTGTCGTCGGCTCCGTTGTGGACGTAGCCGATCGGGCCGCGGCTGTTGCGTGGCGTACCGAAGCCGACATGATCAAAGTGAGCGCTGACGATCACGACTTCGTCGCGCCGTTGAGCATCGTGTCCTGGAACGCTCGCCAAAATATTGCGCATGCCGCCGGCGAACTCTTGCACAAATGTTTGGTCAGCGGCGGCCGGAGCAACGCCATGTCGGCGAAGTTGCTGCATCAGGTACGCGCTGGCTGCGTGCCCACCCGTGGTTCCCGCTTCACGGCCTTGCATGGCATCGCTGGCCAGAGTGCTGATGTGTGTTTTGAGATCTTCGACTTGGATGGACTCGATGGCGGCGACAAGGTCTCGTTCAACAAGAGGTGTGGTCTTCTCGGCCGCGTTCGCAACAAGGCCGAGAGAACTGATCAGCCACCCGCTGAGCAAGACAGTGCGACGGCTTAGGTTTGCACTCGGTCCGCGAACCATGCCACCAGTCCTCCGACGATGATGATTGGCATCCACGCGGCCAAATCGAGCGACATCCAATTGATACGTCCCAGGTAGTTGCAGGCTTGAACCAACCCCATCAGGCAGATCATCACTCCCACGCAGACCGCCAGATTCGCGATGATCGAGAAGCTCTCACGCCGCAAAACCAGTGGCACCGTCAGGCACACCGCGAGCAGATTCGACATTGGCCGAGTGATTCGCTCGTGCATGTGCAGGACCTGCGACCGCGAAGTCATCACGCTGAACGTCGGGCTCCGCAACCGTTCGACCAACTCCCACGTCGATTGATAGCGGTAGGCCACCGCCGAGCCAGACATTTGCTCGCTGCCGATGTTCGTCAGGACGAAGATTTCCGTCGGAACTTCCAACGGCAAAATGATTTTTCGGCCGGCGTCTGTGAGCCGCAGGTCGCTGAACGCCGGAGAGGTGTTCGTCAGGTGCCAGCCCGCCGGTCGCTGTTTTGTTTTTCGGTGATAGACCGCGTGGTCGGCTCGTAGCGTCACGACTTCGGCGTTGATATCCGGTGCTGGCAATTGGAACTCTGGAAGGACGAGTTTTCGTTCGCCCAGGATCAGCCCCTCGCCGCCGATTTCAATGTGCGACGAGAAATCGCGCCGCGGGGCGACTCGCTGCACACCTTGCGAAGCGGTGCCGATCGGCTTGAGCAGCTCGTCCGCGACGGCTGGCAACAGCAACTCTTGATTGACCATCAATAGCCCATTGACCATCAGCGTCCCGATCAGCATCGGCACGACCAACCGAAATGTCGGCACGCCCGCCGAGAGCATCGGATTCAACTCGCGATTTTTGTGCAGCAGGGCGAAGACCACCATCGTCGAAATGACCGTCAGTATCGGTCCCACCAGTTCGAACATCATCAGCGACTGGTAGGCGTAGTATTCCGCCATGTGGCCGAGAAACGACAAGGCACCCGCACCGTCCGAATGACTTTGGACGACTTCGACGTTCGTAAAACTGTCGAACACGACAAACAAGCCCACGGTGGCGAAAAAGCCAATCCCGAAGACGTGCCAAAAGCGGCCCAACAAGTACCGATCAAACGTCGTCACAGCGAATCCATTCTTCGAAGCAAGCCCGCAGTCCCTGCGGCGAGGCGGGATTACAGGTCAATCGCCAATAGCGGTCAAGGCGGCCTCGTGGGCCAGAGGTCGCCGTCCCAAAAATGTCGTCGCAGGAACGAGTGCCGCGTCACCTTTCCCAAGACCTCGCGGTTCAGTGGAGTATCATCGTTCTTGCAGGTCATACGACTCTGAATGCAGCCCCCGAACTGTCACGAGTTCCGCGACTGAGAGGTGCGACACGCACTGGATCCAAGCGATTTTACAGATTACGGCGTCATCGCGTCCGCCAATTCGTCGATCAACCCAAACAGGAGGTTCGCCTCGGCCGTCGTGAGCGTGGGTTTGTTGCCCTTGGTTTGTGCGGCGATGTCGTTCTTCAGCGCCTTCAGTTTATTGACGGCGGCTGTGACGTTGCCGTGACCGTCGCCATACGAGGCCAGAGCCGAATCGAGCTTCTTGCTCCATTCGCTCGCCTTGGAAGACGTGATCTTGCCTGGCGTCACCAATTGCTGAATCGTCGCGTTCAAGCCGGAGGCGAGAACGTCGTCGGATTTCACGGTGACCTGGAAGCTCAAGGAAACGAGAGCCCCAGATTCGTCCGTCGCAGTGATTGTGATGTTTGCCGAGCCGCTTTGATGAGCTTGATAGTCCAGCGTCAGCGAGTTGCCCGCCAGACTAGCCGTGACCAAGCCGCTCGAAGAACTGACGGCCGTGATCGTCAAAGAATCGTTGGCATCGACGTCACTGAACTTGCCAGCCAGATTGATCACCGTGTTGGCGGCGTTCTGATTGACGGTGACGTCGGTCAGAGTGCCGTTGGCCGTCGGCGCGTCATTCTGCCCGGTGATCGTCACTGTGACGGTCGCGGTCGAACTGTCTCCATCGCCGTCGGAGATGGAGTATTCAAACGAGTCGATGTCCGTTTCGTTGGCTCCCAGCGCCTCGAAGAAACTGTCTGCCGAGTAGCGGACTTGTCCGCCACTGAGCGTCACCGCGCCGCGAGTCCCCAACGAGTTGATGCGACTCACCGACAACAGATCGTTCGCTCCAGCCGGGTCTGTGTCATTCGCCAAGACATTGACCACTGTTGCGCCGTCATTTTCTCCGACTGTGACCGCATCCGGGTGGGCCGTTGGAGCGACGTTGTTGACGATCAGCGAAAAGCTGGTGTCGGTCACACCCCCGTGTCCGTCATCGGCGGTGATCGTCACCGTCTGCGAGTCGTCGGGGCCATCGGCCGTGTTGAAACTCCAGTTCCAGGTGCCGTTGGCATTCTTGGTGACAGAACCCACCGAGGCACTCAGTGTGACTACGTCGCTGGCGTCGATGTCGCTCCAAGTGCCGGAGTTTGCCGCGGTCTGGCCTTCACTGACCGGGACATTGCCAGCATTTGCAACCGCTGGCGCGTCGTTGACTCCGCTGATCGTGATGAAGACGGTCGCGGTGTCCGCTTCACCGAAGGCATCCATGATCTCATAGTCGAAGCTGACCTGATCCGACTCACCGGCCGCCAAGGTTTCAAACTCCTCGGCCGGATCGAACGTGAAGGAACCGTTGCCGTTGTCGATCAACGTGCCAAGATCGGGTGGCGAGAGAATCGCGGTGAGGCTCGCGACGATGTTGTCCTGAGCGTCCGTGTCATTCGCGAGCACGTCGAACGTGACTGCGGAATCCTCGTTGGTGCCAACCTCATCATCGTGGGCGACCGGCGGCGCATTGGTGACACCCAAATACGTCAGCACAACATCGTTGCCCGTGCTCCCCGCATAGGTGATCTGGAAACGGCTCAAGTCAGACGTGAACTCCGCCCCTTCTGATAGCCCAGCAAACGTGCCTTGAATGGCGTTCGTACCGCGGTTGTCGATGACGACAAACTGATTGCCGATTTGCGGCACGAAGCCATTGATGAGATCGACCATCAGTGAGCCATCGAGATTCACCGAGCCATTGACGATGATCTGGCCATACTCCGATCCGGCAACCAAGCCGCCGATCAGTTCGACCAATACTCCCGTCACCGTTTGCGTGTAGTTGGTCACTGGAGTTGGCGGCGTCGGCGTAGGCTCGACGATCAGTTCGCCCGGATTTGCCACAGAGACTTCGCCGGTGAAGTTGCCACTGATCGTGCCGGTTCCGCCGCCACCGCTACCGCCGCCGACTACTTGAACGTACCCGCAACCAATGTTGAGGATACCGCGTTCAATCCGTACCTCGCCGCTGTTGTAGAGCTGCATTTCCAGATTCGTGACTCCGATGCCGCCCGATTTGATGAATAGGCCCTGGTTATAGAAGATCGGGCAATCCACATGACTGCCGCCAATCGTGCCGTCCGTTTGATCATCGAAACTGGCACCAAGAGCGTTGGTGAAAGAAGAGTCCCCAAGAATCGAAATATTGCCGCCAACCCACACAGCGCTACCCGCGTTGACGAGGGCAAAGTCGCGGATTACCTGACCGCCATCAAATCGAATCTCGCTGAGCACCGTCAGACCTCCCTGGCCGTTCAAGCCTTCGAGCAAACTATTGGTCCAAATGAATGTGCCGAAAAGAACAAGCTCTCGACCCGATCGCAGTGTGGAATTGATCAATGCGAGGCTCGACAACATGGTCGGATCAGCAAGAGGAGGCAGCGAGGAAAACTCAAGCGTTCCAGATTGAACGACAATCTGTCCGAACGAAAGGTCTTCTCCGGAAAACGAGACGTTGGCTCCGTTGACGGTGGTATGCACACTCTGGAAGGCGGCGCTGACGTTGGATGTTCCGCTGCTAAACAGGACGCGGTCGGCGGTGACTCCCGCCGTGATGCCGTCGCTGGGATTGGAGTCGA
>SYJG01000438.1 GCA_005798445.1 Planctomyces sp.
GATAAGTCCGGGGGCTGACGCACCCCGCCTCGCCTGTGATTCCGCGTCAAAGACAGCGATCGGCAATCGCACACTTCGCCCCGCCGCACCCATTCGCGATCCGCCACAATCCGGGCATTCCACCGTCGGCGCTCGTTTCGATTTCGCGACCAATTGCGCCGCGATCCGTCCCAACCCGCTGCATGTCGAACATGCTCCAAGTGAACATTCGAAGTTGAACAGGTCCGGTTCGAGCGGCGGCTGCTCGCATCCGCATGCTTCGCAAATCAATCGCCGTGAGTGCCGCGAGAGCCGCCAACGTCGCCCCTCCCATTCCAGTGCGGTCGTATCGCGGCCATCAGATTCGTCGAGTACGACGCAGCGGTCTTTGCCGTGCGAGTACGCCTGCTCGACGCTCTCCAACAACCGAGCGGGATCGGTGCGACCTGCGACAAGGCGATCGACGACGATCAAGAGTTCCGACTTCGACTCCGGCATCTCGATCGTTCGCACGAACCCAAGCTGTCGCCAGTTCGCGATCGCTGCGTCGCTCTTTTTGGACGGAAACGCCACGAGGAATTTCGTCCCCTCTGGCAATGCCAGAATCTCACCGCACACCGCATCGGGCGGGCGAGCCACGAGCGGCATGTCACATTGCGGACAGAACGCCCGCCCCAGCCGAGCGAACAGCATTCGCAGCAGATCATCGGTCTCGGTGATCGTGCCCAGCGTCGCCCGTTGATCGAACGAAGCCTCCGCACGAAACGCGATCGCGGGGGGAAGATTTTCCAGAACATCCGCATCCGGCCGTTCGATGCGTTCCAAAAACTGCCGAGCCGACGGGGCGAACGTCTCGATGTACCGCCGCCGCCCCTCGGCCACGAGCGTGTCGAACGCGAGGCTGCTCTTGCCGGCTCCGCTCACTCCGGTGATCGCGATCAGCTTGCCGATCGGCAGACGCAGATCGATCCCCTTCAGGTTATGTACGCGAACGCCTCGCAATTCGATGTGCGACATGAGCAGAGGATATCGGCAACGGTCTTCACGTCTGAAGGCCAGGGCAGGCCAATGTTTCAAACTGAGTGGTTGGTATCGACCCACTAGCACGACGCGCAAGCGAGTGGTTTGCCGAGAATGACCACTCGCTTGCGCGTCGTGCTAATTTTTGCCGCCTCATTACAACCGCCACAAAACGGCAAACTGGCCAGCCCTTGGTCAGAAGGCTGAGGGGAGATGTCTTCTCGCCGACTGCCGATAGAATGCCGTCGTTTGATTCTGGCGACGCGAGAGTTCTTGCTCTGTTGGAGACGTCGATGATGAAGCGATCACGAATTGTCCTGGCGGCGTTGGCCGCAGTACTTCTCACGGGAATCAGCGGCCCCTTGCTCGCCGGGATGCCGGCCTTGTTGCCGTCCAATTGGACGGCGGACAACACTCCTCCGTACGCGAATGTCGAAACGACTTCACCGGTCGTCGGCTGGCAAGTGCAGGCCTTGTCGTTCTTCCTGGCGTGTCTGTTCGCCGGAGCGTTCGGGGTGCAATGGTTGTGGAATCACGCTCGGCGCGATTTCCCAGTGCTGCCGCAGATCAATTATCGCCGGTCGTTGAGCTTGGTCGTGTTGTGGGGACTGCTGTTCGTCGTGGTACTGACGATGATTTCCGGTGCTCGTGAGTTGATGACTCCCGGAGCCTGGCGCAAACAAGGCTGGACGTATCAACTCGAAAAATCGGCAGCGATGGCCGACACGACACCTGCCGCCGACCGTGAAACTCGGCGAGCAGGTCTCGAACAACTGCGAACCGTGTTGTGGCAGCACGCGGCCACGCACGGGGGAAAGTTCCCGGCGCACGATCAGGCCGGTCTCGATTCGAGGCTGTGGGACGTTCCTGGAAATCCCGGTTTGCAGTTCTTCTTGGTGCCCGACCATTCGGCTGACGAGACCGGCCGATTGCTGGTCTTCGAGCCGCAGATCGACGGCGACGACCGGCTGGTGCTGCTGACCAACGGGCTGATCGGCTCCATGCGCACCGAGGAAATTCGACTCGCGACCAAGCCGCACGAACAGCTTGTCGAAGCGAACTCGGTGGAGGACACGCCATGAATGAGCAAACGATGTTTCGTTGGCTTTTGGCTTTCGTGGCGTTGGTGGCGGTGTCACTGATTGGCATCGTAGTGTTCGGCGACCTGGGTGCGCAATTCCTCTTCGGTTGGCTGACGTTTCCGATCGCGCTTCTGCCACGCATCACGGTGGATTGGCCGAGCGTGATCGCCGGGACGATCGCGTTTGCAACATTCGCATTCGGAGTGCATCACACCGGTCGTTGGTTCGCGTCGTGGCTGCCGGAAAACTTGATCGCCTCGCGAACGTGGCAACTTCGCCAAACCGGACTGGTCGTGGTCTCGGTCACGCTGCTCTTCAGTCTCGGTACCGCGCTGGTCGGCGCGGTCCATCAAGTCATCTGGCTGTCCACGAATCGCGCCGCGCCAAGTTTGGATGTTTCCATCGACCCACCGCCTCGCAGTCCCATCGCGAATGCACTGCGGAACACCGAACGGATACCGTTGCCAATTCAGGTCCGGGAGTACGGCCTTGGAATGCACAATTTCCACGGCACTTTCAAGCACCTTCCACCAGGGGGGACGATGAACGATGAGGGCGAATTGCTGCATGGATGGGTCATGGGACTAGGGTTTTATCTTGCGGTTGGCAGTCCCCCGATTAGCACGCACGGGATCAAATTCGATGTGCCCTGGAACAAGCCCCCCAATGATCGACTCTACCGTTGTCAGTTTCCGGGCTTCTTGAATCCCATGCAGCCCGGTCCTGCCTTTGATCGAGATGGTTTCGGTTTGATTCACTTTGCAGCGAACTCCCATGTCTTTCCGATCCGCCCAGCCGTTGCCGAGGACAAAATCGGTCGAATGCACACGCGAGGTCACAGCTTCGATGACATGACCGACGGAACTTCAAACACGCTGCTGATCGGTACGGTCGGGCGGAATCACAAGCCTTGGGGATATCCGGCCAATGTGCGCGATCCGGGTGAAGGCTTGAATCGCACTTCGACGGGTTTCGGAGGCCCGCCGGGACAACGGTCAGCTCACTTCGTCATGGCCGACGGCTCCGTGCGCGAGATCAGCGACAAAGCCGATCCTCGCATCCTCCGAGCACTCGCGACGCCCAACGGTGGCGAGTCTGACGTGGACACAAAAGGTCTCATGAAGACAATCAGCGAGGGTCCGCCAGGGATCAAAGACATTCGCTGACAATCGCACATGGCCATACCTCACGCGAGCGTCATGAGAGATTCGGCGAGCGGCAGGGCGTCAGCCCTCCGAGTCAAAACCGATGGAATCACTCGGAGGGCTGACGCCCTGCCGATCGCCGAAAACATCTCCTTCGAGGCCGCGCGGGGTAGAAGTCGTCACGCCGCGTCGTATTCCGAGATGCGGTTCGCGGGGGCGAACGGCAGCAGGATCGCGTCCTCTTCATGCAGCGCGAACCGCATGACGTAGGCGGACTCGTCGGTGTCGTCGTAGTGGCTGCGAAGCACCAGCACCGCTTTGAAGCCCATCTTCTTGAAGAAGAGCTGCGCGGAGAGGTTCGATTCCCGGACCTCCAAGACGATTTCCTGGCGGCGTTGCTGCGAGAGCTTGTCCACCAGCTTCTCGATCATTTGCGATCCGATCGCCTGGCGGCGGAATTCAGGATCGACGGCGAAGTTCAGCACATGCAGCTTCGCCTTGTGCAGCTCGTAGATCATGAAGCCGACGATGCGGTGGTTGTATTCGGCAACCATGCCGATGCAATTTCGCTGTCGCAGGCAGCAGAGGAAATCTTCTTCGGTCCAAGAGAACTCGAAACTTTGGCGCTCGATGTCGAGCACTTCGGGCATGTCGCGCCGAATCAACCAACGAATCTGGACCTTCAATGCCTGTTGCGGTGCATGAATCCAACTCACGATGGCCTCCTTGCCATGCGAATCGTTGTCTGAAACCCCATCGAGCCGGGGGTGAGGCGGGGACAATATCAAAGCTCGGCGAAATGGGACAAGGGGGATCGGCCAGAGAATTTTGAGAAAATATGCGTGCCGATCAATTCTCGCTCGATGCAGGCCCCTTCGGAAAATGGCGTCACGCCCTCAGTCCAAGTTATGCCGATGTTGCCGACAGCGGACTCTGCGCTGCGGTTGCGGAGTCGGTGTGTCCGCATTTCACGCTCAGGGAGGGGCGATCATGTGGCGAATTGGGCGTGCGCTGTTAGCTTTGAGTTGCGCAGTCGCGGTCGGATTGACGGCCAGTGATTCGCACGCTCAGACTTTTGGCATTGAACTGCACAACAACCTGATGCCGGCGTCGGGCGGCATGGCTGGGGCGAGTCTTTCCCGGCCACAGGACTTGCAGTCGGCGATCAACGGAAACCCGGCGACGCTACGGCAGTTTCAGGGAATTCAGTTCTCGTTCGGTGGTGCTTGGGCGGATGCGGACTACCGAGTCAATCAAACAGCGGACTTGCTCGATAGTCCGCCGGGCCTTGGCGTTGACGCCTTCAATGCGGTTTCGGGAACTCCGGGTGCTTTGCTCGGCAACATCGGCGTCACACAGGATCTGGATGCGCTTGGACTGCCGGTCACTCTGGGTTTGGGTCTCATCTCAAATGCCGGAGCGGGAGTCGATTTCCGGCGCATTCCTGAATCGAACGGCACCTCGGCTCAATACCTCGCGCTGGACATGATCGCGGCTGCCGGAGTCGATGTGTCCGAGCGATTGTCATTGGGGGCTTCGTTCGCGCTGGGGACATCCTTTTTGGATGGACCGTTCGTCGATCTGGGCGGCATGACCCCGGCCTACGGTGTGCGGTTTAACGTCGGCGCGAATTATCAATTGGCTCCGGCGACGACACTCGGAGCATATTGGCAATCGAAGAAAAACTTCCAATTCGACGACGCCGCGCTGCTGCCCGGAGGGGCGGCGATCGATATGTCGTTCGACCATCCAATGAACGTGGGCTTCGGAATCGCCAACAGCAGCTTGATGGACGGCCGACTGCTCCTGGCGGCCGATGCGATCTACAAGGTTCACAGCGAGGCCGACTTCTTGCGAGCGATCTACGACGACCAGTGGGCGTTCCAGTTCGGTGCTCAGTATTCGGTGACCGACTCCATGCGGTTCCGATTGGGCTATGGCTACAACGAGAACCCGATGAAAGCGGCTCAATTGGAATCTGTCGGGCGAGTGGACCTGCCGGACGGTGTTCCCGGAGTTCGCTACGTCCAAGGTCAATTCGCAGCGATCACGCAGCATCGCATCACGGCCGGTGTCGGGATGCGCGACGTACTGCCGGGAATCGACTTCGATCTCTTCGGTGGCTTTGCCTTCAAGGAGACCGATCAGTTTGCCGACACGATCGTCACCGTCAGCGGCAACTACTGGGTCGGCTTCGGCACGGCATGGCGTTTCGGCGGTCGTGCCGCTCCATCGGACATGCCAGCGACACCGTGATCGAGCGAGGTCGATGATGATTTCTCGACGTCGATTTCACAGTGCGGCATGGATCGGGCTGGCGGCGTGCTGCCTTCTGCGGATCGGCCCGGCAGTCATTCGCGCCGAGGACTGGCTCACGACAAGTCCGCTTTGGCGATCCAGTTTCCTGGTCCGTGGACAGGAACCGGAACTTGACGACGCTGGCGGTGAGGAGAATCCGTTCGCCGAGCACATCGAGACCGACCGCGATTCGTTCACGCCATCGACTCGCACGGTGAATGCAGGACGCTGGATCATCGAGTCGTCGTACTCGTTCATCGACAATCGTGACACAGCCGAGACGCATAGCTTGCCGGAGTCGTTGCTGCGCTATGGCCTCTCGGACTGGATCGAGTTGCGGCTCGGCGGCAACTACGAAGTTGGCGGTGAGGGGGCCGATGTCTCGGCCGGCGGAGGCATCGCGGAGTTCGATGGAGACCGCATCGTTCGTGAAACGCAAATTCTTTACGGCCTCAAGCTGCGACTGTCGGAACAACAGAACTGGCTGCCGGAGAGCAGCGTGATCGTGCAAGGCCACACTCCGCTGGCCGGCCCAGATCCCGCGACCGCGTTCTCGCTGGGCTATGTCGCTGGCTGGGAATTGCCGGACGAGTGGAAGCTCGATTCCGCGATTCGCTTCGGCGTGGACAAGGAGAAGGATGACCGATTCGAGACTTGGTCGCCGTCGATCGTGCTGCGCAAAACGCTCACCGACCGCTGGAACGTCCACGCCGAATACTTCGGTCACTTCTCGCAGGACCGAACCGACAACTTCGCGAAGCACTTCGTCAGCCCCGGCGTGCATTACCTCATCACGCCGAACATCGAAATCGGCCTGCGAGTCGGCCGGGGCTTGAACAACGAGGCTCCACGTTTCTTCTCGAACGCGGGACTGGGCTGGCGGTTCTGAGGCCGTCACTTCGATTCGTTCGGAAGCGGACAGCTGGCCGGCGGACTCATCGCTCCGATGAGGCGTGCGACGAATGCGGCGAGATACAGTTGGCCGGCCAACGCTTCGAGAATCACCGTCGAGCGAGCAATCGGACTCACCGGCACGATGTCGCCGTAGCCGACCGTCGTCAGCGTGATGAAGCTGAAGTAAACCAATTCGGACAGATGCCGCTGAACGTTCGAGACCTGCTCGACACCCAGCGGTTGGCCGCCGACGTTGATTGCGTTGGAGTTAAAGTACGTCAGCACGGCGTACACGAACGCGAACAGAAATCCGAGTATGACGTAGCCACAGATCGCACCAATCACGCTCTGTCGAGTGACTCGCGAATGGGTGAGGATGCGGACCAGCACCACGATCTCGAGAATCGCGAACGTGATAGCGATCGTCGCATGCGACAGCAGCAACAACACCGGCGTTGAGTTTCCCCAGAACTGAGCCATCCAGCGCAACGGCAAGCCGACGACCAGCGCACTGATTACCGCAAGCCGGAATGGCCGGTCACGCAATACCGCAAGGAGCCCGGTCAGCAGCACGAGCGACGCGATCGACGACATCAGCAGCGGCCACGGGGCCAACAGTGGCAAGAACGCCAACATCGCCACCAGCGCGAGCAGCAGCGGCAGGAACGAGTCCCTTTCCGCTTCGTTATCAGTCACTGGTTTGGAATTCGGTTGGATGACTGACACGATTGATGATTCTCCGAAGATGCCAGAGTGCTTCCGCCTCGCATGAACTCATGCGGACGCATTTTCGCCCAAGCGATTTTTGTCGGCGAGATTCGGTTCGGGTTGCATTCGCAGATGCACGATGCACCAAGCGACGTCATCGAGTTGTCTCATAGAACTTGGCCTCAGCATTGCAATGAAGTTGCTCCGCAGTTGACGGCGCAGAGGCCAGCGGTCGACGACTTTCGCCGTGACAGGATTGTCCGGAGAAGACAACGTTCCGCAGTTCATGTGCATGGGCACAGTCTCTCTGTGCCCCGAAATTGATGGTGTCGTCGACAGAGGCGGTGCTCATGGGCGGGACTCCTGCAATTGTTGAGCGGGACTCTCAGGCCGAGGTCTCATGGCGAGAACGAGCATTCCAGCGATGGCGCTGATCGCTGATCCGACGAGGATGCCAACCTTGGCCTCTGGCAAATGATGAGACTCCAGCGCGAGACTGGCGATGAAGAGGGCCATCGTGAAGCCGATTCCTCCCAGCAAGCCTCCCGCCAGCAGACACCAAAGATCGACACCGTCGGGCAAGCGTGCCACTCGTAGCTTCACCGCCAGCCAACTGAACAGCACGATGCCCAACACTTTGCCGATGACCAATCCGGCGAGCACCGCGACAGCGATCGGTGAACCAATCTGTTGAATCCGCACAGCGACACCGGCGTTCGCCAAAGCAAATACCGGCATGGTGACAAAGCTGACCCAGGGATGCAGTTGATGAATCAAGAACTCCAGCGGCGAAACCAACTCGCGCGCCGCATGACGAAACCGGTTGAGCTTGTCAGCTCGATGCGGCGTGTGCTGCGAATCTTCCTGAAACAGTTGATCGATCCGATTGAGGGACGCTTTCACCCGATCGACGCGCACGGAACTGCGAGCTGGAGTCATGATTCCCAGGATCACACCGGCAATCGTGGCGTGGATGCCGGATTCGTGAAACGCGAACCAGACGAAAATGCCCGCCACGATGTACGCCATGAAACTGCGAACGCCGAGTCGCGAGAAGCCCCACACCACGACAAGCCCCGCCAAGCCAGCCAGCAACCAATTCCAATGAATGCCGTCGCTGTATCCGATGGCGATGACCAGGATGGCTCCGATGTCGTCGGCTATGGCCAGGGTCAGCATCATCACGCGCAAGCCATGCGGCACGCGCGAGCCCATCACCGACAGGCAGCCGACCACGAACGCGATGTCCGTCGCCATCGGAATTCCCCAACCCCGTTCCCCAGGCTGTCCCGATTGCAGCGCGAGGTAGATCCCCGCTGGAACAATCATGCCTCCCAGAGCGGCCGCGATCGGCAAGGCCGCTCGGCGAACATCGCGGAGTTCGCCAAGCACGAGTTCCCGTTTGACTTCGAGGCCGACGACAAAAAAGAACACGGCCATGAGGCCGTCGTTGATGAATTGCTCGATCGTCAATTGAAACGCGAACTTCCCCGCCGCGACTGACAGCGGAGTCTGCCAAAAGTGCTCGACCCACGCTGCGGCGGGGGAGTTCGCCAGAATCAAAGCGACGATCGTCGCCACCAACAAAACGCCGCCACTCGCCGCCTCAACATGCAGAAATCGCACGATCGGCTTGACCAGACGACTGATCGGCTCGGAAGGCGGCAGGTCGTCGTGGGAATCAGACACACAGAATCTCCTGGTATCCACCAGACATGCTCATGGCGGCGACTTCACCAGAACGGCCTGACTGATGCGGGCCGTTTCCATCACTTCACTTCAGCTCGACCGTCACTTGGCGAATGCTTCTTCTGAAGCGGAAGGGTGGGGGGAGGTTTCATCAACGACAGAGCCGGGACTTCGCCGAAATTGAGACTCTCGCCCCCAATCCGCAATCGCACAGCTTCGATTACTTGTTGCCCGCGTCTTGTGTCAGGTTGATGGTCACCTTGTCGATCTGACCGGTGAAGCGGAAGTGGTCATTCTCTTTGTAGTTGTTCGAGACGGGCGTGCCATTATCGACGCCGACATCGAAGGTCTCGCTGAGCGAAAAGCTTCCCGAAACGGTCTTTTCGATGGGGGCTTCCGCGACTTTCTTGCCGTTCACATATAGCTCGCCGGTCCCTTTGAGATTGCCGGTCTTGATGAAGTTGAACTTCAGGTCCACCTTTCCCTTGGGCAGTTCGGGCGAGACAACCGCGTAGCGTTCGGCGTTGAAGTGGTTGTAGTTGTAGTGCAGTTTGTGGTCGGCGATGAACAGGGTGTAGCCGCCATTCACACCGCCGCAGGACACGAGGACGCCTTCTTCATCCCCCTTGAGGTCGAGCGTGGTCTCGATCGTGTGCGACTTGTTCTTGATGGGGGCGGAGACCGCTTCGGCGATGCGTTCGGCTCCCGGCGCGAAGTAGGTGAAGCTCTTGCGGTCGCCAAAGGCACGGGCGAACTGCTTAGCGAGCCGGCTGTTCACGTCATCGTAGAGGGGATAAACGTTGTTCTTCCAAGCCTGCTCGTCCCAGAGCTTCTTCAGCTCTTCCAGTTTCTCAGGATGCTTGGCCGCGAGGTTCTCGGTTTCCGAGAAGTCTTCGTTGAGGTTGTAAAGCTCCCACACATCCTTCGCGAAATCGAACGTGCCGCCGGTGACCCACGGCATGCGGTTGCCGTGGATCGTCACGGCTTTCCAGCCGTCCTTGTACATCGCTCGGTTGCCGAGCTGTTCGTAGTACTGTTCGGTGCGGGCGGAGGGGGCGTCGGCCTTGTTGAAGGAATACGCGAGGCTGATGCCATCCATCGGCATTTGTTTGATGCCGTCCACTTCCTCCTGGAACTTGGTGCCGGTGACATCCAGCGCCGTCACCATGAGATCAGTGACGTAGCAGTATTGATTTCTGATCTCCCCCTTGCCCTTGATCCCCTTGGGCCAACTGATGATCAATCCGCACTTCAGACCACCCTCGTGGACGATCTGCTTGCAGTACTTAAACGGCGTGTTCCCGGCCATGGCCCAGCCGGCGTGATAGTGCGGGTAAGTGTTCGGGCCACCCCACTCGTCATAGTGCTTCATGTTTTCTTCGAGCGACGCCTGTTTGCCGTTGAGCACCAAGGATTCGTTGTACAGGCCGTTCAATCCCCCCTCGCCGCTGCAGCCGTTGTCCGCTGTGAGCATGATGAGCGTGTTGTCGTATTGGCCGGTACGTTTGAGAGTGGCGATCATGCGGCCGATCTGTTCGTCGGTCTGCGTCATCATCCCCGCGAAGACTTCCATCTGGCGGGCATAGAGCTTCTTCTGGTCCGCGCTGAGGCTGTCCCACTTCGGAATCTCCGGGATGCCGTTGGAGAGCTTGGTCCCTTCGGGAAGAATCTTCATCGCCATCTGCTTGGCGAAAATCTCATCCCGCGCCTTGTCCCAGCCCATGTCGAACTTGCCCTTGTACAAGTCGATGTACCGCTGCTGGACTTGGTGCGGCGAGTGCATGGCGCTCGGTGCCCAGAACAGGAAGAACGGCTGATCGGGATAGATCGAGGTGTGCGAGGTGACGTTCCTGATCGCGCGGTCCGCCAGATCCGCCGTCAGATGATAGTCCTTCTTGCCCATCCAGGTTTCCGAGGGCTCGTGATCGTTGAAAAGCAGCGAGCGATAATCGTCCGCGTCGGCCGCCATGAAGCCGTAGAAATGGTCGAATCCCTCGCCGCTGGCCCAGTGATGAAAGGGACCGCTGTGCGAGGCCTCCGGCAGCGGTGTGTGATCCCATTTGCCGATGGCGAAGGTTTCAAAGCCGGCGTGCTGGAAATGCTTGGCGATGGATTTCGCGCTCTCCGGCGGCGTTCCGTTGTACCCCGGAAAGCCCATCGCGGTCAGCGCATGGGAACCGAGGCCAATCTTGTGCGTGTTTCTAGCCGCCATCAGCGCCGCCCGCGAAGGGGAACACAAGGCCGGCGTGTGGAAGTTGTTGTAGCGCAAGCCATCGGCAGCGAGCGCGTCGATGTTGGGTGTCTTGATGAGACCGCCGAAGCAGCCGTACTGAGCAAAGCCCACGTCATCCAGATAAATGATGAACACGTTGGGCGTGCCCGGCTTGGGTTTCTTGCGTTCGGGATACCACTCCTCGGACTCCGCGTAGCTCCGACCGATCTTGCCTTTGAAGGCTTGCCCATATTTCTTGAAAGACTCGTCGCCCGAGTCCTTGTCCGCCACCTGACCGAGCGGCGGCTTGGTCTTTGCCTGGGCCACCTTCGCAGCCGGAACATCGGCCTTCGGTGCTTGTCCGAACGCGATTGAACGAGAAGAAAACACACACGCCGAAACCAGCGCGACGCAGAACAAGAGTTTTGACTTCATCGTTTGAATTCCTTTGTTGGTTCGGTGGTGTCGTTATCCCGAAGGGATTGCGTCACATAGCCCAGGGTTGCCCGCAACGCGGGCTACCCTGGGTTGTGGAGAATCCGTTCGCCCTACCCTGAAAGGGTTGCGTCATTCGAGCAATCCCGATGGCGGAACCCCTTCGGGGTACATCGAGCGTATTGATTCTCATCCCAGGGTAGCTCGCTGCGCGAGCAACCCTGGGCTATGCGACACAACTCCTTCGGAGTAGATGCCAATTGAATTTCGCGAAATGACTGAGTCTCGAAACTATTGAGTGGATGTCACTTCAGCTCGACTGTGACCTTGTGAATCTTACCGGTGAACTGGTTGTGACCTTCGGCGTATTCCTCGGTCACGGGCGTTTCGTTGTCGGTACCGACATCGACTCCCTCGTCGCCGGAGTAGGCGAAGGGCATCGTGCGGCCGACTTTGGCCTCGGTCGGTTGTTCGTCGTCGATGCGGAGTTGGCTTGTGCCACCGCTGCCGGGCTTCGGGCTGTCGGGAGTGAAGGCGTAGCGGATCGTGTGCTTGCCGGGTGCGAGCGGCTTCTCGGACGAGACCGTGAAGTGTTCGAGGCCGCCGTAGTTGTGGACTTCGTGGACTCGGCCACCTTTCATGTAGAGGCTCCAGCCTCCGAAACGGCCGGCTTGAGCGATGATCACGCCGTCGGCTCCGGCTTGAGGGACTTCGATCTCGGCAGTGATCGAGTGCGGGCGGCCTTTGACGTTGATGAAGGCGTTCTCGGCGATGCCGGTCATCCCTTCGTAAAGCGTCAACGATTTGCGAGCGCCCATCAGATCGGGTCGTCCGGCAATGGCCGCATTGAAACGTTCGGAGCGGCGATCATCGAGCGGATAGACGTGGTTGCGAATCGCCTCCTTTGTGAAGAGATCTTGCAGCTCTTTCAACTTCTGCGGATTCGCGGCGGCGAGATCGTTGACCTGACTGAAGTCGTCGGTGACGTGGTACAGCTCCCAGCGATCCTTGTCGAAGCCCGGCAGCGGCACGTTCAGCCATGGGATCGAATGCCGAGTCGCCGCCACCCAGCCATCGTGATAGATCGCTCGGTTGCCGAACATCTCGAAGTATTGGGTCGTGCGGCGGTCCTTCGCCTTCGCGTCGTCAATCGTGTAGAGCATCGACACGCCATCCATCGGCCGCTGTTTCGTGCCGTTGACGCTCGTCGGTTCCGGCAAGCCCGCCGCTTCGAGGATCATCGGTGCGATGTCGATGACGTGATGGAACTGTGAGCGAACTTCCCCTTTCGCTTTGATCCGGTCGGGCCAGTGAATGACCATGCCGTTGCGAGTGCCGCCGAAGTGCGACGCGACTTGCTTCGTCCACTGAAACGGCGTGTTCCCCGCCAACGCCCAGCCAATCGAGAAGTGCGGAAACGTCTTCGGCCCGCCCCATTCGTCAAGGTGCGGCATCTGCGAGGCGACATCGCTGATGATGCCGTTGAGCGCCAGCATCTCGTTGTACGTTCCGTCCGGACCACCTTCGGCACTCGCGCCGTTGTCGCCAGCGATGTAGAAAAAGAGCGTGTTGTTCAACTCGCCCATGTCTTCGATCGCCTTCACGAGCCGCCCGACTTCGTGATCGGTGTGCGAGGCGAAGCCCGCGTAAGTTTCCATCTGACGCGCGAAGAGTTTCTTCTGATCCGCACTGAGCCCGTCCCACGCCGGAATCTCCGCCGGTCGCGGCGCGAGCTTCGTCCCCTTCGGCACAACGCCGAGCTCAATCTGTTTCGCCAACGTCCGCTCGCGGAGCTTGTCCCATCCGTCGTCGAACTCCCCTTTGTACTTGGCGATCCATTCCTTCGGAGCATGA
>SYJG01000439.1 GCA_005798445.1 Planctomyces sp.
CTTGAACAACCAAGCCAAACTGGTGTCGAGAAAATCCCACGGCTTCCGCACCTCGCGAGTCGCCGAACTCGCACTCCTCCACCAACTTGGAAACCTCCCTGAAAAACAAATCACTCACAGATTCTGCTGAGGAACCTCTTTAAGTCGATCAATGATCGCTTTGGACACAGCACTGGCGATGAAGTCCTGCGTGTTGTCGCGGCCACATTGAAGAAGACCGCAAACAGCGAGGACTTCGTTTGCCGTTATGGTGGCGAAGAGTTCTGCATTGTGATGAACAGCACGGATCTCGCCGCCGCCACGCAGAATGCCGAGCGTTTCCGGCAGGCGATTGCGGCGATTCAACACCCGAAACTCTCTGTGACGGCCAGCGTGGGTGTGTCCTGCCGTTCGCTCGGAGCTCACAACCCGCAAGAATTACTCGATCAGGCGGACAAGTGCCTGTACGTGGCGAAGCAGACGGGACGCAATCGGGTCGTCAGTTTCGATTCCATCCCGACCGATCTGGTGATCGATCAGTCCAAGACATTTCGCACAAGGCCTGACTCTCGTCTCGCGGAGGAGCAACCGATCCCGTTCCAAGCGGTCGTCGCTTTGACTTCGGCCTTGGCCTATCGCGATCTCACATCGGCCGAACACAGTCGCCGCGTCGCGGATTTGTGTGTCAACGTCGCCGACCGATGGATGTCCCCCAGCCAGAGTTACTTGCTTGAGATCGCGGCTCTGTTGCACGACATCGGCAAGATTGGCGTCCCAGATGCAGTGCTGTTGAAAGCCGAAGCGCTGACTCCCGACGAGCGCGAGTTGATGCGCACTCATCAGCGACAAGGCCGAGAACTTCTTCGAGCGTCGTTCAAATCGCCGGAACTGTGCGCGATTTTGGAACATTATGCGACACCCACCAACGCAAAGCTGGTCGATCCGACAACCGGTCAGCCGAATCTCGTACCGTTGGCATCACGAATTCTGGCCATCGCCGATTCGTTTGATTCGATGGTCAACGATTCGGTTTACCGGAAGGCTCGCACACGCGACGAAGCCTTCGCGGAACTTCGCCGTTGCGCGGGGACTCAGTTCGATACGGAATTGGTCGAGCGATTCATTGTGTGTGTCACGGCACGTCAGACCGACAAACGGGTCGTGGGCCAGGTCTCGAATGAAGCCGCCTTGGCGATCGGCCAACACATTGAACGACTCGTGCTCGCGCTGGACCGCCGCGATCTGAGTGGCCTGCGCGACATCGCTGGCCACATGAATCGCGTCGCTGCCAAGCAAGGCGCAACAACCGTCGCCACGCAAGCCGCTGGACTGGAAGCCGCATTGATTTCCGAGGACTCTGATTTACTCGCCGTCCTGCACGAGGCGAATGAATTGCTGAAACTCTGTCAGCAGACTCAGACGAGCGACCCCGACGCATCGCCGCATCAAACGCCTCCTTCGCCGAGTTCTCGTGTCCCCGTCACAACCGGTTTGGTTGCTCGCTCAAGTCGTTGATCGAGGATTGCCGCACGTCGAAACCAGTGATCGCACGCACGACCGAACCGTTCGAGTGTGGCAACGAATTTTGGCCGTTGCAGTCAGCGACTGATATTAACCCGAAGCGCTAGCGAGGGTGAACGCTTCACGGACCACCGATCGTGGAATCGTCGTCACCAGAAGCGCTCGCCCTCGCTGGCGCTTCGGGTTAGTTTGCTGCTGCCAGGAATTGTGGGCACATCGAACCATTCGGGGTCGATTGCGACACTCGCCACTGCTGCGGCTTCGAGTTAGTGTGCGAGAGTTTTCATCTCGTTCACGTCCCGCACATCGAAGGAACATCCCCATGCGGTTGCGATGGCTGTCAGTGGTGTTGGTGGTTCTCGGAATGAATCCACTCGCGAATGCTCAAGAGCCCACATCACGGGTCATCGCCTTTCATGGGTATTCGAAAGCCATCGAACTGAAACGTGGAACCGCGCGAGCGGTGCTGTGTCCGCAAGCGGGCGGGCGAGTGCTTGAGTTCTCGGTCGATGGCCGGGATGCGATGTTTCTCGACGAACAGGAAAAGAACTGGCAGCCGGACAAGCCCGGGCCAATTACGGCGGGGCGGTTTGACTACGGACCGGAGTTGACCGTCATTCCGCATCCGAAGATTTGGTCGGGCGAGTGGACCGGCGAAATGACCGGAGCCTCTTCAGCGAGGCTCACCAGCCCGCGCGAGGAGGCAGCAGGGATGCAACTCGTGCGTGAGTTCAGTCTCGTCGAGCGAAACAAAACGGTGCGGCTGTCGTGCCAGCAGACGATGGTCAACATTTCCAAAGAGGTTCGCGAGGTCTGTCATTGGGGCCGTTCGTTCTCGCCCGGCGGAGGCATCTGCTTGATCCCACTGGGTGATCGGCCTAGCCGGTTTCCGAGCAAGTACGCGATGTACGAGGACAGCGCGATCATCAACGTCCGCAACACGGACGAGAAGATTCGCGAGCGAGATGGCTTTCTGGAAATCCTCGCGCCGCCGCGCAAGCCGAAGCTGGGGTTCGATTCGCAGGCCGGATGGCTGGGCTATCTGATGCCGAACAACACGCTGTTCGTGAAACGCTTCACGACGTATCCCGATCGCGTTTACAGCGAGGCCGCTGGTCTCACACTGTCGGTGTGGTATCCGACTGGCCCGCGCATCGAACTCGAACCAATCGGCCCGCGCGAACGGCTGACGCCGGGCGAGTCGGCCGCGTTCACCGAGGATTGGTGGTTGCTGAAGTTTCCGTTCCCGAAGGACGGAGAGCTGATTGATCTGAAAGAACTCAGCGAGCGAGTGTCGCAGCACACAAACAACTGACACGGATGAAATGAATCATGTCGCATTCGAAACCAGCCCGACGCGCCAGCGAGGGATTGCAGCGAGCCTTTGAATTGACCCCTCGCTGGTGCGTCGGGCTGGTGATAGCGATGCTGCTTGTCGCCACCACGACAGCCCAACCGCCAATACCGCGCGGGCCGGTGCTGAAGACCAAGCATGGCGAAGTCGAGATCTTTCCGGCCGACAATCCGTGGAATCAGGATGTCTCGAAGCTGAAGGTCCACTCGCGATCGCAAGCGTGGATCGCCTCGATGGGCGCGGACAAGCCGTTGTTCCCGTGCTTCGGGGCGGATTATCAAGGTGCTCCGAACGGCATTCCGTTCGTCGTCGTCGAGGGGAACGCTCCGAAACAGGTCGTCGAATTTGAGTACCCCGACGAGAGCGAGAAGGGGCCGTATCCGATTCCGAAGAATCCGCCGATCGAAGGGGGGCCGAACGCTCCACAGGACAGCGACCGGCATGTGCTGATGATTGATGCTCAGAACAAAAAGTTGTACGAACTGTTTCACGTCTTGCCGGCCGGGCCTGGAAAGTGGAAGGCCGGTAGCGGCGCAATTTTCGACCTGACCTCGAACAAGCTGCGGCCGCTCGGTTGGACGTCGGCCGATGCGGCTGGGCTTCCGATCTTTCCCGGCTTGGCCCGCTACGACGAGACCGTTGAGCAAGGGGAAATTCGACACGCTCTGCGATTCACCGCGCGAAAGACTCAGCGAGCCTACATTTTGCCGGCGACACATTTCGCAAGCCGCTCGAAAGATGCGAACCTCCTGCCGATGGGGCTGCGTGTCAGGTTGAAAGCTGACTATGACATCAGCAAGTTCCCGAATTCGGCTCAGGTGATTCTGACTGCGCTCAAGAGGTACGGCATGTTGTTGGCCGACAACGGCAGCGATTGGTTCGTGACCGGCACTCCGGACAATCGTTGGATCGACGACGAACTGCACACGCTCAAGCGGGTCAAAGGGCGCGATCTCGAATGCGTTGACACCGGCGAATTGCGCTTCGAGTGATTCGCGCCGGTGGTTTACTCACCTGCGTCGGTCCTCGATCATGACCGGAACCGGAACAACTGGCATGATCCGGCGAATCGACGCTGGCCGCCGAGATTTCGCGAAAAGTTCCTGGCGGACGTTGGACGGTCCTGACCATGATAATCCGCCCCGCCAGCCCGGCCTCGAACGAAAATCGATCATTCCCTCTGTGGATCGCTGCTGCGGACGCTAATTCCGTTTCCCGCATTCTTGCCTTTGTGATGTCCGCACGATGTCCACTGTTTCACACACGTTGCCCGCACGACTGCCGGCCAGTCAGCACCGCATCTCGGTTCTGCTGATCGACGATCAAGCGATCAGCGCGGAAGCGGTGCGCCGCTGGCTGATGACGGAGAACGACATCGACTTCCACTACTGCGGCGATCCGTCACAAGCTGTTGCGATTGCGAATGACGTCAGACCGACAGTGATTCTGCAAGACCTCGTGATGCCAGACATTGATGGCTTGATGCTCGTCAAGTTTTTCCGTGTCAACCCGACCACGCGCGAGACGCCAATGATCGTGCTTTCCAGTCGCGAAGAGCCGCTGATCAAGGCCGAAGCCTTCGCTTTGGGGGCCAACGACTACCTCGTCAAGTGGCCAGACAAGGTCGAGCTGATCGCGCGGCTGCGGTACCACTCGAAGGGCTACATCAATCTGCTGCAACGCAACGAGGCTTACTCGGCACTGTCTGACAGTCAGAAGGAATTGCAAAAAGAGATCGACGCCGGCGCGAAGTACGTGATGTCGTTGTTGCCCGACAAGATGAACGACCGGGTCAAGATCGACTGGCGCTACAAGCCGTGTGTCGCGCTCGCGGGAGATTCGCTGGGCTATCATTGGCTCGACGACGACAAGTTGGTGGTCTATGTGCTCGACGTGACAGGCCACGGCATCGCGTCGGCGTTATTGAGCGTGTCGGTGATGAACGTCATCCGGTCACAGTCGCTGTCGGGTGTGGACTTTTCGGTGCCCGGACAAGTCCTCGCCGGGCTCAACGAGGCCTTCGACATGGAGAAGCACGGCGACAAATGCTTCACAATTTGGTACGGAGTATACGACGCGAAGCAACGCAAGTTGTCCTGGTCGGGTGGAGGCCATCCTCCCTCGCTGTTCTTCGATCCGACCAGCGTGAGCTCGTCGCAACCGCAACTGCTGGAATCCGAATGTCCGATCATTGGCATGATGCCGTGGTCCGACTGGCCGACTTCCGAACGCGAGATTCCGCCAGGGAGTCGAGTGCTGCTCTACACGGATGGAGCCCACGAAATCCACTTGGCCGACGGCCGCGAATGGACGCACTCCGAGTTCGTGCAGTTCGTGTCGCAGACCCCCGAACCGGATGAGTCGATCATGGACCGTTTGTTCGAGCATGTCAAAATGCTGAAGGGCAACGAAACGCTCGACGATGACTTCTCGATCGTCGAGGTGTTGTTCTAAGCGACGGCGGTAGGTCAGGCTTTCGAGCCTGACCCGATCGCATCACAAACGACGCCGATCGCCAGTCGAGTCAGCCTCGAAAGGCTGACCAACGATTGGCTCATTGCACGGTGAAGTTCAGCGTGGTCACGGCGATCTTTTTGCCGAGCTGATCTTCCACTCGCAGCCGAAGCGTGTGCGGACCAGCGTTGCAGCTTTGCGGGATCGAGAAATCGTAGCTGTGGTAATAATCGCGTCGCTGATTGCGACAGCGATCTTCGGACGGAGACAGCGGCAAGCTCTCGACAAGACGCCCAGTGGGGCCCCCTTCGAGGACGTCCAGCGTGGACTTCATCAGTGTGCGGAACTGGCCATCCGGAGTCGGTTCACTCTTGAAGTCCGCGACCTCGGCGTACAGCAACACCTGTTGGCCAGGAGTGAACCCGTCTCGCTTGAACCGCTGGTAGTTTCCGAATCCGGAAATCTTGTGGCAGAAGGCAACGTTGTGCAGTTCCAGCCGAGCTTTCTCCTGCAGTCGCGCGGCGGCAATTCGCAATTGGCTGATCGTCTGCGATGCACGCTCGGAACTGTCGGGCATCCCTTGCGTGTCGAAGTAGTTGGCCATACCCCAGAACATCTGCTGCCAAAATTCCTGATCGGCGGAGTCGATGCCTGGAATCGGCTGCAAGGCACGATCGGTCTGCCCAGCAATGAGATTCAGCAGCCGCAATTGAACGTGCTTGCGCAGATAGAGTTGACGGCTGACGTCGTTGTCACCCGGAATCACGGCCGCGGCTTCGACCGTCGTCTGCGTGATGAGCCGTTCCAATTCCAGCGACAATGCAAATGGAGCAATCGCCAACGGAGCCCCCTCGGGAGCCCCAAAGCTGAGCGGCTGACTTCCGGCTGGCACCACCGATTGTGAATAGAAACCCGTCGGTGGGACATTGTTCAAACCGGGTTGCTCCGCATTCACTTTCTGAATGTTGTCTGGACCAGAGTTTACGGGAGCACCCTGAGCTGTTGGCCAAGTCTCCGGTGCGGACCCTGCAATATCCATCCCCTTCTGGGAAAACGCTTCCCGCAACAGCTGTGGTTGAGTGCTGTCGCGAGACAGCAACAAGTGATCGGAAGTGTTGCCGGTTGGCATGCTCCCGTTGAGTCTTGCCTGAACAGGAGCCTGATCGGGCTGGTTCTCGATTCGCGGATCTCTGGACCATGCCGGATTCAAGGAATCATTCGTTGTTGGAACGCCTGCGTCGTGATTGTTCGTCAAACCGCGAAATCGATCCCAGGGATTAGGCATACTAGGAACACTCGAACTGGGACTTCGTTGTCCTGCGGTCAGTTCAATGCCGGATGAATTCTCATTTGCCACAGTTTCATGATTCGCCGACACCACTGCTCCCTGATCAGAGAGACCGGCTGATTTGGGAATCGAGTTCGGGGATATCTCACGAGCAATCGGCGGGGTGACAAATGTCCCCGGCAGTGGCGACGGACGACGATTCGGTGACGGTGCCTCGACAGTCAAGCTGGCGATTGGCAAATCACCATCGAGCGGCTGCGCCTGGGCATCCGTTCGTTCAGATGTTGCTGCCGTCGCAAGATCGCTCGCACGATTTTGGTGCGAGTCGCCAAAGAGGGCTCGATTCCAATCGGCCGCCGTCATGAAATCGGCAGCGTCGTCTGAGTCATCGGAAGGCTCGCCAGGGCGCGACTCATCAACGGGCGGCCTGATCCGTTGGGCGAACAATCCACGAGATGGCATTTGTGCGCAGCCGAAGACTCCGCACAAGCACAACAGTCCCGCAATGGCCCACCGACCGGCACGCTTCATGGCACATCCTTGGCCCTGACGAAAAGCAACGATCGCACGTGAGAACCGCGATCGTGAGAATGGAACGGGACGGTATTGCGTTCCGTCCGATCGCCTCAAGATCAGCTTGTTGGGCGAGGATCAGAGGTCGCCGAGCTTGTCAGTCAGCGGGGAGACTCGCTGGAGTTGAACTCTGGCAAACTCGGCGACGAAGGCAAACAGGGTTAGATGCCCGGAATGTCGAGCTTCTCGTGAGCGGCGATCTGGCGGAGCTTCTTCAGTCCGCGAGCCTCCAATTGGCGAGCGCGTTCCTTGGTCACTCCGAAACGATGGCCGACCTCTTCCAAGGTCTTCGGCTCGTCGCCGGAGCGGAGTCCGAACCGGAGCAACAGGATTTCTCGCTCGCGTGGGTCCAGTCGATCCAGGATCCGCATCAGGATGTCGTGCTGCGTCTGATTCTCACGCTCGGCTTGGAACTGATCGCCCCGCTTGTCGGAAGACAGCTGGAAGACTTCGTCCGCGCCGGTCTTGAAGCGATCGTGCAGTGTGTGCTCGGCCGGGATCGACCGTGCGAAGTTTTTCATGATCGCCCACGAGGCGTAGGTCGAGAACTTGTTGCCTCGACTGAAGTCAAACTTCTCGATGGCTCGCAGCAGTGACATGTTGCCGTCGCTGACCATCTCGAAGAAGTTCGCATTGGGTCGCATGTGCTTCTTCGCGATCGAGACGACCAATCGCAGATTGCTGCGAATGAGAAAGTTCTTGACGGTCAGCGACTCCTCGAGCAGTCGTTCGACTTCGCGCATGACGCCAGCTTTCGGCCGCTGAGGGTTGAGCGTCTTCCGCAACTCTTCCGCCTTGAACTTCAGGTAGTTCATCTTGCGGAAGTAGTAGCCTTCCTCCTCGCGAGTCAGCAGCGGCAGTTGATACAGGCTCTCCAAATAGGCCGGCAAACCGGCCGGTTGCAGGTGATGCTCGTCAGGCTCATCGCGAGCCGGCGGCGCACCGAGGATGACTTCGTCGGCATTCGGTAGTCGGAACGAGTCGTGATCCATGAACTCGATCGGTTGATCGACCAAGTTCTTCGCACGCATCTCGGAGATGAGCCGGTACACGCTGGACCGCGTGCGGCGGAATTTCGTGACCAACTTATCGACCGACACGTTGAGCCGCGAGAGGCGATACAGTTCGCGCTTCTCTTCGTCGCTCAGTGGATCGGTCGCGTTCGGGAACACGGCATTCTCCGGGTTCTGCTTGTCGTATTGTCGCAGGGTGTAACGGATCGTTTCAGGAGCACGCTCAAACTTTCGAGCGACACGATGCACGACTTGAGTGGGATTGGCTCCCCACTTCGCCAGCCGCCGCGCCCAGTTCAGGATGCGGAGTTTGTCGTCATCCGTCAGTTGGCTGAATCGGCTGCCGCGAGCGACCGCATCGCGGTTGCGCAGCACGAACCGGCGCACTGACGATTCCAAAAAGCCGATCTGCTTGCGCGAACCGACTCGAAATCGACGTGCTACCAGTCCTCGCTGACGCCAACGCGCGACGGTCTTGGGCGAAACGCGATAGCGTTGGCTGACCTCTTCCAACGAGAGCACCGGCTCGTTGACCATGTCGAACGTCAGATTGGCACTGTCCGACAAGTCCTCCACGAAACGATGCAGATCGTGTGCCGCCTCGTCGCCGTTGAGCGTCAGATTGGGATAACGATTCGGACGATAATTGGTCAGCTTCTGGCACAGGTCTTCGTACCAGTAAGTTCCGCTCGGCTGAAGCTCATCAATCAGTTCTTCCGCTCGCTGCATTTGTTCGAGGCGAACCGGCTGCGGGGCGTAACGCACCTGTTGGTCCGCCAGTTGTTTCATCGCCGGATTTTTGTAGCGCGTCATGATGAGGCCTCCTTCTCGGCCCGTTGGCAAAACCTACGCGGCTTGGACGGAGATTGGGGGAAAATCGTTCCTAACTGCTCGTTGCCGTGGGAAGATTTTGCACCTGTCGGGATTCCGCCGGAGCCGCCAGCTTTGGCTTGGGGCCACGGACTTTCACGAAACCGGAGATCCCGACGATCAACGCCGAGAGCAAGACAATCAACCCCATCCATTTCGCTCGGTTCTGCCGCATCTTCTCAAACGCGGCCGACCGTCCCACCAGAGCCGAGGCGATGAAGAACACCACCAACGCCAACAGCATCTTCGTCCCGAGCAAGGCGTGATACAGACCGTCTCCTTTGTGCTTGGGAATCTGTTGCATGTAGTTGAATAGACCACTCAGCAGCAGGACCGCGATCCCACGATGCACGACGCGTTTCCACTGAGCCATCAATCGTTGGCGCAACTGATCATGCTCGGCGTCAGGTAGTTCCTTCGCGGCTGGCATCAGAACGAACCGCATGAAGAAGGTCCCGCCGACCAACACAATCGCCGTCGCGACGTGCGCGAAGCGAGTCAACACAGAGAGATATTCCATTGCGAAGTGTGACTCCTGTTTGAATTCGTTAGAGACCTGCCGATCTTGGCAGCGGAAGGCAAACGTGCCTCCCAGAAAAAAGCAAGACCCGGCTCCTTGCGGAGCCGGGTCTTGGGAACTCGTCGAAGAAATCGAAGGTGACTCTTCAGCCGAGTCGCCGTGAGCGGTCTCAAAAGAGGACCGCTCGGGGGAACCAGGCACCAGCGAATTCACTTCGGGGCACCTGGGTGGGTGGCTGCCACTGACAGCCCGTCGGCGTTTAGGCGACACCACCTCTTTGGCAACTAGGACTAGATGAACTCACAAATCACCTCCTTTCTGGCTTGAACCAGACCCGGTGTGCCGGTGCCAAATAGAACTCCGGCGACGGTGGGTCAGAAGTTGGTCCCTCGTGCTGCGTCAGCACGAACTCTGAGCAACATGGTGACGAATCTGCGCCGCTAGGCAAGACAATTTTTCAACGCTTGGACAGTTTTCGACGAAGGATCAGCCCTCAAGGGAGTTTCTTCGACGAAGTTATTGTATTCCTGGCGGGAGGCCGATGCGTGAAACGGTATCGCGAAATCAGGCTGATCAGATTTCGCACCGAGCCAGCAGCCATCTTCTTCAGGATACTGACGCGTTGGGAATTCACTGTCGCCAGGCTCACTTCCAGCATGTTGGCGATTTCGCTGCTCGAATGCCCATCGGCAACGAGGAACAAGACTTTGCGTTCGCGATTGGTCAGCAACCGCAATCGTTCCCCCGTTTCGCGAACTTCTTGCTGAATCTTTGAGGAAGCGCGGCCCCTCGAAAGCGTGCGGCGAACCAGTTCGAGCAGTTCTGGGTTACGGTGGATCGGCTTCTCGATGAAATCGATTGCGCCGAGCTTGATGGCTTGGACGGCCGCTTGCACGTTGCCAAACGCGGTCATCACGATCGTCGGCAACGCCAGATCGAGTTTTCGCATCTTTTCGAGCACATCTAGACCGCTCATCACGGGCATCTTCAAGTCCAGAAGCAAACACCCCGGATGGCCCGTTTTGTAGTTCTCGAAGAACTCTTCTCCCGAACGATACGCCAAAACCGGCAGCTCTTCGGATTCAAACAGCCGCGTGGTGGATTTCAGAAATGCTCGGTCATCATCGACGAGGAATACCGTTGGCTTCATGTCCAAATTCTCCAGGCGGGTGCAGAGTCGAAGCCTCGCTACCGCGATCAACCGCCGACGACATCCTGTCACCTCATTGAAGCCATCGCAACGGGGTCGGGAGTCTTTTTTCGGTCGGCCCGATTCAATTTCCGAGCATTGACCCGATTCAATTTCCGAGCATTGATCAGCATCAGGGCCGACCGGAAAAAGACTCCCGACACCTTCTCTGCTCCCAATGATCATTGCCGTTTTCCCGCGAAAACACTCGTTGACCGATCCGTTCAAGCGGGGCTACGTTCCCGACCTTTTCCAGGGGCGGCCGGTCTGAATTCCGCTGACGCGGAGGTGAGGTACGGTCATGTGGCGTTGTTTCGTGACAGGTGGTTTGCGGGAGCGGCTCGCGTTCGCGGTGTGTCTGTGGTTGGCTTCCGGCTCAGACGTGCCGAGGCTTCACGCACAAACTTCGCCGAGCGCTTCAGGGGTCGCATCCGCCGAGCGGCTATTGTTGTTGCACAACGGCAAAGTGATCAAAGGAGTCATTCGGCAAAGTGCGACGGGATACATGGTCAACGTCACGGGCGGACAAATGGTGTTGCCCTTTGACCAAGTCCGTCTGGAGGCTGCGGACCTCGAAGATGCGTACCGTCAATTGCGCGACACACTGCCGGATCACACGGCCGCAGCGCACATCGAATTGGCGCGGTGGTGTGTCACCAACGGCTTGCCGGACTACGCTCGCAAACAATTGCGAGAGGCTCTGCGGCGCGAACCGGACTCGACCGTCGCGAAGAACATGCTGCAACGGATCAACGATCAGCTCCTCGCGACCAAGGACGTCCCCGCTGTCGCGCAACGCAACGGTCAGTTTTCGATGCTGGGCGATGCCAAGCCTGGGATCGCTCCGGAGGCGCTGGGAGGATTGCCGCGTGAAGCGGCGGCCGACTTCGTCTCCAAAGTGCAGCCGTTACTGGTCAATCGCTGCGCGACGGCCGGATGTCACGGACCAGGATCGGGCAACTCGTTCGAGCTGTTGCGAGCCAAACTCGGCAAAGCCCCGCCGAAGATTTACTCCGAACGAAATCTCGCCACCGTGCTGGAACGTCTCGACCTCGAGCGGCCGCTCAGCAGCCCGCTGCTCGTGAAATTGCGAGGCGAAACGAAATCGATTGGTGCTCGGCAGTCGCACGGCGGTCTCTCGCAAGAGCAACAGCAAATGCTGCGAACGTGGATCGAGTCGATCTCGAAAAAGCCGGAGCCAGTCGCCAAACCCAAGGTTGATGTCGTCGATGACGATGACTTGAAGTCGGAAGTCTCGGTGACGGACGATCCGTCAAAGTCTGCGAGAGACCGACGGGACAGATTAACCGACGACGAACTCCTCGCCGACGAGAACTTGTTCCGCAAGCTGCTGCGAGAACTGCGAGACGACATGTCCAAGTCGGACGAGATCAATCGCAGCACCAGCGACGAATGAGCTTCTCGTACAGCGCCGTGCCGCGCTCCAGTTGGTCCAGTTCGATCCACTCGTCCCAGGTGTGAGCCTGCTTGATGCTACCGGGACCGAGCACCGCCATCTTTTTCAGTTCGGTCAGCATCGCCCCGTCCGTGCCGTAGGAGACGGTCATCGATCGTGGTCGATCGGCGAGTTGCACCAGTTCCTGGATGAACTCCGATTTCGGGTCCATGTAGAGCGGCATCGCGCCGCTGCGGAACTCGAATTGCAATCCGCATCGCTCGGCCGCTTGCCGGGCTCGATCCAACAGCAATTGCGGATTCTGTCCTGGCATAGGTCGGTAGTAGACCGAACAGACGCTCTGCGGCGCGGTGATGTTGAAGGCGTGCGTGTGGTCGTTGATGCCGATGTTCCAGCAAATCGTCGGCGGATCGAATTCGGGATGTCGCCACGCCGGGTCCGCTTCGACTTCGTCGTGGATCGCCTTCATCTCGACGAGGAACGGAATCATCGCCAGGTTCGCATTCAACCCTTCCTTCGTGCTGCTGTGCGAGGCTTTGCCGATCGACGTCGCAAGAAATCCGAACGTCCCTTTGTGAGCGTACACGACTTCCAAATTCGTCGGCTCGCCGATGATCCCCTTCGTGTCGCCCGCGATCATCTCGCGGAACAACGTCGATCGCTTCGCGACCGATTGAGCACCTCCGTATCCGACTTCCTCATCTGCCGTGCAGGTGATGTAAACTGGACGTTTGAGGTCCGCGACACGAATCCGCTCGACCGCCGCCAGTGCACACGCGACCGAGCCTTTCATGTCGCAGCTTCCTCGGCCGTAGAGTTTCCCCTCTTTGATCGTCGGCTCGAACGGCCCGTGCTGATCGGTGAACCACGGACTGGCCGGCACGACGTCGGTGTGTCCGAAGTACGCCATCCCGCCGGTTCCCGGCCCCAGCTTCGCGACAACGCTCGCTTTGCGAACGCCGAGCTTGTCGTCGTACTCCAGCCGTTCGACCTCGAAGCCGCGTTGCTTCAACAGCCGCTCGACGTGGTCGGTGATCGGCACGTTGGACTTCGAGCTGACGGAATCGAAGCGAATCAGTTCATTGAGATGCTGAATGGCGTCCATGAGGAATCCTTTGGAGTGCATTAGAGCTTCAACACATCGACCATGCCGTAGAGGCCCGGCTTTTGTTGGGCAACGAACTTCGCGGCGGCGAGTGCTCCGTAGGCGTAGCTGTCGCGGGTGTGGCTGCGGACGGTCAGGTCGATCGTCTCGCCCATCAGGCCGAAGACGATCGTGTGCTCGCCGACGTTGTCACCGGTACGGAGCGCGTGATAGCCGATCTCGTTGTGAGGCCGCAGTCCCGGCCGGCCGCTGCGCCCGTGAACGTGATTGGTTTGCCCCATCTCCTCGGCGACGATCCGTCCGAAGGCGAGCGCGGTGCCGCTCGGAGCATCCTCTTTGAAGCGATGATGCCGTTCGATGACTTCGACATCGACTCCTTCCGGGTTGTCCTTGAGCACTCGCGCCGCGTCGCGGACCAGCTTCATCAGCAGGTTGACAGCGACGCTCATGCTGGGTGACCAGACGAGCGGAATCTGCTCGGCCGCTTTTTGAACGGCAGCCTTCTGAGCCTCGTTGAACCCGGTCGTGGCGACGACCAGCGGCAGCTTGCGAGCGACGCACAGCGGAATCAAATGCTCGGTCGCCTCCGGCACCGAGAAGTCGATCACGACGTCCACCGGCGACGACAATTCGGACGCAATCAGGATTCCGGTTTTGCCACAGCCGGCGACTTCACCCGCATCCTCGCCCTGACGCGGGCACTTCGGCGAATCGAGCGCGGCGGCGAGTTGCAGTTCAGGGTCGCTGTGAACGCAGGCGACCAAGCGTTGTCCCATGCGACCCGCCGCACCATGGATTGCCACTCGTAGTTGACTCATCAAGCAAACCTTTCCAGAAAAACGTGTTCGTGACACGGCAGAGCGTATCGGTGCTCGCGCCGCCTCGGAAGTGTCCCCAAACTAACCCGAAGCGTCAGCGAGGGCGAACGCTCCAGAACGCTTCGCCTGCAATCACGTCACTGGACGTTCGCCCTCGCTGACGCTTCGGGTTAGTGTGTTGACCAACGTTCGGGATCAGTTCGTTTCACTCCCTCGCTGACAAGAGAATCGCCATGAATGCGCCGTTTTGTCGCACCATTGTTTGCTTGGTCGTCGTCCTGTTTTCGCAGACGTCAGCACTTTTCGCAGCGGACCAGTCGCGACCGAACATTGTGCTGATCTTTGCTGACGATCTCGGCTATTCGGACGTCGGCTGTTTCGGAGCGAAGGACATTCGCACTCCGAACATCGACCGGTTGGCAAATGAGGGAACGCGGTTCACGAGCTTCTACGTTTCGCAGCCGGTCTGCACCGCGTCACGAGCGTCGCTAATGACCGGCTGTTACGCCAATCGCATCGGCTTGGCCGGAGCACTCAATCACACGAGCAAGGTCGGCATCCACGACGACGAAGTCCTGTTGCCAGAGCTGTTGCAGAAACGAGGCTACGCGACGGCAATCTTCGGCAAATGGCATCTCGGACATCAGCCGAAGTTCTCGCCGACGCGGCACGGGTTCGGAGAATTCTTTGGCATTCCGTACTCGAACGACAACGGCCCGCTGCATCCGGTGGTGAAGACGATTCCGTCGCTGCCGTTGATCGACGAATACAGGGATCAAGTGCGTACCGACGGGGTTTTCGAAGGCGGCAGCGGTGAACGTTCACAACAATTCGATCCTGATCAATCTCAGTTTACTCGTCGTCTGACCGAGCGGGCCGGCCACTTTATGGCCGAACACAGGGACCGGCCGTTCTTTCTGTATGTGCCGCACATCATGCCGCATGTGCCGATCTTCGCGTCGGAGAAGTTCAAAGGCCGTTCTGCTCGTGGCTTGTACGGCGATGTCGTTGAAGAACTCGATTGGTCTGTGGGCCAGATTCTCGCCGCGTTGAAGAATCTCAAATTGGAAGACAAAACGCTCGTTATCTTCACCTCCGACAATGGGCCGTTCCTGTCCTATGGCGAACACGCGGGCTCCGCAGTTCCGCTTCGCGAGGGCAAGCTGACCACGTTTGAAGGAGGCGTGCGAACTCCGTGCATCATGTGCTGGCCGCAGAAGATTCCTGCGGAACGAACCTGCGACGAGCCAGTCGCCTCGATCGACCTGCTGCCGACGATTGCCAAGCTCGTCAGTGCGCCGTTGCCCTCGCAGCCGATCGACGGACTCGACGTCTGGCCGATCATCTCCGCTCAACCGAACGCACGCACGCCGCACGAGTCGCTGTTGTTCTATTCCGGTGACGAACTGCAAGCGGTTCGCAGTGGCGACTGGAAGCTGCACTTCACTCACGAATACTTGACCGTCGCCGGCCCTCCCGGTCGAGCCGGCAAGCCCGCCAACTTCGAGAAGATGCAGCCCAAGTCCATCGAGGAGTCCGGCATTCGCGGCATCGCCAGCCGACACGGTTACGAAGTGCGCCGGATCGAACAATCGTTGTTCAACCTCAAGGACGATCCCGGTGAATCGAGCAACGTCGCAAATGAGAATCTCGATGTCATCCGTCGGCTCGAAGCGTTGGCGGAGACAGCCCGCGCCGATCTCGGTGACTCGCTGACCGATCGTCGTGGCTCCGGAGTCCGCACCGCTAGGCGAGTTGAGTAGTTGTCCGGCCGAATGCCGTTCGCTGAAAGCCGACAGCCGTGATACCGTTTTTACGAGTCCGAAAACGGTATCACGGCGGTCGGCCAGACAGTTTGTTGACGCGAGTTCGTTTGCTCTCCAGACTGGCACTCGTCCGAACTGCCAACGAATCCCGCCGGAGAGTTCATCATGCAAAAGCTGTTTGTTGGGTTGTCTGCCACGTTGGCCTTGATGTGCATCGCGGTGACGTTTGCCGCTGAACTGGTCGGGCACACCGAGCCGGTGTACGACATCACCACCTCTCCCGACGGGAAGTGGCTGGTCACCGGCAGCTTCGATCAGACGGTGAGGTTGTGGGACGCTAACTCGTTGCAACCGACGCGAACGATGCTCGGCCACACGGGGCTCGTGCTGGCGATTGCGGTCTCGCCCGACAGCAAGCTGGTCGCATCGGGAGGACTCGACAACACGATCCGACTGTGGGAAATTCCGAACAATGCGCCGGTGCTGAATCTGGCAGGACATCAAGGAGCGGTCGCGTCGGCCGCGATGACGACCGATGGGATGTTTGTCGTCAGCGGAGGAGCGGACAAGCTCTTGAAAGTCTGGACGGCGGCAGACGGCAAGCCTGCTCGTGACATTGCTGGCAGCACGGCGGCGATCACTCGCGTCGATGTCCGTAAGGACAACCAGCAAGTTGCGGCCGGAGAGGCGACCGGCGTCGTCCGGCTGTTCAACTTCGCGGACGGGGTTGCTCAACAAGTGCTCGGAGCACACACCGGCGAGATCACCGGCTTGGCTTACGCTCCGAACAACGGCTTCTTTTTGACGGCCGGAGCGGACGGACTCGTCAAACGCTGGCCGGTGCAGTTGCCAGCGATCGTTAACATCGCGGGGCACGGCGAGGTGATCAACGCGGTCGCACTGCGGCCGGATGGAAACTGGATTGCGACCGCCTCGAACGACAAGACCGCTCGGTTGTGGGACCGAAACAACGGACAGCCGATTCGGAATCTCGACGGGCATCCCGAAGCGGTGACAGCGATCGCCTTCAGCCCGAATCAAGCCTGGGTGCTCACCGGCTGTGCGGACAAGATCGCTCGGCTGTTCGATGCGAACAACGGTCAGGTCGTGAAAGCGTTCGCCGCTCAGGCCGGAGCGATCACCGCTGTCGCCGTGCATCCGAACCACCAAGAGATCGCCGTCGGAGATGCGACCGGTGTCGTGAAGATTTACAAGACGGCCGACGGTGCTGAAGTCCGCGCCCTTGCGCCGCACGGTGGCCCGGTCAGCGGCGTCGCATACTTGCCCAACGGAGCCAATCTCGTCACGGCGAGCCACGACAAGTCGGTCAAAATCTGGAACGCCGCCGACGGCGCGCTGGTCCGCAAGATCGACGTGCCGGATTCGGCGACGAGCGTCGCTGTCAGCATCAACAACCTGCTGCTGGCGGTTGGCTCGAACGACAAGCAAGTCCGCGTCTTCAACGTCGCTGACGGAGCCGCTGTCTCCGCGTTTTCCGGACACACCGACAAGATCACCGGCGTCGATTTCAGCCGCGACGTCACGAAGCTCGTCTCGTCCAGTGCCGACGGCAGCGTCCGCGTTTGGGACCTGACCGCGAAACGTCTCATGCAGTCCTTCGTGCAGCACACCGGAGCGGTCAGCGGGGCGGCGTTTCATCCCGACAACAAAACGATCGTCTCGGCCGGTGCGGACAAGACGATCAAGATTGATGCGGTCTCGGTGCAGGGGGTGTTCGTTGCGGACGAAAAGAAGTTCAACGATCTCGTGATCGCCGCGAACAGCGCGTGGCATGCGACCGCTCACGAAGATGGCTCGGTCAAATTGTGGGACAGCAATGCCGGCACGCTGATCCGCCCGTTCGTTGGAATAACCGGCCGAGCGATCGCCGTCGCCATCAGCCCGAACGCTCAGCAAATCGCCGCTGGTGGAGCCGACAAGAATGTTCGCGTCTGGAACCTCAATAGCGCACAAGCTCAGGTTCGCTTCGAGACTCCTGCCGAAGTGACGCGACTGACCTTCAGTCCCGACAGCACAAAACTGCTCGCCAGCGGAGCGGACAACGCGCTGCGTGCCGTTGATCCCACGCCTCCGAACCCGCAACCGGCCGACGCGCCGCTGCGTCCGATCGCTCAAACGTTGACCGGTCACACGGCCGACATCGGTTCGCTGGTCATCGCTCCGAACAATCGCACGGCGGTCTCCGCATCGGCCGACGGCACAGCAAAGACTTGGGACATCGCCGCCGCCACCTTCACGGCCAACCTCGGCGGTCACGCCTCGCACGTCTACGGACTGGCCTTCAGCAACGACGGCAAGCAACTGGTCTCGGCGAGCAACGACAAGACCGTTCGGTTGTGGGACGTCGAAAAGAAAGCCGCCGTGCGAGTCATCAGCACGCAACAGCAGCCGATCTACGGAGTCGTCTTCACGCTCGACAACAAATCGCTGGTCATCGCCGGCGGAGACAAGACGGTCAAACTGCTGAACCTCGAAAACGGAGCCGAGCTGCGCGTCTTCAAAGGCCCCGAGTTCCCGGTCTACTCGGTCGCGCTCAGCCCCGACGGCCGCACGATCGCGGCGGGAGGAGTCGGCCTCGGCCCGAACCGGCCGATCTTTGTTTGGAACATCGACTCGCCGGACCCGGTCAAGAAGCTCGATGGTCACAAGGACGACGTCTATCGCGTCCGCTTCAACCCCGCTGGCAACAAACTGCTCAGCATCGGCTACACCGGGACCGTCAACATCTGGGACATCGCCGCCGGCAAACCGGTATTCTCATCGAAGCTGCCGACGATCACTTACGGCGGCAACTACGTCGCGGCGGGAGCTCGCATCGCTGCCACCGCGACCGATGGCAAAACCTATTTCGTCGATCTACCCTCCGAAGCGCGGTAACTTTGGAATGCGACGGCCAGAGCCGTCGCTTTTCAAAACGCAATGTTCGTTCCGCAGAGTCAGATCCGGAAATCCAGCCGTGTTGAAAAGTGGTGGCTCAGGCCACCGCACTCCAAAACTCAATGCGCCAGCGTCAACAGCCGACGAGCGCGTTCGATTTCACGGGCCTTCGTCGCAGCTTGTTGCTCGGTCGTACCGGGCAAGGCTGTGGCTTTCTTCAAGGCCTCTTCGGCGTCGGAGCGTTTGACCTCGGCGGTGGGGATCGCTCGCGCGGTGAGGATCGAGACGACAGCACCCTTCACTTGGACAAAGCCACCGTCGATGAAGAACGACTTCTCGCCGGAGGCGGTCGTCGCCTTGAGTTCTCCGTAGCCCAAGCGGCCGACGAGCGGTGCTCGACCGGGGAGGATTCCGATTTGGCCGTCGAACAGCGGAAACCGCAACGCCGACGCCGGCTCATCGAACACCGTTCGTTCGGGAGTCACGATCACCAATTGCAGTTGTTTGTCAGCCATGTTTCATCTCGTAGGGTGGGTCAAC
>SYJG01000440.1 GCA_005798445.1 Planctomyces sp.
AATGGTTTGTCCAAATTATATTTTGCTTTGACGTTGGCGAGTGCGGCAGCGGAGAGCGGTTGTTCCGATTGATCGAAAGGACCGCCGGGCACGTTGTAAAGCATGGCGAAAGTAATGAAGGAAACATCACGCAGTGTGCTTCGGGATGTAGTTTCGGAGGTACGTCGCACTTTGACGCAGCGACGCCTTTCGAGAGTCGAGCGACTCTTCGTAGGCTCGGTCTTCGACTTCGACGCAGACCGGGCCGCGATAGCCGGCGTCGGTGAGGGCGGAGAAGAACATGCCCCAATCGACGTCGCCGAGGCCCGGCAGTTTCGGGGTGTGATACTCCGACGGGAGCGCGAGGATGCCGACTTCGTTGAGTTTGTGCCGGTCGATGCGGACGTCTTTCGCGTGGATGTGGAACAGGCGGTCTTTGAACTCGCGCAGCGGGGCGACGTAGTCCATGTGCTGCCAGATCATGTGCGACGGATCGTAGTTCAGGCCGAGGTTGTGGCTGTTGAGGTCCGAGAACAGCTTCCGCCAGATCGCCGGGCTGGTCGCGAGGTTCTTGCCGCCGGGCCATTCGTCTTTGCTGAAGAGCATCGGGCAGTTCTCGATGCCGATACGGACTTCGTGGTGTTCGGCGAAGCGAACGAGCGGCTCCCAAGTTTCCAACATGCGAGGCCAGTTGTCGGTGACCGACTTGGTCCAGTCGCGGCCGATGAACGTGTTCATCTGGCGGACTCCGAGCAACGCGGCGGCCGAGATCACCTTCTTGATGTGCTCGAAGGCGGTGTGGGCTTCGTCGAGGTTCGGGCTGAGCGGATTCGGGTAGTAGCCGAGTCCGCTGATCGTCACGCCGTACTTGGCAACGGTCTCGTGGACTCGTTCCGCTTCGCCGGTGCCGAAGTGGCTGACATCGACGTGCGTGACTCCGGAGTACCGCCGCTCGGCCTGACTGACCGGCCAGCAGCAGAGTTCGACGCAGTCGTAGCCCTTGGTTTGCGCGACCTGGCAGACTTCTTCGAGCGACAGTTCGGGCAAGATGGCGCTGACGAATCCGAGTTGCATGAGATGTCCTTCTGAGGTGAGAAGCAGATCGATCGATAGATCGGCAGATTTGATTCACACAAAGGCACGAAGGCACAAAGTGACGGCGGTTCGCGAGTTACTCTTTGTGCCTTCGGGTGCGATATTGAATTGAGTAAGCCGGCTGGCTTTCTAGCCTTCGGACCGGGATGCGTCTACAAAGTTGCCGGAACGTCAGACATGTTTGCCGAGGAGATTCCGAAGATGTTCGGCTCGCGCCCCAGCGCACAGTCAGCTTCGTCGAGTCGGCGCGAATTCTTTTCGCGTGCCGGCAGTGGATTGGGCGGGATCGCGTTGGCGGCGATGTTGGCGGGGGAATCGTCGGCGAAAACCGCGAGTCCGCTGGCTCCGAGGCTCACGCATTTTGAGCCGCGTGCGAAGCGAGTCATCTGGCTATTCATGCACGGTGGGCCAAGTCACGTCGATTTGTTTGATCCGAAGCCCGAGTTGACGAAGCTCGAGGGCAAACCGTTGCCGGAGAGTTTTGGCGAGGTGATGACTCGGCGCAAGGTCGCGGCGAATCCGTTGTTGTCGGCGATCAAGCCATTTCGATCGCGTGGTGAGTCGGGATTGGAAGTCTCCGATTTTTTGCCACACATCGCCGAGTGCGCCGACGAACTGTGCCTGCTGCGGTCGTGTCACGGCGACAGTGTGAATCATCCGCAGTCGGTTTATCAGATGAATACCGGCAGCATCCTGACGGGTCGGCCGAGCGTTGGAGCGTGGGTCGCGTACGGGCTCGGTACCGAGAATCAGAACTTGCCGGCGTTCGTCGTGCTGCCCGATCCAGGTGGCGGAGTGAAGGGCGGACCTCCGGCATGGGGGAGCGGTTATCTGCCGGCGACGTTTCAAGGGACGACGATGCGGCCGGGCAAGAGTCCGATTTTGTATTTGCAGCCTCCCGCTGGTGTGACCGAAGAACGGCAACGCCGACTGTTGTCATTCGTGCAGCGATCGAACGAGCGGCATCTCGCGGAACGAAACTTCGACGATCAGCTCGCGGCACGAATGAATGCCTACGAATTAGCATTTCGGATGCAGTCGGAAGCTCCAGAGGTTGTCGATCTGGCCGACGAATCGAAAGCCACGTTGAAACAGTACGGCATCGGCGAAGCGGATACTGACGACTATGGCACTCGCTGCCTGTTGGCTCGGCGAATGGTCGAGCGCGGTGTGCGGTTCGTACAGGTTTATTCCGGCGACACGAACGGATGGGACGCTCACACGAACGTGCTCGACAATCACACGATGATGTGTCGCAAGACGGACAAGCCAGTCGCGGGACTGCTGCGGGATCTCAAGCAGCGCGGGTTGCTCGACGACACGCTGGTCATTTGGGGTGGCGAATTCGGGCGGATGCCGATGAGCGAACAGGGCAAAGGGCGTGATCACAATCCGTGGGGCTACACGGTCTGGCTGGCAGGGGCGGGCGTGCGCGGTGGCATGGCCTACGGAGCGACCGATCCTATCGGCCTGCGTGCCGCCGAGGACAAGGTCCATGTGCATGATTTGCACGCGACGATTCTGCATTTGCTCGGTTTTGACCACGAACAATTGACCCATTTCCACAACGGCCGCAACGAACGGTTGACCGATGTGGCCGGTCGAGTCGTGCGTGAGATATTGACGTAGCGAAGTCACCAGAAGCGTCAGCGAGGGCGAACGCTCAGGCGATTTGATTCGCAACAATATGTCGGGAAGCATCGCCCTCGCTGACGCTTCGGGTTACTTTGACTGTGGCAAAGCGGTGCCAAGGATCAAAGTTCATGACGTGTGATGTCGATGCGTTGTTGCTGCACTCGCCAGCCGGTTGGTTGGCTGTTCGTTGGCCGGAAGGAGACGTGTTGACGGCGAACCGCAAAGCTGCGGAGCTGTGCGGACGAATCTCCGAGCAGATCGTGGGGCTGCCGTGGTGGGACGTGCTGGAACCAGAATCGGTTGAGCGTCTTTCCGATTGGATCGCGCAATGGCGGCGCGGCGATTCTCCGGGAGAACGGTCCGGCGTGTGGCTGCATCGCACGGATGAAACCAAGACGCCAATCACGTTGCGCGCAGCCACGCTGGCCGAAGCGGTGTCCGCAGGCGACACTCAGGCTCAGCATTTCCTGATTTTGGAAGATCGCCGCGAAACACAGGCGTTGGCCGAGCGGCTCGACAACGCCGAAGCGCGGCTGGAAGAGACGCAGCGCGTCGCTCGCCTGGGATGGTGGGAATGGGACATCAAGAATGGTCGGATCGCGTGGTCGGATTCGTTGTACGAGGTGATGGGGATTCCATCGGGCGAGTTCGGCGGCACGTTGGAAGCATTCCTGGAAGGGGTGCATCCCGACGACCGCGCGGGAATGCGGGTGCGATTGGGAGCCACGCTGAAACGCGGCGAGCAGTTTGTCCATGAGTTTCGAACGCTCGACAAGAACGGCACGGTGCGCCACCTGCGATCGCAAGCCAAGTTGTCGCGGGACGGATTTGGCTGGCCGATTCGGCTGTACGGCACCAGCCAAGATGTCACCGCGCGGACGCTCGCCGTGCAGGAGCTCAAGCAGAGCGAGCAGAAATATCGCGACCTCGTCGAGACGTCCAACGAATTGATTTGGTCGGTCAATCTTCAAGGCCAGTTCACGTTCGTGAATCAAGCGACCCGCGAAGTCTATGGCTACGAGCCTGACGAGTTGCTCGGCCAAGTCTTTGCCATGTTGCTGCCGCTGGAACAACTGGAGGCCGATTGGAAAATCTTCGAGTCGGTACTCGCGGGCCAGCAGTTGTTCGATTACGAGACCGTGCATCTTCGGAAAGACGGTCAGCGGATCGACCTGAGCGTCAATGCGATCGCCATGCGTGATGAGACCGGACGATTGATCGGTGCAACCGGCACGGCCATCGACATCTCCGAACGCAAACGGCAACAAGATTTGCTCCGTGAGCGCGAGAGCTGGTTCCGCGCGATCTTCGAGAACGCGCCACAATGCCTGATGATCCTGTCGCCCGACGGCAAACTGCTGGACATCAATCCGACGGGAAAGGAGCTCTTTGAGGCGACCGCAGCCGATCAGTTTTTGGGACACTTGGTCAGCAACTGGCTCACGCCGCAGTCGCGATCATTTTTCAACAAAACCGTCGAGGCGGTGCGCGAAGGTGCGGCTCGGTCGTGGCAAGCGCAGATTCACGGAGAGCCGAGTTCTCGCGGTTGGCTGGAAGGGCAAATGGTTCCGTTGCGCGATGCGAACGGCCAGATCATCCGCTTGCTGGTGGCGGCGCAGGACGTCACCGCACGTCGCAAAGCCGACTCTTTGCGCGAAGGCGAGCAGCAAGTGCTGGAAGAAATCGCCTCCGGGCATGACCTGCAAAGCGTGTTGCGGACGGTCATCAAAATGCTGGAAATGCAGCTTCCAGGTGCGTTGTGTTCGATCCTGCTGCTGCAAGAGGATTCCTCGAGGCTGACCGTCGAGGCCACTTCGCCAATGCCGGAAGAAATCTTCCAGCGACTGGTGGAGGTGCCCGTCGTAGCGGGCTCGGCTTCATTCGCCGATGCGGCCGTCAGTGGTCGGCGGCGGATCGTGGAAGACACCGAAACCGATCCCTCTTGGCGCGAACTCCGCACGCTGGCCACTCGGTTTCAACTCCGTACTTGCTGGTCGCAGCCCATTCGTGGTTTCAGCCGCGATGTGCTGGGAGTACTGTCGATCTTTTTCCAATGGCCTCGGTCGCCTGGTCTGGAGGATCTGCAACTGCTCGACACGGCAGCGTATCTCGCTGGCATCGCGATTCATCGCACGCGGGCGGAACATGCTCTGCGCGACAGCGAACAACGCTTCCGCACGTTGTTCGAACATTCGCCGGATGCGATCTTCGTCGAATCTCCGACCGGCATCGTTTTGGACGTGAATCCCGCCGCTTGTGAACTGCACGGCCTCGCACGCGACCAGCTCATCGGCAAGCACGTCATGGAATTGGTCCCACCCGCCAATCACGACGACGTGCGCCGCGATTTTCCGAAGCTGGCATCCGGCGAACTGCGGCAGTTGGAAGGTTTCAGTTGGCATGCCGAACGCGGAGCGGTGGCCATCAGCCTGCACGTCAGCCAGACCGAGTACGCCTCTCAGCCCGCACTGTTGTTTCACGTCCGCGATATCAGCGAACGCAAACGAGCCGAAGACAAGGCTCGCGAGGTCGAAGCACAGCTCGCGCACGTCGGCCGGCTCAGCTTGATGGGGGAACTGATGGCGGGAATCTCACACGAGATCAATCAACCGCTGTTCGCTATCGCCAATTTTGCAAAGGCGTGCGAAAAGACGCTCGCCGATGGCAAGCTCGATCAAATCGACAAGGTGCTGGAGTGGACCCACAAGATCGGCCAGCAAGCGACTCGCGCGGGCGAGATCATCCGCCGCATGCGCGACTTCAGCCGCAAGTCGACGCCGCATCACTCGACAGTCGATGTCGCCGACATGATTCATGAAGCGATCGAACTCATGGCGGCCGAAACGAAGTCGCAGCACATCGACTTGACGTGCGACATCCAACCGCCGCACCTGATGGTGCTCGCTGACCGCATTCAGATTGAGCAAACCCTGGTCAACCTGCTCCGCAACGCCTACCGCGCGATGGCCGAGAACACTGTCGGAGACCGGCGCGTCGGTATCCGCACGCAATTGGCGGACAGCATGCTGACCGTCTCCGTCCGAGACCGTGGCCACGGCTTCAAAGGAGTCACCCCCGAAGAAATCTTCAACCCGTTCTTCACGACGAAGCCGGATGGCTTGGGCCTCGGCCTGACAATCAGCCGCTCGATCATCGAAGCCCACCGCGGCAAGCTGTGGGCCGAACAGAATGCCGACCGCGGCGCGACGTTCTTGTTCACGTTGCCCGTGGATGAGCCGGAGACAAGGTGAAAGTCACCCGTAGCGTCAGCGAGGGCGAATGCTTCAAGCACTCCGAGTTCGCAGGTATTCAGGGCGTTCGCCCTCGCTGACGCTGCGGGTTTTTTTTGGAAGCCTCCCAGTTAAACTCCCGCCATCAATCACCTCCACGAAAGGTTCACCAACTTGACCTCCGCGACAGATACCGCCGCACCGCCGGTGCTTTTGAATCTCAATGGCACTCCGGTCGCCGACACGTTTGCCGAAGCGTTTCCAATCACCGCCACGCGGCTGATCATCACCGCTGTGACCGAGACTTGGGCACGGACGGCGGCCGGTGAACTCTGCGGATTCGCCACCAGCGTGATCGCCTGCGACTGCGAAGCGGCACTCGAACGAGCAATCCCCGCAGACGACACACCTGACGGTCGTCCGGGAGTCAGCGTGCTGCTGTTCGCGTTCAGCCGCGATGCTCTGCAAAAGGCAGCCACCGAACGAGTCGGTCAATGCGTGCTGACTTGTCCAACGACTGCCTGCTACGACGGTCTTCCGGCCACGTCGCGCGACAAGCAAATCTCCGTCGGTGGGCAACTGCGATTCTTTGGCGACGGTTTTCAAGCCTCGAAAAAACTCGGCACGAGACGGTTCTGGCGTATTCCCGTAATGGATGGCGAATTCGTTTGCGAAGACCGCATCGGCACGATCAAAGGTGTCGCCGGAGGCAACTTGCTGATCTGCGCCGTCGATCAATCACAGGCGTTGTTTGCCGCCGAAGCGGCGGCCACGGCCATGCGCGGCGTTGCCGATGTCGCGCTGCCGTTCCCCGGCGGCATCGTTCGAGCCGGCAGCAAAGTCGGCTCGCGGTACAAGAAATTGAAGGCCAGTACCAACGATGCCTACTGCCCGACGCTGACCGGTGTCACGCGCAGCGAACTGCCGTCCGGTACTGGTGCCGTTTACGAATTGGTCATCGACGGACTCTCCGCCGATGCCGTTCGGGCCGCGATGCGCACCGGCTTGCACGCGGCATCATGCTGCTCCGGGCTGACGCTCATCACGGCCGGCAACTACGGCGGCAAATTGGGACCGCACCATTTCTATTTGCGCGAGCTGCTATGACGGAGCACAGCCCAACTGTCCCGAACGATGGCATTGACGAAGTTCGCGCGACGCGGCGATTCGCAATGCTGCTGATCATCGTCACGTCGGCGGCGATGTCGTTCACGCAGATCTTGCAAGCTCCACCGTTGCAGTCCGCGAACGATCGTTCCCGCTGGTCGACTGTCTGGTCGCTGGTCGAACGAAACACCTACCAAATCGACGAAATCGACGCCGCTCCCGGCTGGGGCACGATCGACAAAGTCCGCCACGAGGGGCACTTTTATTCGACAAAACCGCCGCTCCAGAGCACTCTCGTCGCCGGAGTTTATTGGTGCGTCAAGCGGATCACCCACTGGAACTTGACCGACCAGACGGTCGAGGTTTCGCGAATCATCTTGCTGCTGGTGAACTGGCTGCCGTCCGTCGTTTCGCTGATCGTCACAGCGATGCTGGTCGAACGCTACGCTCGGCGCGACTTCGGCAAGTTGTTCGTGTTGGCGGCCGCGAGTTGGGGGACGCTGCTCGGCCCGTTCACGTCGTCCCTCAACAATCACTCTCCCGCCGCGATCTGCGTCGTGCTGGCAATGTACCCGCTGCTCCGAGTCATCAGCGACGGCGATCATCGCAAGCGATACTTTCTGCTGTCCGGTTTCTTTTCGGCGGCGACGTTCACGTTTGAGATTCCAGCCGCACTGCTGGTTGTCGTGTTTGGAGCGTTGTTACTGAAAGCCAACTCAAAACGAACGCTCACATTGTTCATGCCAGCGGCGTTGATCCCAGTGGTCGCCTTCGTGGCTTTGAACTGCATCGTCACCGGATCGTTGTCGCCGTTCTATTCGAGCTACGGCAGCGAGAAGTACCTCTACGAGCACGAAGGTATTCCCAGTTATTGGCTGAACCCGCAGGGTTTGGATCGCAACCTCGACTCGCCGCTGATGTACTTTGTGCATTGCACGATCGGCCATCACGGCCTGCTGTCGCTGACGCCGGTGTGGCTGTTGACGCTCGTTGGCTGGTTCCGTTGGCGGCGTTGGCCAGAGTGCCATCTGCGCACGATGTTGCTGGTCGGAGCGGCACTGACAACAGTCGTCTTAGGCTTCTATTTGTCTCGCCCGCAAAACTACAACTTCGGTGGAAACAGCGTCGCGTTGCGTTGGATGCTGTGGCTCGTTCCGCTGTGGCTGATCGCGATGATTCCGGTCTTCGATGCGTGGGGCTCGCGTCGTGGTTTTCAGATTCTCGCAGCGATTCTGCTCGCGGGGTCCGTTGTCTCGGCTCAGCTTCCCGGCAGTCATCCGTGGCAATCGACGTGGTTGCTGACGCTGATGGAGAAGTGGAAATGGGTCGATTACACCGAACCGCCTCCGCCATTCGAGTTCGGCCATCCGTTGTGGTCGTGGTTTCCGAAGCTGGGCGATCCAAAGGCTGAAAGTGAATCATTCGTCCGGTTCACTGGAGCAGGATCGCGATTGATTGGATCTGAGAGTTTGGATTTTGGAATTGGAGAAACAGATCTGTCATTGATGACCGGCACAAACCAAGACTATCGGACTGGTGATTTCCAAGGAGTGCAACTGATTTGGAACGACCACCGCTCCGAGACGAAGGACCGCGCAGCAGTCGTCTTCATCGATGTCGCGAAGTTGAACGCCGGTCGAAAGTCATCCGAGTTTCTGCGATCGTCTGCTGGGGCAGCGTTGACACGAGATGAGCTGCTCACCGCACAGCGGTTCGTCACCGGATTGCCGCAGTCGGTGGAGTATCGTCCGGGACACATTCGTTATCTCAAGACGCCATTGCGTCACGACAAAGCGTTTCGCTGTCAGCGGGCCGCCGCGCAAGTCTTGTTCCAACCGAAGCACGCGGATCATGATCTGCGCTATCGAGTCGACTTGTGGTTGTGCGATGAGATTCCGTTCGGAGTGGCTCAGATCGAAATCACGATCACTGATCCTCTATCGGGTCAGACGTTATCGTTTCAACGACTGACGGCGGTTGAAGCATCTGGGTTTCCATCCCGCGAGCGATCGGAACCGGCTCGAAGGAACAATTAGTTTTTTGCGGAAATTGTGGGTTTTTTCGCAAGAAGCCGGTTGCAATTTCGTGGGCAAATTATTTTCATCCGTGCGTTCTTACGTCACGTCGACGTGTTCACGTCCATCATCACCACGCTAGGAGGGTTACTGATCATGGCCAAAGCGGCTGCCAAAGCTCCGTCCAAATCTGAAATTTTTGCAAACGTCGCCGAGGCGACTGGACTCAACAAGAAGCAAGTGGCGACTGTGTTCGACGCACTGACTGCAGAAGTCGGCAAAGCGTTGGGTAAGAAAGGACCAGGAGTCTTCGCGATTCCGGGTCTTTGCAAAATCGTTCGAAAGAACAAGCCGGCCCAACCCGCTCGCAAAGGCGTGATGGTGCTCGGCCAACTGCGTGATCTGCCGGCGAAGCCCGCCAGCGTGGCCGTCCGTGTTCGCCCGCTCAAGGCGCTGAAAGACATGGTGTAGTTGACTGCTTCGGCATTCAGTGTTCACGAAAGCCCGGCTGCCACGGCAGACCGGGCTTTTTGTTTTTCTCGCGACGCACAACAAGCTTAGGAGGCGAGGACAAATAACTTCGTGTTTTGAGATTCGCTGCAGTTTGAATTCTCTGTGCTCTTCGCTCCTCTGCGGTGAAACGTGGGTTCATTTTCTACCGCAGAGGAGCGAAGAGCGCAGAGGTTCGACGAGGCAAAACACGAAGTCATTTTTCCAGGTCCCCTTACGCGGCGCTCGTGATCTCTTCCTCAGCCGGTGTTCGCTGACGGCGCAGGCGGTCGGCCATTGGCAAATCATCGAGCGATTGCAGGCCGTAAAGCTCCAGGAACTTTCGAGTGGTCTCGTACAAGAACGGACGGCCGAGCGAATCGTCTTCGCCGGCAATGCGGACCAGTTCCCGCTCGATCAACTGCTTGAGCATTTCGGACGACTGGACACCGCGAACCGCCTCGAGGTCTGCGCGAGTCAGCGGCTGCCGATAGGCGACGATTGCTAGCGTTTCGAGCATCGGCGGGGTCAACTTGAGCGCCGCTTGTCGCTGGTGCAATTTGTCGAGCCAGAAAACAACCTCACGCCGAGTCAACAGTCGCAATCCGGTTGCAACTCGCTCGACTCGGAATGTCGAGCCACTGGCGTCGTAAGCCAGATTCAACCGGTCGATCAATTGTTGAGCCTCTTCCACATCGGCCAAGGTCGCGAGTTGCACCAGCCGTTTGATCGGCAGCGGTTCGTCGGCGACAAACAAAACGGCTTCTAACCGGGCCATCTTCGGAGTGCGTCGACGCACATCGGTGGGCAAGTTCTCTGTCGAGCCGTGAACGCGCCCCGTTGCGAAAAAGTTCCAGCGGAAGCCAGCCGCCGTTGAGGAGCGTGCGGTGATCCCGGCGAACCCAGACATGACGGACCGATCGCGAGTCGGACTCGAACGCATCAGAAACATGGTGGCCTCTGTCAGCGTCGTGTCAGCCACTCGTCGATTTGCCGCAGCACAGCCTGGACCGCGAGCAACGGTTCGGTGGCTTCGGCTTCAAAGCGGCGCGTGACTCGAACATTGCGGTGCGGAGTGAACTCGCACGCAAAGTAGAATTCGCCCGGTTGACTACCCGGTTCCAGACGGAACTCTTGAATGCCGAGTTCATTCAGTCGGCGCACCGCCTCACGCCATGTCAGGCCCTTGTTCGATCGTTCCGTGTTGACTTCAAAAACATTGGCGGTCGTTTGCATCTTGATCAGATCGCCTGGCGTCCGAGCGGTTGTCGAACGAATTCGGTTTTGCGGCTCAATCGGGTTGGCGATGGCGACGGAATTTCCAAACAAGTCGTTTAGCCGTTGATCCGCCGCTGCAGCAGGCTCTTGCGAATCGCTTTGCGTCAACCAAGTTTCGGCCTTGAGCGAAGTCTCGACGAAATTTGTTTCGGGTCCGCGCGACTCGGCGTCCACGATTTGGCGGCTATCGCGACGACGCTCCGCCGGACGGAAGATGTCTTGCAGTGGCTGCTCACCGCGCGAACTGACACCTCGCAATGAGGATTCCGCCACAATCGTGGTCGCCGAGGCAGACTCACCGACGTGCTGTTTGGACCGAATTCCCACAGGCCGAGTTGTTTCGTCGTTGACGGACGATGCAATCACCGGGACGAATTGCGGCACTCCAAACATCGCCATCAGCGGAACGCCGAGTAGCGGGACCATGAACATCAACGTGGACATTGAACTGCCAGTTCGAGAGCGCATCCTTGCGAATCTCCCTGTTCCCGGACCTACGTGTTTCCAACCTCACCTCTTGTGAGGCCGACGCGAGCCCGGAATGTAGGCCGACTCGCAAGAACACCTCAACGGCAGTTTTCGCCGATTTGGCCTGTCGGGGTCTGTCCTTCGCGAGTACAAGCCCCGCGAGACCTTTCGGGTCGCAGCGTGGACAACGCTCGTGGGTCTGCGGACGCGAGTCATTTCGGTTTCTTGAAGCTCGCTCGGTGAAGTGGATCGTCTGCCCGTCCCGATACGAACTGCGATGAGATGGGATTCGGCAATGTCGCCGAGCCGCGTCGTGGCTGCCAGTCGGAGACTTGTGCTCGCGACGTCGCTCACTAGCATCCGCCCCTCGCTGAATTGCCCTCCTGGATGAGAGCAACTTGAGCGCTGATTTGCCAAAGGAGTTGAAGCTCTATGAGCCTGAAATCTATGAATCAAGGCCGTCGTCATTTTCTGAAGCATTCCGTCGCAGTTTCCTCGGGCTTGCTGTTGCCAGGTTGGGTGATTGCGGACGACGTCCCCAAGACGGCGAAAAGCAACAATGCCACCAGCGGCGATTCCCATAAACTCGGAGCCGCCATCAAGTTCGCCAAGGATGTCCAGGAGACGCTGAAAAAAGTCAAAGACTACGAGGCGACGTTCACCAAGAAGGAAGTCGTCGGCAAGAAGTTGCTTCAGACCGAGATGTACGTGAAGTTCCGCGAGCAACCCTTCAGTGTCTACCTGAAGTACATCAATCCGCATGCCGGCCGCGAAGTGATTTACGTCGCCGGCAGAAACAAAGACAAGCTGTTGGCTCATGGTGAGGGAATCACATCCATCGTCGGAACCATCAAGCTGAAACCGGACAGCAAAGATGCGATGGATGACAACCGTTATCCGATCACGATGTTCGGCATGTCGAAGTTGGTTGCGACGCTGGTGCAGCAGTGGGAGGCGGGGGAGAAACATGACGATAGCGTCGTGAAATTCTTCCCGAATGCCAAGGTCGATAAGACCGAATGCAAAGTGGTCGAAACGACCTATCCCAAGCAGGTCTCCCATGCGCCGTTCCATTTGACGCGGCTGTACATCGCGAAGGACTCCGGCCTGCCAGTGCGCGTCGAGCAGTTCGGCTTCCCGGCCCAAGGTGCCCAGCCGCCGATCATCGAGGAGTACACATACGCAAACATCAAAACGAATGTGGGCTTCAGCGATCTCGACTTTGATACGGAGAACAAGGCGTACGGCTTCTAATGCTGCCGAGCCGACTGACGAAACTTGCAAGCCCGATGAGCCGTGCTCATCGGGCTTTTTCGTTGACCGGCTGATCATCGAGTCGCCAGCACTGTGCCACTAAACTTCATCACCATCAGCACGTCCCACGATTTCGAGGGACGCCGGCTTCGCCGACACCTCCATTCGGAAACGACCGTGACTCGCATCTTTTTGACACTCGCATCGGTGAGCACACTGTTGTTGCTGACCGTCTTCGTGCTTGGCTTGAATATCGGTGATCCGCGAGTTCTCGAATCGCAACCTCTCGTGTCGTGGCATCTGATACTCGCACTGACGGGACTGATCTTCGCCACACTGGTTCATGCGGTGGTCCTGACCTATTTCATGGGAACCGGTCGCTGGATGGAAGATGTCAGCAAGACGTATCAACTCGACGATCGCTTGCGAGTTGAATGTCAGCGACTGAAGTACCGCGTCATTCCTTGGATGTGTTTCTGCCTGTTGCTGCTGCTGACGACGGCCGGCTTCGGAGCTGCCGCCGATCCGGCCACGCGGCTGGGTTCCTCCGGTTGGGGAGGCCTATCGACGAGCACGCTGCATTTGCTCGTCGCAATCACGACAATTTGCTGCAACTTCCTCGTCAATGTCCGTGAGTTCCACGTTCTGGAGCGCAACGGCCAGCTCATCAACGAGGTGATGGCGATGGTGCGCGAAATTCGGATCGATCGCAACTTGCCGGTGTAGATCAGCCTTTTCAGGCTGACCCGAATTTCGTTTCCAGCCAGCAGCCGATACTCTTCTCGCCGAACAGGATTCACGGTCCGCCGAGAACGGCTGACTGACTTGGCCAGAGAGGGCATCATGCGTGAGGCGGTGATCGTCGGAGGCGTGCGGACTCCGTTCGTGAAAGCCGGGGCCGCGTTCAATCAGCTTCCGGCTCAGGAGTTGGGCCGATTGGCCGTACGGGAGTTGTTGGACCGAGCCAATCTCGATCCCGCCCGCGTCGATGAGCTGATCTGTGGCAACGTCGCCAGCCCCGTCGATGCTGCAAATGTTGCGCGAGTCATCTCGCTGCGAGCCGGCATTCCGCGAGACAAGGTCGCTCACACCGTCAGCCGCAATTGCGCCAGCGGCTTCGAGTGCGTGACGCAGGCGTATGACCGAGTCGTCTCTGGCCGAGCCAAATGTGTCGTTGCTGTTGGCGTCGATTCAATGAGCCACATTCCGCTTTTCTATCCGAAGAAATTCGCCGACAAGTTGCTGCGGCTGAGTACCGCGCGGTCGGCCTGGCAGAAGCTGAAGACCCTCGCTTCGTTTCGGCTGAGCGATTTGACTCCGCAGATAGGAATCAAGCTGGGACTCACCGATCCGGTCTCCGGACTGATGATGGGGGACACTGCCGAGAAGCTCGCCCGCGAGTTCAAGATCTCTCGCGACGAACAGGACCAATTCGCACTCCGCAGTCATCAACTCGCCGCCGCAGCCTGGAAGGAGAATCGGCTGGCCTCCGAGGTGATGACGGTCTACGTCGATGACCGCGATGGCAGAGTCAAACCGATTTCGCAAGACGTTGGCTTCCGAACGGATCAGTCGCTTGAATCACTGGCGAAGTTGAAGCCGTACTTCGATCGTTGTTGGGGGAGTGTGACGATTGGCAACTCGTGCCAAATCACCGACGGAGCCGCCGCGCTGTTGATCGTCGAAGCGAACACCGCTCGCGAGTGGGGCCTGACGCCGCTCGGCCGCATCCGCGATTACGCGTACGCCGGCTGTGATCCGGCTCGCATGGGACTCGGCCCGGTGTTCGCGACTTCGCGTGTCTTGCAGCAAACGGGACTGAAACTGTCCGACATGGAGTTGGTCGAACTCAACGAGGCCTTCGCCGCTCAAGCGATTGCCTGCCTGCGGGGTTTCGAGTCTCCCGCCGGCGCGTGTGCAGCCGCAGGTTGTGACCTGTCACCGCTGGGCAGCATCGACCTCGAACGTCTCAACGTGAATGGCGGAGCGATTGCGCTGGGGCACCCCGTTGGAGCGACTGGGACTCGATTGATCCTCACGCTGTTGCACGAACTTCGCCGTCGCAGCCTGTCGCGCGGCTTGGCGACTCTCTGCATCGGCGGCGGGCAAGGTGGGGCGGTGGTGGTCGAGGTGGGATGACAAAGTGGTCGTGTTTTGCTCCCTCTCCCCTTGGGAGAGGATCGG
>SYJG01000441.1 GCA_005798445.1 Planctomyces sp.
AGCCGTTGCAATCACAGCCTCTGTCAGTTCTGCATTCATCGTCTCGTCCCTGAGACCTGGATGTTTCTCCCAAACCCTTTCGCGGTCTATAACTCAGCAAGCCAAACTGCCGGTAGATCAATTTCAACTGGCTGCCTTACGCCGACTATCACTTGGAGTGCGTTGCGCCGCGATCGACCGATGTTCTCAAGCAACTCGAAGATTTAGTGTTGGCGAAATCGACCGCCTCGAAGAGGGGCGAGTGATGCAAGGCTTTGAATATCCGCTCTCGCCTCACATTCGTCGTCATGGGCCTGCGGGCTACGACGACTACGCCAGCTATCGCGATTGGTTGCGAGATGAGTTCACCTTCCGTTGTGTGTTCTGTCTGCATCGCGAGCGGTGGTATGGTCGCTCCGGAACATTCGACATTGAGCACTTCGTCCCAACCTCGGTCGATCCGCTCGGCAAATGCGAATACTCAAACCTGCTTTACGCCTGCCGAACCTGCAACGTCGCCAAGACGGACGTGCTGACGGTTCCCAATCCCTGTGCCGTTGCCTTCGGCGATTGCTTACGAATCAAGATGGACGGCGAAGTCGAAGCGCTGAACGCCGATGGCAAAAAGTTGTGCGATGTTCTTCGGTTGAACAGCGCGAGCAACATCGAACATCGCTCCCGTTGGATGCGCATGCTTCAAACGCTGCGAGAATCGAATCTCGATCTCTACGGCGAGTTCATGGCCTTTCCAACTGATTTGCCCGACCTTCGACATCCCCGCAAACGAGTGCCATCGAATTCAAAACCTGAAGGGACAGCGAACTGCTACTTCGCCCAGCGTGAGCGCGGCACACTGCCTGCCACTTATTGACGCACTTTGTTGGCAACTCACTTGAGCCTTGATCGGCACAAAGGAATGCAACGGACCGGCCGATATTCTACTTCTCTGTCGCTGACGACCGAGCCTCGGTCGGTTTCAGCCAGCGGTCGAGCCAGGTGTAGGCTTTCTCGCGCGAGGCGGGTGGGAAGGTGTGTTCGGCGTCGGGGAAGTCGAAGGTCAGGTGGGCTTCGGCGGCGTGGAGTTTGTAGAGTGGGGTGAGGGCTTGTTGGGCGTCGGTGAGGCCCTTCACGGGGAAGTTGCTGTCTCGCAGCGGAGCCACCGTGAGGAAGGGGCGCGGGGCTAGAGTGGCGGCGATCTCGACAATGTCGAAGGGCATTCGCCGCACGTCGCCGCCGGTCAGTTCCTTGATGCGCGGAAAGTAACGGACCCCTTCGCCGCCGAGGAATTTGTGCTTCTTGAAGTACTCCTCGTTCGTCCCGTAGCCGCAGCAGGAGACGACGCAACGGACTCGCTCGTCGTAGGCGGCCACAAAGAGACTGTTGTGACCTCCGAGCGAATGACCGATGGCACCAATTCGCTGGCCGTCCACTTCCGTTAGCGATTGCAGCAGGTCGATCGCTCGCATGTGGTTCCAGATTCCCTTCATCGTGCCACTGACATAGCCGTTCTTGTACGGATCGAACTTGTTCTCGCCGAGGTACGGGTAGTCGGGAGCCAGCGTGACGTAACCTCGTTCGGCCAGTTCGGCGGCGTAGTGCAGGTCGGCACTGCCTCCGAGTCCCACTGGCTCCTGGCTGCCGATGCCTGTCGTCTGATGCAGACAGAGCATGGCGGGGGCGCGTCCTTTGATCTCCTTCGGGATCAGCAAGTAGGCAGGGACGCGATCGTTGTGTTCGGTGGCGAAGGTCAGCTTCCGCCGTTCGTACTTTTCGAGCTGCACGACCTCGGTGACTCGCACATCGAGCGGCACTTTGCGATCCGCTCCCGGCAACGAGCCGGTTGCCAATTCAAAGTTTCGCAAGATGTGGCCGCGACGCTTTTGCCAATCGTCGATCGACCGCACCGGCTGCCGTTGCCCTCGATCGTCCAGCCAGTGCATCAGATCGAGCTTATCGCGATAGAACGGCGGCGGAGTCGGCTTTGCGACTGGTGGCTCTGCACGAGCTGCGATTGCTGAAACGAGAGTCAAACACAGAATCAGCCAGACAACGCGGCGTAGTTGACGAGAAGTCAAAGTCGTGCTCCGTGGATTAGCTGACGTGTTCGCCATTGATGCTGCGGTAAGTTCACATCTCACAATCGCCAGCGTCTTGGATTCACCGAATGTCGCTGATATCAAGGAACACTGAAAGTATCTACGGCCTCTCTGAATCAGCGGGAATCAATCATGACCTCAAAACAAGAACAAGACCCGATCAGCCATGCCGTGATCGGGCGGGCGATGGAGGCTCATTCAACGATCGGGCCGGGACTGAAGGAGCCGTTCTATCATCAGGAGTTGAGCAGGCTGCTGACTCGCGATGGGATCGAGCATCTGTGGAAGCCGCGACGCGAGTTCATCTATCGAGGGCATGTCGCCGACGTGTTTGAGCCGGATCTGGTCGTCGCGAACCATCTGATTCCCGAACTGAAATCCATCCGTGGCGAATTTGCTCCGGAGCACTTCACGCAATTGCTGACCTACTGCAAGTTCTGGCGGCTGCGAACGGGGATGCTGCTCGACTTCGGAAAGCCCAGCTTGCTGTGGCAGCGGATCATCTACTCCTCAAAGACAGATTCGGTGCCAGAGATGGCAGTGCCGGATTTCGTCGCACACGCTGAGACCGCGAACCTCGTCATCAACGTCGTACAGCAATGCTTGGCCGACATCGGACTGGGCTATCCCGAGGGAACGTGGTACGGGCTTCTGACGGCCGCTCTTTCGGCGGAACAGATTCCGTTCGTCAAAACTCCCGTTGTGGCAATCAAGGATCTTGGCACCACCGAGTTGAAGTGTCTGGTGATCGATCAACACTGTGCGATCTCAATCGGTGCCTTGGGCACCGAGGTCTCAGCGTCGGATCGCGGCTACTTGCAGACTTGCCTCCGCTGGCTCGATCTCGATTGGGGCATCGCCTTCCACTTCGGCAAAAGCAACTTCAACATGCGCTTTGTTTCTCGACCACAGAAATCCTGAAGGCCCGCGGATTCAGAGAGGCCGCAGATTTGAATTCAGATTTGTCTTCTCTGTGGGTTCTCTGAATCTGCGGGGGTAAAGTCTTTGGAGATTGGTTGAACGGGTTGATGATGAAAAATGAAATGAGGTTTCTTGTGAGTCGTACATTTTGGCTGATGCTGGTCGCGGTGATGTTCTCGGCGGTGGAAGTGCGGGCGGAGTCTCCGGCGATTCGATCTGGCAAGGGTTGGGCGATTCATACTCAGCGGGAGCCGGGGGATTGGGAGAAGCTCGTTGCGGGCGGGAATCTGGTGGCGAAGAAGTTGGTGATGCCAGAGGCGGCTCCGAACGATCACAACACCGGCAGCGAGTTGCTGCATCTGACCGACGGCGTGTTGGCCGGGGCCGAGGGGCGGATGTGGAGCGACAAGCGGGCGATGGGTTGGGCCTATCAGCCGTATGTGCGGCTGAAGTTTGATCTCGGAAAGTCGGAACGGGTCGGGCAAGTCGTGATGCGACTTCAGGTCATCAGCAAAGACAGCACGCTGCCGGGCACGATCACGGTTTCGCTGAGCGAGGATGGCAAGGAGTATTCACCGGTTCGCAAGTTGTCTGTTCGCGCGAAGCCGGACGACGATGTTGCTGCGACCTACGAATCGTTGCCGTTCGATCCGCCGGGCATTTATGCCGTCGTGCTCGATCTCGGTTATCAGGCTCGTTTCGTGCAGATGGATTTCGCGTTGCGGGGCACGATGGTGACGGATGAGTTGGCGATCGTGCCGGCGGCTGGTGAGGTCAAACCGATTCCGCCGCCGCCCGTCGTCACGACCGAGTACCGTGACTACGTCTTCGATCGCCATGATCAGTTTCGGAAGATGATCGCTCCGGGGAATCTGTTGGCGGGGCGCGAGCTGCGTTACTCACCACAGCCGACGCAGTATCTTAACATCGACGACGACGATCCGCGTCAGTTGACCGACGGGAAATTCACCGAGCGGATCGACGATGCCATCTGGTTCGATCGAACGTGCGTCGGCTGGCAGGGACCGCCGCAGGCGACGATCTTCGCCGATCTCGGCGCGCCGCAGCCG
>SYJG01000442.1 GCA_005798445.1 Planctomyces sp.
CGCGGAGCGAAAGCCGTTCCTGTCGTCGAGCAACAGGTGACGAGCATGGAATGGCCAACGGCAAATCAACACTTTGATAAGCGCGTCGAGGCGAATGTTCCGGTCACTGCGGAAGTGACCGATATCGAGCCGAACGTCATTGAGCCGGTTGACCCACAGAGCGAGGTGGTGTCCGGTTCGACGGTTGAACTCGTCGATCAGTTTGTCGAACCGGTCATCCGGTTTGAGAATCAAAGCGACGAATTGCCCAGTGAGCCTCGTGTCGAACTCGACGAAGCCAACCAACCGTCGCTGATTGATGATCAGTTGCTTGCCGACTCGTCCGTCACGACGACTTACGAAGCGGCTTGGCAGCCGGTTTGGACATTCGTGTCGCAGGCGTTGTCGGCGTGGGTGGCGATGTCGGCATTGTGGTTGCTCGTTCGTTCGATGTGGTTTCGCTCGCGGTTGCGGAAGGCTCGGCGCATTGATCGCGGGCGAGCGGTTGACCTGCTGCGTGAGTTGAACGTCACCGTCACGCACCGAGGCTGCGAAGCAATAGACGCGAAGGCGAGCGACGACGAACGATCCCACGACTGTTGATCGTGTCTGGATTCACCGAGCCGGCGGCGTTTGGGATTTGGCGGCCGACGATTGTGTTGCCGCCGAGTTGTGAGGCTCTGCCGCGCGAGGAATTGCGGGCGGTATTGGCTCACGAGTTGGGACACATCGTGCGGGGTGATGTGTGGTGGCTGTTGATTGGGCGAGTGCTCACGACGGTCCTCGGATTTCAGCCGCTGAACCGGATCGCTCGGCGCGAGTGGACGGCGGCGGCGGAATGTTTGTGCGACTCGTGGGCGGTGGATCGCGGTGTCGAGCGGCTGACGTTAGCTCGCTGCTTGACCGCATTGGCGGAACATCGGCTGACGGGTGTCTCGCTGGCGGATGCACTCGCGGCAGTCGGATCGCCGTCGAGCCTGCGGACTCGGATCGAACGGCTCGTGGCTGATCCAGTCGTCGATCCGTGGACCAAGCAATCACGACGCTGGCTGCTGAGCGGTTCGGTGATCGCGGCGGCTGTTCTGTCGGCGGTGATGCTGCCGCTCCCGAAAGTCGTGACCGCATCCGTACCGTCCGCCTTTGGCGGATCAGAGAGCGGCGTCCAGGAGGAACATGCCTTGAACGAGCCGCTCTGTGATGATCGCGGTACGGAGCTGATCCGCGAGATTGAATCCGAACTCACCGCGCTACGCACCGAACTGGGCCGCGCGGAACGATTCGCGGAACAGCGGAACGATCCGAAGTGGTTCGATGCCGTGCAACAACTTCGCGACCGCGAGCGACAGCTTGTCGAACGCTGGCGAGTGTTGAGGAATGAAACGGTGCCAGCGGAAGAAACAGAACAAGGACAAGAAACGGGAACACTGATCGACGCTGATCTGCGCTGATTCGGAAGAACAAAGGTGCCCGGATTAGTGACGATTCGTGTGGATGAGCGTTCCAAGAAAAAGATCCAAAGCGGTGCTGAAACACCGCACTCCAAGGAAAGGAATCGCCATGTCACTCAGGATGGTTTCGTTGTGGATCGTCGGGGCGTTGTTGGTCGCCGCGACATTGAAAGCCGACCCGCCGCAGAAAGGGCTCGCACCGGAGCTGCCTCTGAAACCGGGGGTCAAGATCTCCGCAGAAAATAACCGTGTGGTTGTTGAAGGTGCGCCCGGTACTTTGAGAGCAACATCGGTGGAGTTCTTCGAGTCACCGCAGCAGCAGATTCGGTTCGATGTGAAGGTTTGGGACGTCGATCACTCCAAGCTGCGTGTGATTACGAAGTCAGATTCGGGCGTATTTTCGTTCTACCGAGTCAATGGTCTGGCCAAGCTGCCGGAAGGGATCACAATTCAGCCTCCCGAATTTGATCTGTCGATTTCACCGCTCACGGCACCGTTCAGAGCGTTTGCCGTGCGGAACAGCTCCGTGTCGAAGACGCTGCATGGCCACGACATTTCGTCCGCGTTCAAGACGATTACCGAGCCAACTCTGGTCGCCACCAACGGTCGAGAAGCCACGATGCTCAGCGGCGGTGAAGTGCCGATCTTCACTCCACGAGCCGGTGACTCAGACGAGATCGCGTTTCATGAGTTTGGATTGAAGTTGAAGATTCTGCCGAGGCTCATGGATCAAGGCCGACTCGCGCTTGGCCTCGATTTCGAGCACTGCGAACTCGATCGAAAACCTGAAAACGACGACTCCGGCATCCCACTGATCTCCAGCCAAGGCTTTCGACTTTCTGCTCAATTGAAGCTCGGCGAGCAATTACTGGTCGCTCAGCAGATTGGCAAGCAAGACGTGACTCGCTTGGTGCAGATCCAGCCGACGTTGTTCGTCGAACAACAGGCAACGAATAAGCCGCAGGACGCCAAGCCAGCCACGGTGTCCAAAAGCCGATCGCGACCTCTGCACGAAGAGCCTTGGCCCACGCCGCCGACACCAGGTGAATCAAGTCCGGCACCGAAGGACATCACCGTCGAAGACCGCTGGCCGATCGACGATATGAAGGTCGGAGACGAAGTCATTCCGGTATTCGTGTTCATGAACCGAAATCGAACGGCCGTGGGGGTGCTGAGTCCGTCCGATGCCCGCAAATTGCGATTGCGAGTGGTTGCCATTTCAAAGTCTGAGCGAGGCGAAGGATTGAGGGTCACGCTGCGGTCGCACATGGCTGCCAGCTCGAACGACACATTGGAAGAGTTTCAGGAGCGGGCGGACTTGGCGATGACGTGCTGTTTGTTGAGTACCTCCGGTCGTGGATTCAACCAGAAAGCCGCTCTTCGCGACGTTTTGGAGACTCTACCCGCCAGTATCGGACTGGTTCCCGTGGAACTGGCCGTCGAGGGAGTCTGGCGAATACCGGCGGATGAAGACATCGAGATTCTTCACGCCGACGATCATTACGACATCGAAAAGGTCGATGGACGCTACCCGGAATGGCCACGCCTCATCGCCAAGAAACCGGGACTCGGACGATTGATCTTCGCTCAAGGAGATTCGTATCTCGCGCAGATGGAGATCCTCGTCAAAGCCGACACGCGCGAGTTGGAACTGCACATCCGCCAGCAGTTCCCTGCGGCGGAGGTGACGATGACTTCGGTCGGCGCGAACTCGCTGATGTTGAAAGGGACGGTTGGTTCGGAAGAAGACGCGACCGGCATCGTGGAACTCGCCGAGCAGTTCGCTCCGAAGGTGCTCAACCGGTTGAAGGTCGGGGCGGCGATCGGTAGCCGAACTCGTGAGAGTTCGGACCGAAGTCTCACGACTTCAGCTACGGAGCCACGCGCCGTGCGACAAGCGAACGGGATCGCAGACAACGCCGACTCGAATTCGACCGGCGAGCGGGGCGGCGTCAGCCCCCCGGTGGAACGTGACCGTACGACGAACCGGGGGGCTGACGCCACTCCACTCGCCGAGTCAAAAATCACCGAACCGCAGAGAGTGCGGCCTCTCAAAGCTGGCCCCGGAAACTCTCCAAAGTCCGAGGAACTCGAACAGCTTCGCGACGAGATTCGCGAACTGCGTCAGGATGTCCGCGAGTTGATTCAACGTCTCGATCGTGAGCCAGCGGCCGCTTCGGCGCAACCTCCAGTGACGCCTCCGACGAAAACCACGCTCAGTACGGGTGAGCCGTGGAAGCCGGCACGTTTAGCGCATCAGTCTATCATCGAGAACGCCTGGCAAATGCTGGGACTTCGATTCGTACCACTGACGGAGCCGGAGAAAAAACAGCTTCTCTCGAAGTACCAAGGCGGGATGAAAGTGACCGAGGTTCGCGCTGACAGCCCTGCGTCACAGAACAACATTCGTAAGGACGACATCCTGGTCGGCCTCCACGTTTGGGAGACCACCACCTTTGACAATCTTCAGTATGTCCTCGGACATCCTCACGTCGTGCAGCACGGCACTTTGAAGTTTTACGTCGTGCGCGGCACGGAAACTCTCTTCGGAGAATTGAAGATTGTCACACCGGCGATGCCGATGCCGAGCAACATGCGAATTGGGACGAAGCCGCCTCGGTCCATCGCGTTGTCCGATCTGCCCAACAAGCTGGAGACGGAATTCGACAAGCTCAAACTGCACATCGAAGTGCATCGAGCGCTGATCGAGACCGCCCTCGAAGCGCGAGGCATTACTGTCACCGATGAAGAAGCTCGACAGTTGCTTCAGCTCCACGCCGATCGGGATTCGATTCCGGTCGATCTGTTTCTTCAAGCCATGAAGCTCACGCCGATGGGGCAACAGTTCCTGCAGGCGAGTCGTCAGCAATTGGCGCTGGTGAAGTACTCCGGCCAAACGACGGAGCCGACCGAACAGGAATTACGCGACGCCTACCAACTGGCTCAAGCGGGTCGAGTCGCCAGCCAGCAGGTTTCGTTTGCCGACAAAGCCAAGGCCGAAGAGGTTGCTCGTGAAGTCCGCCAGAACCCCCAGCAGTTCGCGGACATCGCGGCCAAGCACGGTCAGGCGAATTCATTCACGGGCCGCACGCTGATCCCAACGATTCCGCCCGCCCCACAGGATGAAGTGCTTGCCAAGCTCAAGGACGGAGAAGTGAGCGACGTCATTCCGGTGGGAGATCAATTCGTCATCTACCAGCGTCAGCGAATCGTCCAACCGCAAGGGACGTTCGACGACCTCAAACGGCAACTGCGAGCCACTCTGATCCTCAACAAGACCAACGAAATCGGCCAGCGCGAAGTCGAGCAACTTCGGAAGGCCTACCGGCTGATCATCGTGCCTGCCGGTGCGGCTACCGCGACTGCCGAACCAGCCGTTGCGATCCCGGTCTCGACTCTAAAAACCAACGCCGAGTGATTCCCCTGCGGCGGATGAAAGAGAAATGAGCAGAGATCGCCGCAGACTCTGGATCTCATCGACATGCTCGTCCTCAATCCAAATCCGTGATATTTCGACGGAACGCCTTCGCATCGACCGCCGAGCCGAACTTCACTCCGAGCTTTTCCAAGACCAACGCGGCAGCCTATTCGGCATGTAACGACGTGTTCTCCTTTGGTGACTTCGAGAGATGCTCACGCAGCTTTTCCAGAGACGGGAACAGATCGGACATCGGATCGTCCGACTTTGGCTTGCGCCGCAGTTCCCAAATGGAAGTCTTCTTTCCGGTCGCGAAAACTTCCGGACGCTGCGATTCTGTCGTGTTGTTTAAGCAAATGCGGACCACGTCGTCGGCGAATTCGATGATTCCCAGCACGACGGTTCGACTCTCGCCGTCGTTGGGATTCATGATGAGATCGATTTGTTGAGGCAGCCCTGGTTCTCCGAACTTGAGCTGAACGGATTCTGCGTCCTCACGCTCGAAGCCCAACTCACGCCAGATCGTCACGATGTCGCCTTTGATCTCCGCAAAGATTGGGATGCCTTCGGGATCATGGGTGTCAAGGTCCCAGCGGCCCTGCAACTTCGCGAGCATCTCCGCTTTTGGATCGGACTTCGACGCCGCGGTCTGTGTTTCCGCTTTGTTTGCCGACTTGCTTTCGGCGTTCTCAGCAGCCGCACTCTCGTCCCATCGAGTCGCCTCGATGCCCGCCGCTTTCAGGGCCGAGTTGATCGCGATTCGGAGTTCGGATTCTTTCTGCGTCTGCCGAGCTTCTCGCTGACAGCGTTGCGAGGGATCGCGAACAATCGCCATCACGATCACGTCCCCTTGGCCCGCCTCGCGGAAGTTGACCGTCACTCCCTTCAACGCATTCAAGCTTTGAACGAGCTTGCTGTATCCCGGATTCTTTCCGAGTCCCGGCAAGACCTGCGAGCCGGCGTAGAGATCGATCTCGATGTGATCCGTTTTCGTTGGTGGTGCGGTTGATGAAGATGGCACCCCTGGTTTCGCTTTGACGAGTTTGTCACCCGCAGACCGAGCGGCTTCATACGCGGCTTCGATCTCCAAGACCTCGGCCTGTGAGACTTGAGCTCCTCGTACCAATTCCCTGAGAGCTTGAAGCCGCTCCACATGCTGCTTGTGAGCCTCCGGAGGTTCGGCCTGGGCCAGTTCATTGATCGCCCGCAAGCCCTCGCTCGGCTTCGCAGTTCCATTTCGCAGGTCATCCCACAGCAGGTCTAATCGCGTGCGGAGGATCGCAACAACTTCCGGTGTTGCTCCCTTCTTGGTGTTGCTGACAACTGAGCCTGGAGGTTTCGTTGACACAGGTGCGGTCGAGTCCCATCGCAGCGCGTCCCCTTCGATCAGCTCACCCGCGCGGCGGTTGATGATCTTTTCGCGGAGTTCCTTGCGCTGGCCGATCTGGCGTTCGAGGCGGCTGAGGCGGGACTGCAGTTCCTTTACCTGGAGTTCTTCCACTTGCAGCTTCAGGTCGAACGCGGTGCTCAGCAGGTTCTTGAGTTTGCGTTGATGCTCGGCAATCGCCGGCTGGTTCTGCTCGGCCTGCCCGTTCGCTTGAAGCTGCCGAATCGTCGCCGCCTCAGCCGCCGCCGCCGACTCTTGAGCAACAAGCTGCTCGACCAACTGCTTCGCGGCGGGAGTGTCGAGACGGACCGTACTCGTCTCGCGAGTGACGGTCACGAGAATCGTGCGAGGTTCGGGATTTTTATCGAGCCACAACAGCAAGGAGGTGGAGCCGACACCTTTGCCGATCACGGCGATTTTCGTTTCGGACAACTGGTTGAAATCAATGATGTCCGTACCGGCAATCGCGATCCGAGAGATCGCCTCCCGCGTGGTCAACGCCTTAACATGCCCTAGAAGTACCGCCAATTGCTCGGTCGGTTCATGAACCTTCTGAATCGCATCTGGTTTGGACTCCGCAGCTTGTTGATTCGGTTTCTCTGGGACATCGAATTTGTGAACGGCCGCTTCGATCTCATCTTGAGCTTCCGCCGGCGCGAACACGATGACCGAACGGAACGTGGCATTCGAGAAGAAGTGATAGGGCTGCTCGCGATACTTAGCGCGGAGCAACTCACGCACGCGCGACGGCTCGATTTCGGTCTTCACGAGGGCGACGGTTGGCTTTGGCATCGGCTGAGCCGGGGCTTCGACGCGGGCCCAATCGGTTGCCAGTTTCCGATCGAGTTCGCGTTCCGTCTTTGCCGCGCCGCTGCGCAGGAGTTGCTTCCGCTGGTCCTCGAACGGCGAGAGGACGAGCCGCCTCGTCGCGTTCGGCCCAATCGACAGTGAAACCCCAACAGGCCGCTCGCCGAGCACGTTGACGGTGAAATAGCCCTGGAAGTTGTGGCTGTCCGGCTTCCACTCCAGGAGACCGTTGCCGTCCGCAACTTCGATGAAGAACATCCACTCGCGGTTTTCAACCGGCCAGATCGTGAGTTCCGAGGACGCTCCGTTCTCTGCTCGGCGGCTCCATGTGCCGACGATCTCCGGAATCTTGGCGTCGGCGACGTAAGGAGGGTTCTCTGGGAGTGCCGACGTTTCGAGCAGGCCAGAGCGCTTCGCCGAAAAGGTGGTGGAAAGCGACAACGACGTTCGGGTCCACTCTTGAGTGACTAGCTCTTCCTCTGGGCTTTCTTTGATACCGCCATCTTTCGGAGTTTCCTTCGCTGATGGCTTCTGAGGGTTCGCAACAATGACACGCACCTTGTTCGTCCCGACCAGTGGTTGAAGAGTGATCTTGGAATGATCGCCGTCATCCTCCCAAGCCCCTTCGAATCGTTGACGGGCAGCAGACCATTTCACGGAAATCCTCGTCGGTGTGGTGACCCAGGGTTGGTCAATCAGGAAATCCGTGGCACCGGTTTGAACTCGCCGAATCTCCATCTCCGCGATCGTTGCGGCATTGGTCTCAGGAGACACAAATTTCACACGCCATGTCCCGGTGATGTCCGGCATCTTGGAGTCGTCTGAGAACTTGGAGCTTGTTTCATCGTTCGAGTGTCGCAACGCGAGATGGATCGTGCCCTTCTCGCCGGCCTGCTTCATCTGGAGCATTTGCTCGATGGTCACGAGCAGCGACACATGCTTCACGGTGGGATGCTCGGGATCGCGAACGTCGCCGATCGCGAAGACCTCGACGTACTCCAATACCGTCTTGACCTCGTTGAACGGTGAGCCCGCCATGCGGGAGGAAACTCGCACATCGACACGGTTGCCCGGTCGAATCAGACCGATGTTCGTCGTCGTCTGGTCGATGGGCACCAACGCCACGACCATCCCGGCAGGAATTTCGCGCGAGGCTTTTTGCACTCCGTTCTGATCCGTCGTCAGTGCAAAGCTGCGTTTGAGTTCCGCCGGTTTCTGAGTCTCGTAGGCGACCAGCTTCAGCATCTTCTCCAAGTCGAGGAAGACCTCGCCGGGAGCCTCCACCTTCAGCCGCTTCCCGGCTTCAAACTCCAGGACTTTTGCCCCGCGCGGACCGAACAGTTCCACAAGGCTCTTGGCGAGCGGCGTCACGGGTTCCAATTCGACGGCATGCCGATTCTCCGCAGCCGAGTCGGGGAGGGGCTTGGCCTGTTTCAGAGACTCGTCCGCCACGAGCTTCAAAAGCTTTTCGAGATCGTTCGCGAGGTCCAGTGGGAGTTCGATGTGCAGCCGCTTGCCTTCTTCGTAATCGAGAACCTTGGCCCCTCGTGGTCCGAAGAGTTCGACGATCTGCTTGGCCAGTGGCGTTGCGGGCTGCAACCCAACACGCCCTGGCTTCAGCGGATCGACTGGCTCGTCCGTTTCTTCTGGAGATTCGGTTTCTCGAGCGGGTGTTTCGGGACGCTGGTCTGCTCGGACCCATTCCTGATTCAACAATTCCTGCTGTTCCGCCTCCGTGATGCTGCCGTTCTTGACGAGTTCCTTCTGCAACGCTTCGTCGAATGCAACGGTGCACTTCATCGTCTTGCCATCGCCCAGGAGTTCGAGAGTCCGCTTGGCAGGGTCTTTCTGTTCGGGATCGAACATCAATTGCTCGAAGCGTTGAGTGCTCGAAGACCATTTGATGGGAGGGCCCGGAATGATCCGGCCGGGACGGCCCTCAAACCGGAAATCCCCGGTTCCATCCTCAACCCGACGAATCACGATGCCGGCAGATTGCGGATCTTTGCGATTGCGCCATGTGCCGGAGATATCCGGCATCTTGGAAGCTACTGCGACCGGCTTGGCCGGAGTCGGGGTTTCGGGAGCGGTGGGAGCTTCCGCAGACTTGGCAGCCTCACCGACAGGCTTGTTCTCCTGTGCGTAGACGATCGTCAGAGCCAAGGCAAAGCCGAAGATCACCACGAAGGCACGCAGACACGAAGTCTGCCAGCCAAGTATTCGCTGCGTTGTGAGTTTCATGATTGTCCTTTGTGGCATTGGCGACATGAGGTTCGTGTCTTTACGCCGAAGGCGTTGTGTCTCATAGCCCAGGGTTGTCGCGCTTCGCGACTACCCAGGGTGACTGATGTGTGACTCGTCTGTACCCCAACGGGGTTCTGTCATCAGGCGTTCGTGACGGACGCAACCCTTTCAGGGTAGATCGGTCATTCGCGACACAATCCCAGGGTAGCCGCGAAGCGCGGCAACCCTGGGCTATGTGACGAAACTCCTTCGGAGTAAACACCAGCGTGCCGTCTAACTCGTCTGCAAATTGTGATTGTTGAAGAGTCATTCCAAGTCCCTCTTCGCGTCGGCATCGAGTTGTTCGATCGTCGCTGCCGTGTCATCGAGTTCCGTTTGCGTGGCGTTCCAGTCCAGCAGCGGGTTGAGCGTGGATGGTTCGGGCGTTGGCTCGCCGGGTGAGTTCGGGATCGGTTTCGTTTTCGGCCACGCGGTCGCGAGAACGATCGCGGCAAGTACTGCAGCTCCGAGCACAAGCCAGTGCCTTGTAAGTTGGGCACTCTTGCCCGACCCTGCCTTCCTCGCTTCCGAACGGTCGGGCAAGAGTGCCCAACCTACCTTTGGCAACTCAACTGCCGTCGGTTGTTGGACGTGAGCGAGGCATTGCTCCAACAGCGTCGCGATCTCCGTCGCCGAGGCGATGCGATCTTCCGGCGACTTCGACAGTAGCTTCAGCACGATCCGTTCGAGCCAATCCGGGATGTCGGCATTGATCTCTCGAATCGGACGCGGCGAGGTTTCGCGGATGCGACGTAACACGCCGAACGTCGTCTCCGCTCGGAAAGGTGGGCGGCCGGTACACATCGCGTACAGCACGCTGCCGAGACTGAAAAGGTCCGACCGATGATCGACCGCGTCGCCGTTGGCTTGCTCCGGCGACATGTACTGCGGAGTCCCCGCGATGATCCCCGTGCGAGTCAGCGTCGCATCATCCACCGCGCGGGCGAGGCCGAAGTCAGTCAGCATGACTCGCTCAACGCTGGTCTCCAGCAGAATGTTGGCCGGCTTCACGTCGCGATGCACCAGCCCTTGAGCATGCGCCGCCGCTAGTCCGCTAGCCGCTTGCAGCCCGATCCGCAGCACGTCTTTCACATCGAGCGGACCTTGCCGATCGAGCCGCTGTTGCAGCGACTCGCAGGCGACGAACGGCATCACCAGATACGGTAGCTTCGCCGTCGCGGCGACCGCATGAATAGCCATCACATGCGGATTGACCACCGCCGCCGTCGCCTGAGCCTCCCGCGCAAACCGCTTCCGAGCCGCCGCACTCAACGCCAAATACGGAGCCAGCACCTTCACCGCCACATACCGATTGAGTTCTCGCTGATGCCCCTTGAGCACAACACCCATGCCGCCTCGGCCGATGACTTCGAGGATCTCGTATTCCCCCAACCGACCGAGCATCGCCGAATCATCGCTCGGCTCCAGAAAGTCCACCGCGAAGTCCGTCGCAAACGAGTCATCGCTCCCCGAGTCGTAGGTTGGGACTCCGTCCCGACCCTGTTTGTCCCGCCCTCCCGAACCATCCGACAAATACGCCGCCGGCTCCCCCAGAATCTCCTTCACCCCACTGCAAGCCTGCGACCACCACTGCGGCTCCCCCGCCAACGACTCCAATTGCCGACGACACTCGCCGCACTCAGCAACATGCTCAGCGACGTCACCCGCCAACGGCTCCGGCAAAGCGTCCTCCAACAACCGTTGCAGGCAATCGCGATCGTAATGAGTGATGGGTTGGGTCATGGGGTTTCTTCGTGTGACAGACGGCGGCTCGGGGTGTTTGATAGGACTTATGGGACCAATGGGACGTATGGAAATGGCGTTGCTACATCACTCATCACCCCATTTGTCCCATGCCTCCCCTTCGTCCCATCAGTCTTCGCTCTCAAACTCTTCGACTTTCGCTCGCAGCCGCGCGATGATCCGGCTACGGGCGACGTACACGCTGCCGGGTGACAGCTTCAACTCGCGAGCGACCTCCGCGATCGCTCGCCCATTGATGCTCGTTTCCACGAACGCTTGCCACGTCGTCTCGCGGAACTCGCACCGCACTTGCTCGGTCGCCCACGCGAGCACTTGTTGCCGATACTCAGCATCGAATAGATCCGACTCGGCACTGGCTGGCACCGTCGCATCCAGCAACTCCTCGATCTGCCGATCATCCATCATCTCCGCACGCCGCGACTGCCGAGTCAAAAACGTGACGACCACATTCCGAGCCACTCGAAACAACCACCGCCGAAACGAGGCTTCCGCCCCATCCGGTTGATACCGCTCGATCGCTCCACTGATCCGCAGCAGCACCTGCTGTGTCGTGTCGCGAGCATCGCTCTCCTGCAACCCGCGCCGCCGCATCAGCCGCAGGACCAGCGGTTCATACAGCAGCAAGAACTCCGCCCACGCCCGCTCGTCACGCTCACCCCGCAGGCGCAGCAGCAGGCTCGGACGTGTTCGCGGCGTCTCGTTCACAGTCACCTTTCGTCGCTGAATTCGCCAACCATCGAGTTTCGAGTCATTCCTGTGAGCCGCACGGCGCTAGCCGCGGGTTCCGGCTTCGTTCAATACCGGCGGCTAGCGCCCCGCCGCTCATTCAGACTTCACGTCGCCACGCAAAGAGTAACTCCGCTGACGTCGAATTCTTACACGCCAATCATCGGATTTTTTCTGATCGTAGGATGGCCGCCCCCGGCTGTCTTGCGGTTCATGCCGTTGAACTCCAACACAGGACGGCCGAGGGCGGCCATCCTACTCGGCAACATCGAGCTTGCGGCAGCGAAAGGCTTCGCTACAGTCTGCGTGGCGAAAGGTTTCGCTAGATGTCAAGAATTGCGGAGGCGGTGTCATGCGGGAATTGGGATCATCTCAGCCGACGGCGGTCGAGTTGGAAATTTTGCGAATCCTCTGGGAGCTGGGGCCAAGTCCCGTGCGCGACATTCACGCGCGGCTGAATGAGGCCAAGGGGACGAATTATTCAACCAGCGTGAAGATGCTCTCGGTGATGCTGACCAAGGGGCTGGTCAAGCGGGACGAGAAGGCAACGCCGCTGGTCTATCGCGCGGCGATGACTCGCGAGCGGGCGGCCAAGAAGTTTCTCACCGAGCTGATTGAGAAAGTCTATGACGGCTCGGCAATGAGCCTCGTGCTGCAAGCTCTGGCGTCCGGGAAAGCGTCGAAGCACGAGATTGAGGAAGCTCGAAAGCTACTCGATGAGATGGAGGGGAAGTGATGAATCCGCTGGTTGAGCGACTCGGTTGGGTGTTGGTGCATTCGCTGTGGCAGTTCGCGCTCGTCGCGTTGCTGGCGGGTGTGATCGCGCGAGCGATGCGGCGAAATTCGTCGGCGGCTCGGTACGGCGTCCATGTCGTGGCGATGGGAGTGATGGTTGTCACGTCTCTGGTGACGTGGTCGCTCTCGCGCGATGACTTGGCGAGCCGGAGGGCGTCAGGCCCCGGACCTGATGCGATTCACTCAACCAGTCCGGGGGCTGACGCCCCCCGGCTCGCCAGCACAACGGCCTTTGAAGACCCGACCCCGGACGATGCCACAAGCATAAGGCGAGCGGGAGGTGTTAGCCCCCCGGTGACTGAGACGTCGCTTAACTCCGAAACAACCGGGGAGTTGACGCCCCCCACTCGCCAAGAAGAAGTAGCGTTGTCGTTGCGCATCAAAGTCGCATTGCAACCTTGGCTGACTTGGATCGTCGCTGTTTGGTGCATCGGCGTCGCGGTCTGCTCGCTGAGGCCGTTGCTCGGTTGGCATACGTTGTGGCGGTTGAAGCGAGTTGGTGTATCGCCGGCTTCGGACGACGTGCTGGCCGCGCTACGTCGCGTGTCCGAGCGATTGCGATTGCGGCGTGCGGTGAGCGTGTTGCAATCGACGTTGGCTCAAGTGCCTGTGGTGGTCGGTTATCTGCGTCCGGTGGTGTTGCTACCGGTCAGCTTGATGACGAGCCTCCCGGCCGAGCAGTTGGAAGCGATCTTGGCTCACGAGCTGGCTCATGTGCGGCGGCATGATTTCGTGGTGAACCTGCTGCAAACTCTGGTCGAGACGTTTTTCTTTTATCACCCGGCGGTGTGGTGGCTGTCGCATCAGATTCGAGTCGAACGGGAACACTGCTGCGACGACCTCGTGGTGGAGTCGTTCGGCAACCGCGTTGAGTACGGCCGCGCGTTGCTGGCGATCGAAGAATTGCGCGGCCGCAGTTCGGTGCTCGCGCTGGGTGTAGCGGATGGATCGCTGCTCGCGTGCATTCGGCGGATCGTGGGGATTGGTCGTGAGCCGATCGACGGTTCTCAATCCTGGTCCGCTCGAATGGGGGGCGGGTGGCTCGGAGGGTTGGTGACGCTGGTTCTGATTCTGGGTGTCACTTGTGGGTCGATCGTGTTCTCTTGGGAGAAGCCGAAGGAGTTGCCCTCGTCGAATCCGTTCTTGGTGAAAACGGCGGACGGAGTCGAAGTGGAGTTGCTCGGAGTCACCACGATCGCGGCGAACGCGAAGCCCGCGGCTGGGCAACCAGCCGATCGAATGATCTGGTGGCGACCGGATGGTGAGCTATTGAAACCGGAGCCGTTCCCTGGCACGCCGCTCATCATCGCGGCCGATCGAAACAACCCACGATTTGCGGATTGGGCGGGTGTTGCCGTGCGGATTCGGGGTCTGAAACCGACCGACGATGCGGAGGGTTGGGTCGTGATCGATGGCTCACGAGAAAGTGTTGCCTCGGGAAACGGAGATGTCGCGAACGGTCTCTACGAAAAGGCATTGAGCGCGGGGCCGCTGCCGGGAATCAAATCGGGAGTCGTGCGCGTCGGATTTGGAACCAAGGGTGGCGCGCTTGGACCGTGGCTCACGATACGCCCGGCTCAGGCCAATGAGGTGGATGGGCCGATCCCTGAAGAGTTGCGGTCCACGTATGAGTCCACGGGCGAGATGAAATTTCGCGAGGTCAACGGCCAAGCACGGTTGGTGACTGGGCCGATTGATGTCTCCAAGATCCGTGCTTCGACGGAGGGAGATCTGATCGACATCGACGGCAACGCTGTGAAGGGAGCGGCGTTCGCGTTCGTCGATGGCGAGTGGGGCTGGACGTATCCGATCCCGCTCGCGCGAGTCGCGCACTATCGCTTTCGACTGCGAGCGTATCGGCATTGGGTCACCTTCGAGAACGTTTCGTTTCAGCCGGGACACAAGACCGACGTGAAGGCGTCCATTGGAAAAACTCCCGAACTCCGCCGCGATCCGCTCATGGCGGCGTTGCCGAACGGCGTGCGAGTCGAATTCGTCGGGCTGGCGGCGATGGAGGCTGAGCCGAAGACGTGGTGGAAGGCGGATGGGTCTCCACTCAACGAAGTGCCGAAGTATGGAAATGAAATGCTTCGCGTTGCCGGCCAGGAGGTGCGCCGCGCGTTGCTCCGAGTACATGGAGACAAGGTGAGTTATCTCGACGTGACCGCGTCAGGCATGTCGAGCGTGATCTTGGCGGAACCTCCTGGTTCGGGTGGGTCGTTTATCCGAATCGGAGGCCAATTTGCCTTTCCTCCCGGTCAGAAGACGGGGCGCTTTGAGGTGGGCATCGCTACTCAACAGCAATCGCCGGCTCGCTTCCTGAATGCCAAAGGAGAGCGAGTCACGTTCGTTCGTCGCGCGAATGTGGCTCGTCGTTCTGGAGCGCTTGTGGTTGACGGAGTCGATCCAGGCCAACTCTTGGACAGCAACAGTCCTCGCGGACTCATACCACCAACGAGACGGCAGCCTGGCGCGCTTTTGGTCGATGCGGCCGAGGGCTCCGAACCCGCAACGGTCGAAATTGGCGAGTTGAAAACAATCGCTGACGGCGTCGGGGAAGACATCGAAGTGGTCAGCATCGCCACGCCGTTCCTCAAGCCAGCAACGGTCAATGGCCGACCGGTCATGTCGCCGGAGAAAGAGGCGGAGAACAAAGTGCTCAGCCAGCAAACGCAGATCACTTGGCGAGCACCGAACGTCCCCAAGCCGATGAACTTGGAGTTGGTTCTCATTGATGTGCATGGCAAGCAGCATCGGCACACGTCGCTCGGCGCGGGCCTTAATCAGAAACGACTGCCCGATGGCTCACCACATTGGGGAGACTCCGAACGCTTCTTCCGCTTCGACGTACCGATCTCGCGAGTCGCCGGCTTCGAGTACCGCGTCCGTCCGTATCAGCATTGGGTCACGTTCGACAACGTCGCGCTGAATCCGGGTGAGATGACCGACGTGAAGGTGAAGGTCGAATCGGCTCCTGAACCGAAAGTAGATGCCAATGAGGCTCGCTTCACCGACGAGCTGCGACTCGAATTGAAGCGGGGTGAGGCGCATGGTGGGCGGTGGTTCTTCGTGGACTTGGATCGGGGGCGAATCGCCAAGCCGCCGTTTGCGGTCGAGCTTGATTCCGAAAAAGTTTACGCCGTCATTCAACCGAAGGAGCCCCAGTTGAATGCGTGGCTCAAGCGGGAAGGGATCGACTTGATTCTCCGCAGTGAAGCCAAACCGTTGAGTGATGATTCGGGGCGAACGAGCCAGCTTGTTCTGGCTTGGATGGTTCGCACCGACGTGCGCATCGATGTGAGTCACCCAACCGTCGAGTTGGATCGGCGACGCGATGGCTCGTGGACATGGACGACTCGGCCGAGCGACCTCGTCACTCGGTTCACGACGCGCGACGACCGATCGGGGTTCGTCGATCAGCGACTTCAGGTCGAACTGCGAACCGACTTACCCCGGCTGATTCCGTTCCGAACCGTTGAGAACGTGGTTGGCGTGTGCCTGCTTGAGCAACCGGACGTGCTCAAGGATGAACTGCGGCTGCGGATCGCCCATGTGGTCAACGCGACCACGCCGCTCGCCGACCGACGATTTGACGGTGTCTTCGTGAGCGGCAAGAACGGACCCGCCGAACCGCCGCAGAGAGGACCGAATCAACCGGCCAAATCTCCACAGCTTGAGGTCGTGCCGTATGACAAGGACGAAGCGGCGGAATTCCACGAGCGTGTCAAACAGGTTTTGCCAAACGGCTGGACGGTGGATCGGCAAGACCGAGCCTTCGAGTTCCGTGGGCCGAATGGTTCGACGGAGAAGACGAAGACCGAAGAGGCGCGAATCACGCTGTGGTTCTCGGATCACTCCGCCGATTCCTCCGTCTTGAACCGTCGCGATCCGAAGCTGCCACGCATTGGATCGTTTGGAATCACGCGGCTTGGAGAGGTGCTACTCAGTCGGAATGCGGCGGCGGAAGAACTCTGGCCGGAGATTTTTGACGAACTCTACTGGTTGTTGCCGGTCGACCATGTCTCGTTCGCGGGCATCGTCAAACTGCCCGACATTTCCGATCGAGATTCATTCGTGTTGCTGTCGCACTATGCGGGGACGCGGATTGATGTGCGAATCGACGACGACGGCAACCGCGTGTTGCACAACGAGTCAACCGACGGCATTCGGCGAGTTCAGAAGTACGGACTCACGCCGCAGACTCGATTTCTTGTGCTTGGCGAACTGCCGACACTGGCAACCGCGAAGACCGAACAAGACAAGCAGCGAGCCCTCCGACATCAGACGCAATTCGAACTGATGCAGAAAGGGGCTCGCGAGTACGGCGTGCGGATCGTCACGCTGGCGGACTACATCACCTACCTGCAAACGCTCAAGAAAGCCGGCCAAGCAGACCCGTTGCCTCCCGTGAAAGACGGCAACGAGATTCAGATTCCACGCGTCGTGCCCAACGTCAATCAGAAGGCTCCCGCAGCCAGCGCGGAGCGGAGTCAGGCAGAAGGAGACCTGCGGTCCAATCCAGCGGCGGGGTCGGGAGACCCGCGTCGAGCGCAGTCTTCCAAGCTGACGGTTTTTAACTCCGATGGCAGTCGGGCTCGGTTCAATGGAGTCGTTTCCGCCTCCGTGGGATTCCCCGGTGAGAAGAGTCGGAGTTGGCACGAGTCCCCCACGAAAGAGGGTCTCATTTCGTTGGAGAAGTTGACGCCGGGGACGCATTGGTTGGTGGCTGCCGGAGATTCTGAACAGAGGACGACATTTCAAATCACCGTGCCGACGAAGCAGCCGATCGTTGAGCAACGATTGCGAAACGTGGGGACGTTTGTGGGAGACTTTCTCACCGTCAGCGCGACCGTCGCCGGAGCGTCCCCCGACAATGAGGTCATTTCGATCGAGATCAAAAACGAGTCGAAAGAACCGATCCCGTTTTCCGAGGAAGACATCAGCCTCACGATGCATCCGGGGCAGTTTCGAGCGCTTTCACCCCGCATCCGGAATGCGGTGAAGCAACCGCTGCCGCAGATCAAGGTGCTGCCGGGAACGTCACAAACGCTGACGATCAAGTGGCCGCATTGGGTCCGCGAGGGCTTGTGGCAATCGCGACTTGGTGAGCTGATCGACGAGCCGTGGTCGATCTTGTCGGAACCAGGAAAGATCCAGGTCCGAGTCAACCTCGGCAATCACGGGGCAGTCCCCGTCTTTGTGACGTCACCGCAAACGATCATCAAACAACCGGCACCCGCAACCGGTGCGAAGCTCAGTGCCGTTGAAACTCGAATCCTGGAGGAATTGGAACGACCCACGTCGCTGACGATTGAGGCTCTGAACTTGAGCGACGTGATCGCGCTCGTGGCGAAGCAACACCGGCTGCCGATCATCATTGATGTGGCCGCGTTGTCGGAATTGAACGTGAAACAGGACGTACTTCTCTCACGCACTTTGAAGGACGTCAAACTTCGTAACGCGCTGAAAATCATTCTGGAAGACGTCGGAGGGAAACGACTCGCACTGGTTGTCGAAGATGACGTGTTGAAGATCACGGCGGACAAAAACCCGGAAGCAGCCGAGGCAATCAAACAGGCGAACCCCAACGCCTTACAGTGCCGACTCGTTGCCGTGCCGGCGGCGGTGAATGATGAGTCGCCGGACCTTTCGAAGTCGGTGGCGGCGTTTGCTCGTGGGGAGGACGTGACGTTTGCAGTCGAGTTGCAGAACGTCAGCGACAGGGCGCGGACATTGATCGGCGTGAGATACGACGCCAAGGGGCAGCCTCGGTTTGAAGGGAAGTTGGCTCCGGAGGTTTTTGCGCCGTATCTGTTCGAGTTGGAATTCACCGATGCCAAGGGGCAGCCGGTGCCTCGGACTTCGCGCGTCTTTCTGGAACCGTCGCATCGGCTGAGCGGCGCGTTGACGCACTCGATTGATCCCGGCAAGTCGCTCGTGGTGGTGTTGCGTCCGTCGCGGTTTCACTCGCCGATGGAGCATCGACTTCCTCCGGGAAAGTATCAGGCGCGAGTCCGTTATCACGGGCCGACCGATCAGGACTTGGCCTTTTTCCGATCGCATCCTGCCAACGAACTCCGAGCCAAAGCGTGGTACGGTGAGGTCACGTCGAACCCCGTAACGTTCACCGTCGCCGATGAGGCCATCGAAGCGAAGCGTCCCAAGCTCGTGTGGGGACCGGTGAAGGACGGCCTGCAAGCCGCCGTCGAATTTCGCCCGTTCCCCGGAGCCGCACCAACGAATGATCCGCCGGGAATATTTCCGACCATGCCGCAGGTTTCGACGATCTTCCATGTGAAGAATGTTTCTGACCGCACGATCAAGTTCGTCAGCGAGACGGGACGGCAGCTCGATAAAGTCACGGCCACCGACGAAGCGGGCAAAACCAAACGGCTCGAAGGTGCGTTCTTCACCGGTTGGCCGATCCTCGTTCGCTGGACGCTGAAGCCCGGCGAAGTCGCCGAACTTCATGCGCTGACTTCAGGGATTGGCCTCCTCGACAAGCCGGGCAAGTACACGCTGCGATATGACATCAACTTCGGCAGCCTCTCGCGAAACGACGACAAAGGGGACGACGGATTCCCAAAGGAAGACGACTGGCAACAAGTGCTGCCAACAGGCGACATGCCGATCACGATTCGTGCTCGCGCACAGAACGACGAGGTTCAAGACAAGCCGGCTCAACGTGTGTCGCAAACCTTGGAGCCGATCGAAGGCCAAGTCATCGACTCCGTCACCGGCAAGCCGATCGACGGGGCGACCGTTCGATTTCGATTCGGCACGTTGCGAGAGGGTCTCAGCAATAAAGAGCGGCTGGCCGAGCTGGTGTTTCGCAATGTCGGACGATTCACGTTTGAGTTGCCCGAGGTGGCCAAAGGGCGGATTGACTTGTTCGTCGAACGGATTGCGGAGCATCCGGACTATCAGACGTCCGAGCCGCGTGCGGTGCCGCTGCATCTCTTGTTCAACAAGGAACCGAACCACGCTCATGACTTCATTCGCAAGGTGGAGTTGGTCCCAGGGAAAATCGTCAGCGGGCAAGTGCTGGACATCGACGGACGACCGGCGAAAGGAATCACGATCTTCTCCGGACGCAATCAGCAAGGTTGGCAGAACGATTCGGCTCACACGACGACGACTGATGCGAATGGCCGATATCGGCTCGTCGTTCGGGATCGCGAGCGAGGGCGCGTCTATGTGATCGCGAACCACGCGGCGGCGGTGTCGCGCGCGATCACTCCGGAATTCGGCGAGCAGCCAGTCTTCCGACTGCAACGCGGCACGCGGTTGTTCGGTCGAGTGACCGATGCGAAAGGCCGTGGCGTGGCGAACGTCGTCGTGCGAGCCGACGGTAGCGATCGAGTTCCGCAGCGGTACGCGATGACCGATGCCGACGGAAAGTATTCGCTCCCGCCGTGTCAGTACGGGCAATACGTCGTGCAACTCATTGACGAAGGGCGCATCCCCGAACTTCCCAAAGAGGGTGTGCGACTGCCCGATGTCTATCTTCATCAACTGGTGGATCTCCCCAAGACCGCGTTGACCGAACAGCAGCTCGACTTCAAGCCGACCGAGTCGGTGCGCATGACCGCTCGCTACACGACGAGCGACGATCAACCGGTGAGCGGCCGCAGCCTGTCGCTGAACGGAGTCGCCGGCAAAGTGAATTGGTCGGGCCGACTTCGCGAAGTGCCCGATCAGCCGGGTCTCCTGGAACTGCGCGTCCCGCGCGGCTTCGAAGGCCGCATCGATCAGAACGCCGATCTCGGTGGCTTCCTGCGCATTCTTCGAGACGGACCAGACGCGAAACCGACGTCGCCGTGGTCTTCGGTCAAGTTCGACAACGACGGAGTCTCGTTTCACATCCGTTCGATGAAAACCAGCTCGATCACGCTCCGCGCGACACACGATGGACAGCCCGTGAAAATCGCTGGCTCGGTCTCGACTCCTCGATTCGCCGATCAGAACGCGGCCGACGAGGCGGGTGCTCGCCTGCCATCTGCCCAATTCCGGACTGAAGTACTCGGTCAACTCTGGTTCGACGTGCATCCCAACATCGACCTCCTGCTGAAGCTCGACGTCCCCGGCTTCAAACCGTGGCAAACCACACTGCAAGTCGCCGAGGGAGAGAACCGAGTGATCGACGCGCCGCTTGAGTCGGCCAAGCCGATCGACTGATACAGTGCCCGTTGAATGCGCTCGACTTTCCAGGAGCTTCTCGCACAACTTCTCCAAAAGTTTGTGTGATCGGGCTTTGCTCTGGACACTTCAGGTTCGAGGAGAGATCAACTTGGACCTGACTGCTTTCATCAATGCTTATCGCGGGCCACTGATTGGGCTGATTGCCTCATGGGGAGCTCCGTGGGGTGACGCGGTCGAGATTGCTCAGGACAGTTTTTCGGAAGCCTGGCTGAACCGCGAAGCTTGCCGGGGCGACTGGAATGACCCGGAAATGTTTGGACGCTGGTTGCGCGGAGTGGCGCTCAACCAATACCGCAATTGGGCCAGGAGTCGTCGTCGTCGTGCTCGGACGGTGACGTTGGAACCGGCCATCCTGGAGCAGACCGTCTGCGCGGCTGATCCAGAGCCAGATCAACAACTGGATGCGTTGCGGCAGGCGATCGCGCGGCTGCCGAGCAAGCAGCGCGAGGTGGTTCTCATGCACTACCTCGAAGAGACCAGCGTGAAAGAGGTGGCGGCGCTGTTGTCGGTCTCGGCCAAAACGGTGGAGGGACGTCTCTATCAAGCCCGTCGCAGCTTGCGGCGGTTGCTCGAGGGCGAGCTTTCAGTCGCACAGATCGGAAGGATGTTGCTATGCCTGTGAACTTGGTCTCCGAGGATGAATTGCGAGCGGCCTTGCGTCCCTACCGAGTTGATCCAGCGACGTTTGAAGCCGGCGTGAGGACGCGATTGGAAGCCGCTCAACGACAGCGTGCCGATGACCCTCTGGCGGGATGCTCGCCCTTCCTGCGAAGCGCTGCGTCCTTTCTGCCACTGGCGATCCTCGCCGGTTGCAAGGCGTCCTCTGCCGAAACGAAATTGGCTCCGGCAGCAGGTGGCTACAAGCTGCTCAGCTATTTGGCCTTTCCGGCAATCAGCTTGTTCGTGTTGCTCGGAGCCACGGTCTTCAGCGTGGTGAAGATTCGCAGTTCGCACGAACAAGAGGGCTCGCGATTGAGCGACGAGCAAGCGACCCACGAGGCCATCTGCGAATGGTGGAGCCAGCATAAGTGGGGCGTTTTCGCGGTGCATGCCGCCATGCTCACCTTGGGGCTGGTCGGAGCAACGTGGCTGCTGTTTCTCTTTTACATCCTGTCGTTCGGAATCTTGCTCGGTGTTCTCGCGAGTCATGCCAAGCTTGGAATTGGGAATCGTCAGATGATCGGCCAATCCTGTCTGATGGGCTTGATGTTTCTCGGACAGGTGGCGGCCTTCACAGGAATCGGCTGCCAGGAAATTCATTTCGTCGATCAGACGCTGGTCGCCGCCATTTTTTTCGGTGGGACGTTGATTCTGCTCCCCGTCATTCTGGTCGGCTCGCCGGTTGCCAACGTTTCCGGTCAACGAATCGGAACCGTGCAACGACGGATGGTGGCCCTCATGTACTCGATCTTGATCGTTTCGCAGATGGCCTGGATGATGAATCCGATTCTTTGGCCGGCGACTCCGGCTCGGATCAAGCACTACGTCGAGTCTTTCGACCACGCCCCCTTTCAAATGGTCAGTTGGCGGCAGTGGGAAATCGTGGCGAACTGGGCGATGAAATCGCAGCTTCACCCCGATCTGTCCAAACCGCGCCGGTTGCTGGCCCAAGAACTCTCTGGCGAGCAGAACCGGTTCATCCTGAGCAGCGCGCTGCGAGTCGGGCTGCTGCCGGCCGATCAACTCGGCCAACTGAAGGAATATGAACGTTGGCGGCATTCCTTGGTCGATGCTCCGCCCAGTGGTTTGAAGCCACAAGTGATCTTCAGCCTCACTCAGATGGATTGGGTTATCCGCGCCTCAGTGCTGCGCCAGGACTTGTCGCCCCAAGAGCGAGACCTCTTGGAGCAGCGGCTGCACGCGACGCTGGAATACCAGTCCGAATCCCCTGACGTTGTTCTCGACGAACTGTTGCGTGCGACGCAGCTTCTGGCGGTCATCGAACGCCCCGTTCAACCCGATCGATATCGCGAGCGGGTCCACCACCTGCTCCGGAAGTTTCACTCCAAAGATTCAGGGGGATTCCAACTGGCCGGCGGCTTCAAGACCTATTTGAATTGGCCGGCAGGGTCATGGATTGGGCAGCCGGGCTCATTGGAACCAACCTCGCACGCCATCGAGTTGATGGAGATCTACGGCGTTCCCGACGACCTCGATCTCAATTGGGTCCGCTCGTTTCTGAAGCCGACGATGTTGCGGCTCGCGGATGACAAGTGGATGGCCGCCGCCACTCGCGAGCGACTGAACCATCTGCCCGGCGTGACGCCACCCACCTGGCTGGAGTTTTTGTACTACGAACGCAGTCTGCTCGCAGCGGCGGTTCTGGTGGGGCTGTGCCTCTACGCAACGCTCTGTTCGCCAAAGCGGAAAACCATTGACCCCGTCGAAGGACCATCACTTCCCAATGCGAACGAACTCGTCACAGACCAAGCGGGCTGAATCGAAATACTACTTTTTTAGTATTGCAGGATCGGATTGAGCCGATAATCTACTAACCGAATAGTATTTTGGTTCGGGCGATCATCAGCCAATTCGCGCGAGGCGGCCCGACGGTCTTGTGGAGAGGAGCATCATGGCTCGTTCGGCGTCGAAGCATCCGACGGAATTGGAACTGGAGATCCTGAAGGTCGTGTGGCAAACGGAGCCCACGACGGTACGACAGGTGCGGGATATGCTCGCCAGCGTGCGGGACCTGGCCTACACGACGGTCATGACCGTGATGTCGATCATGGCCGACAAAGGCTATCTCAAGCGGAAGAAAGACGGTCGCAGCTACGTCTACGAAGCGATCTATCGCGAGCAGAAAGCCAGCCGCAACATCCTGCAAGACGTCGTCGATCGGGTCTTCGGCGGATCGACGACGGCGGTCATGCAGCACCTGCTCGAAACGTCTGAGATCGACGATGAGGAACTGAAACTGATTCGGTCGTTGATCAACCGCAAGACCCGCGAACGGATGTAATTCGTTGACTGAGCGGCACGACGCTAGCCGCCGGTCCGCTGCCAGCACCGGCGGCTAGCGCCGTGCCGCTCACGACAATCATCCCGAACCGTTCCAGGAACATCATCATGCCTGCCTGGCTTCAACGAGATTGGTGCTTGCCGTTCGTGCTCTCGCTGGGACACTCCGTGTGGCAAGGGACGTTGATCGCCGTCGTGCTGGCGATCGTGCTGCGAGCCACGAAAACGGTTTCGGTGCGTTATTGGCTGTCGCTCGTCGCGTTGTTGGTGATGGCGGCTTGCCCGATCGTGACGCTCGGCTGGTTGATGCAGCCGGTGAGCCCCGTTGCGACGCTCGACCCGCCGCCGATCGTTCGAGAAGAACCCGCGCCAACTCAGCCAACGATTCCGGTCGCTCCCATTGAGGAGACATCCGACGTGGGGCACGTTGGAAACGTGCCCGTGATCCCTACTGCTCCTCCGCTCGAACTCAACACGGATCCGTCGGGACGGAGTCCCAAACTACAGCCTCTAACCGACGAACGAAGCTGGTGGCAGAAGTTTGCCCCGCAATTGACGACGACGTATCTGTGCGGCGTCGCGTTGATGTTGCTGCGGCTCGTGGCTGGTCTGTGGGGCGGGCGGCGGTTGCGCCGGCGAGTCCATCTGATTGACGACCCATCGTTGTTGGGCGCGCTGCAGCGGCAAGCGGCGGCGCTTGGGCTGAAGTTGCTGCCGATCTTGGCGTACTGTGAACGGGGCACCGTGCCGACCGTGGTCGGGGTGCTCAAGCCGATGATCTTGTTGCCGCTCACGCTGACCAGCGGGTTGTCGCCGGAGCAAATTGAATCGGTACTGGCTCACGAGCTGGCTCATCTGCGGCGGTACGATCATCTGGTGAATCTGCTGCAACGAGTGATCGAGTCGCTGTTGTTTTTCCATCCGGCGATGTGGTGGGTCTCGCACCGCATTCGGGAAGAGCGTGAGCATTGCTGCGACGATCTGGTGGTCGCCTGCGGAGCGAAGCCGCTGGACTACGCGAAGTCGCTGCTGCGAGTGGCGGAGCTCAGCCGCGCTGGGCGCGGGTCTCCCGACCCCGCCCTTGGCTCGGTCGCGGCGGTGAGTTTGCTGGCGACCGGCAACAAGCCTTCGAGTCTGCGACAACGCATCTCGCGGTTGTTGGGCGAATCGGCCACACCCTCGCTGCGAGTCAGCCCGCGAGCCTTGTTACTCGCGATTGGCATTCCGCTGGTGGCCTTGATCGTGACGATTCAATCCGGCGCTGGACGCGACCGGGTGGCACGCCCTGAGTCATCGAAGGGCGTGGAGGTGGCGGAAGGCTCGCACGCCCTTCGCAAAGCCTCAGAGCGTGCCACCCAAAGCGCGGCTCCCGATTCCGCCCTTGACCCGACCGCAGGTCTCCCGAATTCGGACGAAGAGACGAACCCGACGAACAACCCCAACGGAGACCTGCGGTCCAACCCAGCGGCGGGGTCGGGAGACCCGCGCCGAGCGCAGGAGCTTCACTATTCCGAAACGACGGAAATTGTTTTGTCGATGAACAGCCTGAAGTTCATGCTCGATCTCGATTCGGGGCAGACGATGGACCCGCCCCAAACAATCCGTTCCGAACAGAAAAAGATGGATGTCTATCCGCTCGCTGCACCGCCAAAGGAAGTCCCCTCGGGATTGCAGGGCCGATCGCTCCGAGGAGTGAGAACGAAACCCGATGGCTGGTACTTCTCGGTGTCTGAGCTGCAACAGGAACTCGCCAGTGACCGCGTGAAGGCGTTGACGAGCTTGCCGTATGACTCCGACGAAAAGGCGACCTACGTCTTCCGCACCGCCGATGGCACGGACGGCATCTTGCAGTTGCTCGCACAGACCGACGAACCGAAGGGGATTCTCCTGCGCTACAAGACGTTCAAGGCGTCGAAGGTCAACGCCGAGATCAAAGTCGGCATGACCTTCGACGAACTGATTGCACTGAAGGGACGGCATTACCGTCTCGCGCATGGCATGCGAGTCGGGCCACTGATTCTCGTCTATGACGACATCGCCATTTCCGTCGATGCTCCTCCGAGCGCCAAGGGGGGCGGGAAGGTGATCGGCTTCGAGCCGGGTCTTCCCAGAGAAGTCGTTCAGGGCGTCCCATACGCGGACGAACAACCCTCACCTCCGAAAGGTCTCGATTTCCTCAAGCCGTATCCGAAGTTGCATGGCTTGTCGCTCGACATGACCGAGCCGCAGTTCTTGGAGATCGTCAAGCAGCAGGAGTTGAAGACTCGTAAGACCGTCGAGGGGGAGAAGGTCACATATCACATCATGCTCGGCGACGGGCACACGCTGATCGTGATGTTCGACAAGGACGCGAAGTGCAGCGGCATTCAACATGTGAAGGATCTGCTCGTTGACGATGAAGCTGGTTCCCGAGCTTGGCAGCGCGTCGAACCGTATGCCGCTCCAAGTTTCGATCAGTTCTTCCCCGATGATGCCGAAGGGGGTCGGGTGCTGAGCAAACTCTGGAAGGCGGCTGACAAGGATACGCGGGATGATCGCGAGATCTTGGCGACGGTTCGCAAGGGGCTGCGCCGCACGACCGAGCATCGGACTGTCATTCTGAGGTGGATCGGCAACAGGTACATCTGGGGCAAGTCCCCGCAGAACCCGGATGCCATCGAGATCATGTATCACGCCGCCGACTTCAGCGGTGAAAACGCCGATCCCTATGGGACTCGGCATTACGCGGTCTACTTTGGTCTTTCCGTCGTCGAGCCTAAGAGTCCCGCCATTCTGCGAACGCTCGCCGAGCTGTGCATGCGGGTCGACGATCCCAACGATCTGGACCGCGTTGCTTGGGGAACTCGAAGGCAACAGCAAGAGCCCGTCGAGCACCTCAAGCCGTTTCTCGTCGCCGACAACGAATCGGTGCGATCCAAAGCCGAAGTCTGCCGGCAGATCTTTCAGGGCGAACTGAAAGCCTTCGCTTGGGCTACGGCGCAAGCCAAGGTGCGTGCCGAAAAGAAGTTCGCGAGTCAGCTTCCTGCGATCAAATCGGTGCTCGAATCAGGCTCCAGCGACGAGCGTCGCAAGATTCTCGACCTGATCTTGGCCGAGCGAATCGACCTGATCCTGGATGACTCGTTCGTGGCGGCGTTCGCCAAGTGTGCCGAGGACAAGGACGCGAGCGTTCGTAATTCGGTCGCGATCGTCGGCGGCGGGCGCTGGGTCTGGTACAGCGAGCGTCAACACCCGGACGCGATCAAGTTGATGGTGCAGCTCTCAACCGATGCCGACCGCGAGGTCCGCTACAACACGGTCTACTACGGATTGTCGACGATCCAGAAGAAGAGCGATGAGGTCGTTCGTCGGCTTCTGGAAATGGCCTTCGCCGATGAGGAGCCGAACTTACGAAGCCGCATTGAATGGGGCTTACGCGGGAACGAGAAACAAGTCATCAAGTTACTCGACGAGTACATCCAGGGACCGAACGAGCAACAGTCCAAGGCGGCTCGCGAGTTTCTCAAGCAATGGAACACTCGCGCTGGGCGCGGGTCTCCCGACCCCGCCCTCGCCCCGACCGCAGGTCTCCCGAATTCGGACGAAGAAACAAAGTCGAACAACGCCAACGGAGACCTGCGGTCCAACCCAGCGGCGGGGTCGGGAGACCCGCGTCGAGCGCAGGCGGAACCGAACGCGGCCAACAAACTAATCACCTACAAATGCCGCGTCGTGGAGTACGGGACGAAAGCTCCGATCGCGGAGGCGAAGGTTGTGGTGCGACCAAGCGTCGATGATTCCTCCAAGCAGAAGCTTCTACCTCAGACGGTATTTCAGACGACAACGCACACGACCGACGAGAACGGTTATTACGAGCTCACGTTTTCGCCCGAGCAGCTTGCGGTGGAAGACCTGTGGGTCGATGTGGGTGTCTCGCACGGCAGGTACGTCGCAAAACCATTGAGTGGAGACTGGCTGAGCGCCGTTCGTCGCAACGAGCAGCGCGGCGATCGGCCGTTCTTTGAATTGATCGAACTGTCACCAGGCAAGGAGGTCACCGGGACGGTGGTCTCGCCGACGGGTGAGCCGATGCCGAAGACGAACATTTTTTTCGTCACGTTTGGTCCGCCGTCGCCGAATCAGTGGTTGATGGACGAGACTCAAACGGACAACGCTGGCCGATTTCGTATCAGGCTGGTCACGCCAGGCGAAGGGGCGTTCTGGATTCTGTCGAACGATTACGCACCGCTCCGCATCGTGGCTCCGGCGGAACGCGGCGATCTTGGAATGATCACGCTCAAGCCGGGCTTTCAGCCGCGCGGACAGGTCCTTGATCTCGATGGCCGGCCGCTCACCAAATTGCGAATCACGATGAGTAGCGAAGGCTCCCAGTTTCGCGCGAATGACGAGTTCAACAAGCGGTCGGGCCCGGCGGTGTACGGATACCGGCGCGAAGCCATCACCGATGCCGAAGGTCGTTTCACACTGCTTCCCGTCGAGGCGGGGACATACCGTTTGGAAGTCGTCGGCCACAAATCCAATGAACTGTTTCCGGATCGCCGAGTCACTTTGTCGGATGACTCGCCGCCGCTGGAACTGCGACCGGTCGCGACCACCGCGATTCATGTTCGCAACGCCGACAGCGCCGGGCGTCCCGTGCGAGGCGAACATACGATGGCACTGGGCACGTTTGAGGGGAACGGAGTCGTTTTCGACAGCGACGACCCGGCGGATGGCCGCAGCGTCGTGCGAGTTCCGCGCGGCTCGAAGAACGTCCGGCTGGACTTTGTTGGCGGTCACAACACCGCCTTTCGCATTCGCCGCCAACCCGGTGCGCCGTTGGAAAACGTTTGGTCGTTTCAACTGGGCGACGTCACGAACGATGTCACCGGAATCGAAGTCGTCCGCTATCAATCTCCGATCGTATTTCTCAAAGCCATCGATGCCGCCGGCAAGTCCATCGAAGGCATCAAAGCCGAAATCGTTTATAGCGCCCCAAAGCCGGTCAACGCGAAGGCTGACTCGTTCGTTCAGGAGGACGTCGAGCTACGACAGCAGACGGACGGCCGCTGGCGTTCGCTGCGATTCTTGCCGGATGAAGACATCACGGTGTCCGTGACGAAAGACGGCTGGCAGACCGAACCGCAAAAACTCCGAATGGCCGAAGGCGCGGAGCGCGAACTCGTCTTCGTGCTCAAGCAAGTCGCCGCCAAGCAAAATACAGACGATGAGCAAAGCAAGAGTGACAACGCCAACGGAGACCTGCGGTCCAACCTGGCGGCGGGGTCGGGAGACCCGCGCCGAGCGCAGAGAAACCCGCTTCAAGCGCAGGACAAATCCGTCGGGCATTTCAACGGGCGAGTGACCGGTCCCGACGGGAAGCCGTTGAGTCGTGCTCGGGTTTTCGTTGTGCCTTGGACGGAGAACTTGAAAACGATCGGCGCGGTGCGGGCCGAGACGGATGCCGAGGGTCGCTTTGAATTCGATGCGCCGGACATGACCTACACCAATGCCGAGGGTCGCCTGTTGCGGAGGCAGGGAGTGTTGATCGCGACGGCGGACGGGTTCGCCGCCGATGGGATGAGAACCTGGGGCGAGAATCTCCCAGGCTTCCGTTCGCACTCAGATCCCGTCGAAGGAGCCCCGCTGAATCTGCGACTCGCCAAAAGCGACGTTCCGATCGAAGGCCGCTTCCTCAATCACGATGGCACTCCGCTGGCGGGCGCTCGCGTGGAAATCATCGGAGTGATGATTCCTCAAAAGTATGACCTCGATGCGCACCTGGCTCGCGAACTGAAGTTCGCCTTCTTTAATGTGACCGACTACGAACGCGAGCTTTACAAGCCGGGTTTGCTCCCCGGACTGGTGCTGGAGACGAAGACCGATGCCGATGGACACTTCAAGCTGTCGGGCCTCGGACGCGATCGACTCGCTTACCTGAAAGTGTCGGCTCCGAGCGTCGTTGATACCGAACTGGAAGTGATGACTCGCAACACTCCCGATGTGCGCACGCGGTTGGGCGATGAAGTTGCTGACAAGCTCAAGCCGATGATTTACGGTGCTAAGTTCACGCTCTCACTGAAGCCGCGACCGGACGATACCAAAGACCGCGCTGGGCGCGGGTCTCCCGACCCCGCCCTCGCCCCGACCGCAGGTCTCCCGGATGCCGACGACAGGCAGGGTAAGACGGACCTTGATCCCGAAGAATGGAAGTCGGCCGAGGCGTCGTTTGGTTTGATCAAGGATCGTGAACCACTCCAAACGATCGAGATGCCGTTGTATTGGCGAATGCTTGGTTGGGTGGAAGCTCAGCCGTTCGCCGCACTTCAACGTCGAGCGTTGCGGGACACTTCGTTCAAGGATTTGTTCCCCGATCCCGACAAGTCACGCGGCCGACCAGCGCGACTGCGTCTCCGAATTGCCCGCGTGCAGGAATACGACGCACCAAAAAACCCGCTAGGGCTGAAAAAACTTTACGAAGCCTGGGGTATGACGGACGGCGAGTTTTCAGGACTTTGCGTCGTCATATTCAGCGACCTTCCGGCGGGGATCAAGGTCGGAGTTGATGTCAAAGCCGAAGCAGACTTCGCTGGCTATCCCCTGAAATTGATGAGCTATTCGACGATGGATGGGAAGAAACGTATCGCACCGTTGCTGCTCGGCCGCCTCACTTCAATCGACGGTCAGCCGAAATCTGCGGACGGTGAGAACAAGACGGACAACGCCAACGGAGACCTGCGGTCGGACAAAGCGGCGGGGTCGGGAGACCAGCGCCGAGCGCAGGACTCTTCGGTGACCGATGAAACAGACAAGGAATTGCAGCGGGGCGATCAAGCAAAACCTCTCAGCAAGGTCGAAGAACTCGAATTGTTTGCGTCTCGACTTCGATCCATCGCACCGAGGGACTGGATTGTCGAACGCAAAGATCGAGCGTTTCGCTTGCGAGGCCCAGAGGTTCTTGCGGGAAAAGAACAAGCTCAAATTCTGCTGTGGTTCGACGATGTCTGGGTCAGATCGTCGGAGGCACTTGAAAAGCGAAATAAGTCGCTGCCGAAGATCAGCCACCTGAACAATACGCGAATTGGTCAGCACTACTTCACTCGCAACACGGCCGCCGAGGAACTGTGGCCGGAATTCGGACTGCAAGTTCGCCTGATCGAGCCGGTCGATCAAATCGCGATCGCAACGACCGATGTGCTGCAATCGGAAGTCGTCAGGCTGAATTGGTCTGACGCCGCGCTCGTTCGCTATATCGAGATTGGCCCGGATGGTCGGCGACAATCGCAACTGGTGAATCTGGACGGCTCGCCAATCGGAATCACCGCCGCCACGAAATTCTTGGTCGTGGGCAAGCTACCTGATCCCCAAACAGCCACCAACGAAGCTGACCGAGGCTCAGCGTTCCGACATCAGAAGACTTTCGCCGAACTGCGAGCGGAGGCCAAACGACACGGAGTTCGGACCATTTCACTGGCTGACTTTGAACGGTACACGGAATCCGCCGTGAAAGAAGGTCGTGGTTTTCGCACCCGTCGAATCGACGACGCCAACAAACTCCAAATCCCCGAGTGCCTGACGACCGGCCAGGGGTTAGCCGTTGTTCCGCTGGCAGACAATTAAACCCAAGTCGAAACCTCTCCGCCCGACGGACTCGACTTCCTGAAGCCGTACCGAAAGCATTTCGGTTCCTGCCGCAGATCGCGCCGACTGCTTGCCGTCCGCTGTAATCGGCCAACGGTCACTCGGCTTCGCACGACCATGACCGCCGGTCAGGTCAGACTCTCCGCCTCGTCTCGCTCGTTGGTCGTCGGCCGAAGGCGACTTTTTGCGGCGGGGTTGCAGGCTTGTTGGGCGGCCCAACGAGCTGTGTCCGGCCGCGCGTTAATGTTTTAACGCAACGGGTCTTGCCATCGCGCGTCTGTGCGTTATATTATTAGCGCACCGCAATGCCATTCAGGTCGAGTGCCGAACGGGAACACGGTCGCGGGAGAATCTGCTCATGCCGGAATCGTCGGAACTGAGTCGCCGTGAGCGACAGATCATGGATGCGGTCTTTGCGCTCGGGGAGGCGACGGTCAACCAAGTGGTTGAAAACATCCCCTCGCCACCGACGCCGATGGCCGTGCGGCGAATGATGCACATCCTGGAAGAGAAGGGACATCTCAGGCGGCGCGAGAGCGGGCGGGAGGTGGTCTATGCACCTCGGCAAACCAAAGGCAAAGCGGGGCGGCTGGCCTTCGAGCAAGTGCTGGAGACGTTCTTTGGCGGGTCGCTCGAAGAGGCGCTCGCGGCACATCTGCATTCGCGAAAAGATCAGGTGTCGGACGACGAGCGTCAGCGGCTGATTGCGTTGATCGAACAAGCTCAGCAGGAGGGCCGGTGAGATGAATCGCACGATATGGGCCGTTGCTGGGGTGCTGAGCGCGTCGAGCCTGCTGCTGGTGGATTCGGCTGTCAAAGGGACGGTGCTGCTCGCGTTGGCGGCTGTTGCAGCTTTGATCCTGAGACGTGATTCGGCGGCGACTCGGCACTTGGTGTGGCTGCTGGCGATTGTCGCGATGCTGGTGGTCCCGGTGTTGTCGGCGATGTTGCCGCAATGGCGCGTACTGCCGGCTTGGATGAGTTCATCGAGACCGGCGGTTGTGGCTGTCAGCTCGCCTTCAATCGTTTTGCCAGCAGGTGGAGTGATTGAATCGCCGGAGGTGGCGGCATCAGCCCCCCGGTTTTCAGAGAACATCGTGACCACCGGGGGGCTGACGCCACCCCGCTCGCCAATTCTTTCTCAATCGCGGAGCGACTCGACTACGGAACACGACCCCATCGTCACAGCGATGGAAGCCATCTGCACACAGCTTGGGATCAGTCGCCCGGTCACGCTGTTGATTCACCCGAACAAGACGATTCCCGTTGTCTGGGGCATTCTGCGTTGTCGGCTGATGCTCCCCGCCGAAGCGCGACAGTGGAGCGACGAACAACTTCGATCCGTGTTGCTGCACGAACTGGCTCACATCAAACGCCGCGACCCCCTCCTGCAACTGCTGGCACAGGTCGCGTGTGCTCTGGACTGGTTCAATCCGTTGGTGTGGTTCGCGGCTTGGCGACTGGATGTGGAACGGGAGCGGTCCTGCGACGATCTGGTGTTGGCGAGCGGCATCAGACCGTCCGCCTACGCGGGGCATTTGCTCGACGTCGTCACGGGGCACTCGCCGGTTCGCTGGACGCAATCCTGTGGATTGGCGATGGCTCGCAAGTCGTCGCTCGAAGGCCGTCTTGCCGCCGTGCTCGGCAAGGATCTCAATCGTCGCGGCGTGTCCGTGGCACTGGCGGGACTCGCGCTGGCCATTGCGGTTGGTGTCGCGGTGCCAATCGCGATGCTCCGTGCGGCGGATGAGAAAAAGAATCCCCCGCCCGCCGCGCAACCGATGCACAAAGACGCCCGCTCGCTTTACGAAATCTGGCAGCGCAACGATCGCGCGAACGGCGACATTCCCGGCGGACTCATCGATGAGCTGGCGGATAGCGTGAAGCTGTTCATCAAATTGAATCCAAATTCGGAAACGGTGCCGAAGCTCAAGGAGTTCCTCCCGCGTCTCGATGCGACACACGACTGGAAGTCCGCCGACGCCATCGCACTGCTTGAGGAATTGGCGGCGGTGAAGGATTCGCCGCTGTCGACGGCGGTGTGGAAGGGGACGAAGCACACGATTCGCCAAGGCGAGGCGCTGCCGAAGAAGTTCGCCGATGTAGCGTGGGGAGAAGCACAGCCGAATGGTCTGCGCGCGGCGTGGGTGCTGGAGCCAAGCGCGGCGGAGCATCGCATTGGAGCGGCGCTCAAAGCGCGGCTGCTCGTGCAGAATCGGGGGCCAGTCCCCGTGATACTTCAAGTGCCGACGTGGCATCAGGGCTGGGTGAAGGCCAGCGACGCGAACGGTGCGGAGATTCAAGCCTCCGGCCTAGAGTGGACGACGCTCGCGGAGTCCGTTCCCGTTCGCCTCACGCCGGGTGAGTTCATCGAAATCAACACGCCCGGCGTCGGCCTCGGTCCGCGCGCGGGCATGGAGCCGTGGGCCGGGCCGCGCGTCGGCTCGAACGTGCTCGCCAAGCCCGGCGACGAATTGACGCTCACGCACAGCCCCGTGCCGCTCGACGGCAGCGATGTCGGTAGGAGCGAAGATGACCCGCAGGTTTTCGGTCCCGGCTGGTGGTTGGCGCACATCAAAGCTCGGCTCGGCCGCGAACTCCCGCTGCCCGCTGACGCTGCCGAACGCACACGCTTGCTCGACCGCGCCTTGCGCGAGCTGTTTGCCACCGCGCCAACCGCCGAGGAAACCGCTGCCTTCACCGCCGACCAAACGCCCGGCGCGTTCGACGCACTGGTGAAGCGACTCGCGACACGCGCGGACGCCGTGGAGTTCAGCGGCTCGCTGCCGACCGCGCCTGCGAAATTCCGCGTGCTCGCCGCCGACCCGGCCGCCGACAAAACCCCGCGAGTCGTGCTCGGCCCCGGCGAGTACCCGCTACCCTCGGTGAGCGCGAGGAGAGGCGATGCCACGCTGAAAATCGTTGGCAGGCCGGTTGGCGACCGGCGGACCAACGACGCTCAGCTTTTGTTCGAGGCGACTGAGTTCACAGGAGCCCGCCCGCCGGACCCTCACAAACTCGAAGTTCCCGACGGCTGGGGCACATGGGCCATCGTCTGCCGCCCGAGCGACGGATTCTTCTATCTGCTGCACAAAGGCGGCGCGCGGAAGATTGACTTCACGAACCCGCGCAAAGTCACCGACGCGCCCGCGACCGACCTACCCGCTGAGTTCCGCGACGAAGTGAAACGCCAACTCGAAATCTCCGGAGTCTCCGCCGAGTCGCAAGCAGAGGTTTTTGAAAAGCCCGCGCCTCCTGCGGCGACGCCCGCGGCCCCCGGTGACGGCAACGCAGCCGCGCGCGGCGCTGAGGCAAAGCCGCCGGAGCAGGCGCGACAGTGGAACGAAAAGTATTCGGTGGTCGCCTACCAGACGCAGAAAGACGTGAGTTTCGTCCTCGTGCATGAGGGCTTCATCTCAACGGGACTGAGCGAAAGCTGGTCGTCGACGAGCGGGACATGGAGCATCAACGGGAACATTCACCTCGTGGACACTGTGAAGACGAAAGCGGCGAGTAAGAACGTGGACAAGCGCGTCCTCGCGCTGAAGCACACGTCCGACGAGCCGACGAAGCTAACTCTGGATGGCAAAATCTACGCGCTTGGCGAAGGGCGCGTGTTCGTGCTCGGCGACGAAGGCGAGCCTTTTCACCACACCAAATTCACCCTCGCGGGATGAGCAACTATGTCACCAGCCCCCAAGAGTCCCGTTGAACCCACAATACTTGGCCATCCGACCGGTTTGGGACAAAGTTATTGGCACACAGCCATCATTACACCAGTTTGATTTGTTAACGTCAGCGAACTGGCTTTGGAAGATGTCCCTGAGATAGTTGAAGAAGTAGGCGGTTCCTCCGTCGGGGATTACGTTCCCCGATGGAAGTTCAAGTCAAGAACGGAGGAACCACCATGGAACGACAGTACGGGACAGGAAATGGACGGGGCAAGACATC
>SYJG01000039.1 GCA_005798445.1 Planctomyces sp.
CGAACTCGAACCACGGAAACGTCATTTGGTAAAGTGGACACGTCATTTGGTAAAGCGGATTCATTCATGCGACACTTATAGCGCGATCAATTTCTTCCGAGTAGGCCGCTTGATAAAAAATCACAACCTCTTCGGGTTACTATTTCGGGACAGCTCCGAGCCGAAGATTCATTTTTTGTTTAAGCCAACGTCCACGGAGCCCGATACGGCCGTGAGACCCAATTCGCCGCTTCGTCGTCACCGACGATTTGCTCGGTGGCCGGGTTCCATTGAATGTGGCGGCCGAGTCGTACCGCGATGTTGCCGAGGTGACAGATCGTCGCGGCGCGGTGGCCGATTTCGACATCACAGATCGGCAGCTTGCGGCTCTTGAGACAGTCGATGAAGTTCTGATGGTGATTCGTGCTGACGTACAACCGCTCGTCGCTGCTGGTCATCGGCTGTTTGACGATGTCTTCGGGCGTGCTCTTGATCTTGCCGCGATCGACGAAAATCGTCCCCTCACTGCCGACAAACGTCACGCCGCCTGGACAATCCTCCTCACCTTGGCCGACGACCAGAATCACTCCGTTGGCGTAGGTGTGAGTGACTCGGCACGCCTGCGTGACCTCGTACCATTTTTCGGGATGAAACTTCGCAGTCCCTTCCGAGGAGACCGGTCCGGAGTTGTCCATGCCCAAGCCCCACTGGGCGATGTCGATGTGGTGGGCTCCGAAGTTCGTCATCTGGCCGCCGGAGTAATCCCAGAAGAAGCGGAACTTGTAGTGGACTCGGTTCCTGTTGTACGGCCGCTGCGGCGCGGGGCCGAGCCACATTTCGTAATCGAGCTCCGCCGGCGGATCGCTGTCAGGCACAGGAGGTCCCTCGAAGTTGGAATTGGGAAGCCCGACCAGCACTCGCTCGAGTTTGCCGATGCGACCGTTGCGAACGAGTTCGCATGCCTGCCGGAATAGCGCATCCGACCTCTGCTGCGACCCAGTTTGCACGATGCGCTCGTATTTGCGTGCCGCATCGACCATTTTGCGTCCTTCATGGATCGTGAGGCTGAGCGGCTTCTCGCAGTACACGTCCTTGCCCGCTTGGCAGGCCTGAATCGTGGTCAGCGCGTGCCAGTGATCCGGAGTGGAAATCACGACGGCGTCGATGTCTTTTCGATCGAGCAGCTTGCGATAGTCCCCGAAGCCATCGCAGGTCTTCAGCGTGTCCTTTTCGACTCGTTCGACCGCCTTGGCCAAATGCGTCCTATCGACATCACACACCGCCGCAGGCGACGCGAGTTTCAAAAACGCACCCAGGTTTGAATTTCCCTGCCCTCCGACTCCTATGTGTCCGGTGACGACTCGTTCGTTCGCACCAAATGCGGAACTCGGAATGATCCACGGTGCTGCGAACGCGGAGACGGCCACTAAGCCGGTTTGAGACAATAACTGTCGGCGAGTTGTACGAGACATCATTGGACTTCCGTCGCAGAGGCTGTCGAGTTTGTGGTCGATTTACCTCGACCCGTTGGCGGTGACATGAAGAGACCCGAACGATTTTCCGCCGTCCGGGTCACTTGGAAACAAAAACATTCGGGTGCCAACACGAAGTCAAACCATGTCAGAATCCGTTTTTGATTTCGCTGCCGACATGCACCTGCTTATAGCCACCCTGAGTTTTGAAATAGAGGATTAGCAGCAAATACAAACCGGCCATCACCAGCGGAACGTAGGACGTGAGCTTCAACGCCATTCGGCCGCCGTGCAAGCCGGCCTCTCCGACTTTCGGCTTGTCTTCGTTGGCGGTCTTTTCTGCTTCGGACCACCACGACGCCAATGTTTCCTGGTTCTTGTCGGATTTCCCTTCCTTCTTGAGGATTTCATTCGCACGCGCCAGTTCTTTGCCGGCGTCATCCAAGACACCAACCTTGGCACCGTCCAGACCGACGACTTTGAACGCCAAGAAGTGGTTTTCTTCGTCAGACTTGTATCGTTCGTAAATCGCCGGGGCATCTTCTTTCAGCTTGCCGGACGCGTAATAGTCCTGCTTGAACCCGAGGCCAGGACCGCCGAGCAGACCTGCGGAGAGCATTCCCATCCCGCCGATGGCTCCGATCGTGATCGCGCCCCCTTTGGGAAATCGTTCCGATGCGACCGCCAGCATCGTGGGCCACAAGAATGTCTTGCCGCACGAATAGACGGTGGCGGCAATGATGCACAACGTCACGCTCGTGGCGTCACCCAGCAGTTGCAATCCCGCGAAGCCCAACAGTCCGCTCACGAACAGCAATCCCAGCGGCGAGGTCTTCTCGACAATGGGGCCGGCAAAGAACCTCAAAGCGAACATCAGTCCCGACGTGTAGACGAACAGCAGCAAGCCTTTTTGTTTCGAGTCCATGATCGAGCCGGTGATCTTGGCAATCCACGAATCGGTTCCCAACTCGACGTACCCCACCATCGCATGAATGATGAGCAACACGATCATGACTGGTGCCGCGAGTTGGGCGAACATTTGGCCGTAGCTCACGCCGGCTTGGCTGGCTTCCGATTTTGGGAAGTGCTGGCCGAGCACCATGAGTCCGTACAAAATCACAGGTAACATGAAGAGCGACATCTGAATTTGCCAAGCGACGGGCTTCGCGTCGTCTGGATTCATGAAGTACGTCACCAACCCTCCAATGATCAATCCGCCCGGCCAACCGGCGTGCAGGATATTGAGATAGTGCGTCTTGTTTGACGGGAACAAGGTCGCCACAAGCGGATTAACCACCGCCTCGCAAATACCGTTACCGACGGCGAACAGGAACATCCCCCAATACAAACATTGGAACGCGGCATCCTTTCCACCGGCGGCGAACGCGGCATCACTCGCCAAAGTCAATACGGCCGACGCAAAGTGCGACACGAATGCCAACCCCATCAGTTTGCCATAGCCGACCTTATCGGCGATGAACGCACCAACCAAGATGATGACGCCGGCACCTGTCAGACCACCGCCGGTGATCTGACCGAGGTCCGTCATCGTGAAGCCGTATTTCTCGGCCCACTGGCCCAGGATGGCACCGCGAATCGAAAACCCGACGCCTGCGGCGAGAATCGCCATGAACCCGGCCCACAACAACCGTTGTGCGTTGGCCGAAGGAGCCTGACCTTGCGCTGTGTCTTGCATGATGCCCTTTTCGTTGCGAATCAGAAGGGAATTGGAAGCCTGGATAAGGCGGGCATCCTATCGGCGTGTTTTTGACTCGACAACGAAGGCAGACAAACGAAAACGGCCAGACCTCTCGGAGAGAGATCAGGCCGTTGATTCTCGATGCATCGAGGGAGTTCTCTTCCTCACTGATTCGCGGCTGCGTCTGGCATCGGGACCGGAGGTGTCTGCTCGTCGGGTTCGACGTCTGGGACAATCGGCGCACGTTCGGGATATTTGTGGTAGTGAGCGAATTCCGATCCTTGTTCCCGCAGACAGACGACTAAGCCGGACGGAGTTGCCAAATACAGCCGGTCGGTGCGATCGTTTTGTAATCGCACACTGAATGGTCGCAGCGGCAATGTCCCCAACGGGCGACCGGTGGTGCGTTGGAGTAGAACGATATTGCCTGTCACATCCGAGCCAAAGAGCCGGCTCTTGGTGGCACCGAGCAAATCGGTGATGCCTGGACACTCCCACTTCTCTTCGCCAGTGCGAACCCCAAGGTTAAACAGGCCGCCGCGATCCGGCATGATGAAGAGATCCTGCTCGATAACAACGGGAGCCTTGCGGATCGGAAAGCCCGAAGCAAACTCCCAGCGAGTCAGACCACTGTTGCGGTTGAGGCAGTAGACGAAGTTGTCTTCGGAGGCCAGGATCAGCGAGTCCTCGGTCGTGGCCAGCGGCGCGGTGATGGGTGCGTTAGTCTCAAACTGCCAAGTCAGGTCGCGCTCCGACGCGCTCACCGCGTACAGCGAACCATCGCGGCTGGCGAAGTTCACCAAGCGTCCGGTCGAATACGCTTTCGTCGTGATCTCTTTGCTGGTCCGATATCGCCAGAGCATGGCCCGATAGGACCACTGCGGCAAAAGACGCTTGCGATACAACTCGTCAATCTTTCGCAACTCGAACGAATAGATGCTGCCGTCTAATGCTCCGACATAGATATGCTCGTCATCGACAGAAGGACCGACCGAAGGCATCGTGGGTAGCGCCAGCTCCCACAATACTTTTCCGCTGAACCGTTCGATGCAGTACAGCGCCATTCCGTTGACCGTCAGAAAATATTTTTCGTTGGACACCCCTGGATAAATCGGCTCGTCGCGATTGCCGAGCTGCACAGACCAGAGGCGTTTTCCGGACTCGGCATCGAAGGCCGTCACCGTTCCGCCGGTCCCTTGCAGATAAACATTTTCCTCATCGAGCACCATGTACTTCACTTTATCCCGCTTGGGATTCAAAGTGGCTTGGCTCCACCAAGCTCGCTCCAATCCCAAACGGCTGAGCATGCGTGAAGTCGGCAGCTCGGAGGAGACGTTCGCGGATGACGATTGTGCGAGTGCCGGTGCGGATTCCGTCAGGCACATCGAGCCAAAGGCCAGACAGGTGAAGAAGAGGGAACGAATCGTTTGCATGAGAACCTCGTGTCGCCGGAGCAACTTTCGTGGAAGTCAGTCAGTCGCGTCTGAGTCTAACCTCGCGAATCGATCGCTCAGTCAATTCGTGAGCCGACAAGCGAGCTTCGCCTCGGAAAGCGGACTGAACTGCCGAACGTGCTGCCAGTGCAGGTTGCCCGTCCCCCCCGCCCACGGTCAAGCCTCTGCAAAATTTGCGAAACCTCTGCTGTCGAAATGACCGGCTTGACGGGTACGATGCTCGCGCTCCGAAATCCCGGCAACGGGTTTTTAGCGCCGGACTATTTTCCCAAACTCAGACTCAAGTTCGACCAATGTTTCCTGCGACGACACATCGCTGGTTGCTCTCACTGGGGTTCACTGCCATGTCGTTGCTGGCTTCGGCCGATCTCCCCGCTGACGTGGTCAAGTTGACCGACGGTGGCGAAATTCGCGGTCTTGTCAAGTTTCCCGCGGCCAAGCCACGGAAGGATCAAGTCGCGGAATCGGACGACGTCGTCGTCGAATCGTTGACCGGTGCGGAGATCGCCGTCGCGCGCGAGCAAGTCGCGTTCATTACCCGACGGCCTCGATCCGTTGAGGAGTACGAATCGCTCGCGCGCCGAGTCGTCGACACGGTCGATGGCCGCTGGCAGCTCGCCGAATGGTGCCGCCAACACAGACTCAGCGAACCACGCAAGGAACAACTGCAACGCATCCTGGAACTTGATCCCGAACACAAGCCAGCGCATTACGGACTCGGACACCGGCGGCAAGGCACCAACTGGACGACTCCCGAAGAGGCCGACGCCGAGCTGCTCGCGGCCGGTTATGTGCGTTACAAGGGACGCATCATCACGACGCTCGAACGCGATTTGCTGGAATCGAACACGACACGCCACCGTGAGCAAAATGATTGGCGTCCCAAGATTCGATTGTGGCTCGGTTGGTTGACTGGCCGCGACGCGCCGCGACGCGCCGACGCGATCGCGAAATTCCGTGAACTGCGTGATCCCGACGCCGTGCCGGCGATCGTCGATTTTCTGCTCGGCGATGCGAACGTCGAAGTTCGTCGCCTCGCGGTACAGACGCTCGCGCAGTTCGACGGACAACCACCCGTCCCGGCGCTGGTCCGTGTCGCTCTCTCGGACGCGGAACCGTCTCTGCAAAGCAGCGCCTTCGGGGCATTCACTGCGGATCAACGCACCGCCGCCGTACCGATCATCGAGCGTGCGTTGCACGACGAATCCAACTTGATCGTGCGGCGTGCCGCCATCCTGCTCGGCAAATGCGGCGTCCGCCAGGCGATTCCGTCGTTGGTCGAGGCTCTAGCGACCTCGCACAAAGTGCGCGTTCCAGAAGGTCCCGCCTTCGCGGTTGGCTTCAATCGCGATGGCTCGCAAGACAATTCGAGAAGCGGACTGCCACCCGACGTCGAAGCCGCACTACGAACTGGACAACTTCCCTACGGCGTGGTCGTCGATAATTCCAACGTCCGTGCGCCGCCGGTCAAATGGGTCACCGTTCGCGTCCCGCTTCAGAATTCCGAAGTTCTCGACGCCTTGCGGTCGCTTTCTCAACAAGACTTTGGCTATGACAAACGCGCCTGGCGTTTGTGGTGGCAAGCACAGTTGTAGTTTTCGTAGTCCGGACGCCCACGTCCGGACATCCGCCCGCTTTCATAAAATCTGAGAAGCCATCCATGTCCAACACCCTCGACGAAGACACCCAAGATTCACGCGAATCCTTTCGACCAGAGGAGCCACTGTCTCCGCAGCCAAGCGGCTGCCGGAATTTCGCGATGGGCTGTGGCTGCGCCGCAGGCTGCCTGCTGTTTGTTGTGGCAGGGATTGGCGTCTGGGTTGCATTCAACTGGAAGGACTGGGCGTCCGACATCACCAAGAAGGTCGCCGCCGACGCCGTCGCCAAGTCCTCTCTGCCCGCAGAAGACAAGGCGCGGATTCTTAAGCGAATCAATCAACTCGCCGACGATTTCCAGGCCGGAAAAGTCAGCACTCAGCAACTCGGCCACGTCATGGAACAGATCGCCAAAAGCCCGTTGCTGCCGTTGGGTCTGGTGATGGCGGCCGACGAAAAGTATGTGAAACCGTCCGGCCTCTCGAGTGACGACCAAGACGCCGCACGCCGTACACTGCAACGGTTAGCTCGCGGAGCCTTCGAGAAGACCATTCCCGAAAATGACGTTCAAGAAGCGATGAATCTCGTCATGCAGCGTCAACCCGACGGCAGCCAGCAACTCAAAGAGCGACTGACCGACGACGAACTCAAGGCATTTCTCGACAAAGCCAAAGAGAAAGCGGACGCAGCCTCCGTGCCCGATGAGCCATTCGAGGTCAACATCGCCGACGAATTGGAAAAAGCGATCGACAAGGCGCTCAATCCGTAAATTCGACGACTCAAGTCAACAAGAGCACGTCACTGCAATTCATTGGAGACGCAAATGATAATTTGGTCTGGATTAGGATTTTTGGTCGCTGTGATTACCTTCGGCTGCTGCCTGGTCGTGAATATCGTGCTCGATGCCCAATTTGGAGAAGGCTTCTACTCATCAAACCTATGGGCAGTCGGCGCTGCTCTGGTCCTCGGTGGCATCGTCTCATCCGGTGTCGGTTTTATGCTGAAAGGAAGGTCTGACCGATTTGTTGTCGATGAAGAGACCGGCGAAAGGATGGTGATTAACAATTCGTCTCACAGCTTCTTTTTTGTTCCGATGCACTGGGCTGGCATCGTCGTTGCCGTCATCGGTGTCTGTGTTGCGATTTCCGGTGCATCCAATTAATCAAGGGCCAAGTGTCAGTCAAAGGTAGTCACCCGCGTGTCAGTCAACGGTAGTCAGTGGTAGAAGGAGATTCTTTCAAGGGCAATGGAGATGGTTCAAAAAGTCGGTGGAGAATGTTCGTCGCGGAATGGTGTCGCAGGTTC
>SYJG01000443.1 GCA_005798445.1 Planctomyces sp.
AAAGTCACGGCGGCACAATTCTTGTCCGAGCTTGATCTGTGCGATCGCTTTGGCAACGGCACGTTGAGGATCACGACTCGACAGGGGTTTCAGCTTCACGGCGTCTTGAAGGGAGACCTCCGCGAGACGATTCGCGAAATCAATCGCATCAAGCTGACCACGCTGGCTGCGTGCGGTGACGTAAATCGCAACGTCATGTGCTGCCCGGCTCCGATCAACAGCAATTCGATTCGGCACGACATCCAGGCGTTGTCTGATCGCATCGCCGAACATCTGCGTCCTCGCACGAACGCGTACTTCGACCTCTGGCTGCGCGACGAGCAAACCGGCCAAGAAGAAAACGTCGCGGACTTTCATCCGGTTGAAGAGCCGATCTACGGAGCTAACTACTTGCCCCGCAAATTCAAAATCGGCGTCAGTCTGCCGGAGGACAACTGCGTCGATCTGCTGACGTACGACCTGGGTTTTGTCGCGATCCACAACGGCAGCGAGATCGAGGGCTACAACGTCTACGTTGGCGGCGGTCAGGGAACCACTCCAGCCAACAAAAAGACGTTCGCGACGGTCGCCAAACGAATGGCCTTTTGCTCGCCTGAGGAAGCTGTCGAGGTTGCGGGCGCGGTCGTCAAAGCGTTTCGCGATACCGGCAATCGCTCCGACCGCAAGGTCGCGCGATTGAAATACGTCATCGCCAATCACGGCCTCGACTTCTTCCGAAGCAATGTTGAAGAGCACCTCGGCCGCAAGCTGGCCGAAGCACGCAACGTCGAGATCACCGGCGTCGATGATCACATGGGCTGGCACGAACAAGGGGATGGGAACCTGTTTCTCGGCGTCAACATCGAGAATGGCCGGATCAAAGATGACGGCCCGTTGCGAATCAAATCGGGCCTGCGGGCGATCCTCGGTAAATACGGGATGAACACACGGCTGACGGCGTTGCAAGGTGTCATCCTCTGCGACATCAAGCCGTCTGATCGAGAAGACATTTCGCGAATGCTCGCCGACCACGGGATGGCTGCGGCTGAGGACTTGACGCTGATCCGACGTTACTCCATCGCCTGCCCTGCCCTCCCGACTTGCCACCTTTCGATCACGGAGTCGGAACGAGTCATGCCGCGCGTGATCGATGACTTGGAAGTCGAACTGCGAAAGCTCGACCTGATCGGCGAGCGGATTTCGGTCCACATGACCGGCTGCCCGAACGGCTGTGCCCGCCCCTACACGCCAGACATCGGGTTGGTCGGCAAGTCGCGAGGCAAATACACCGTCTATTTGGGGGGCAATGCCGAAGGAACTCGCTTGGCGTTCCTCTTCAAAGACCAAGTCCCGCTGGAAGAAATCGCGCAATCGGTATCACCGATCCTGTCCTATTTCAAAGCGGAGCGTACTGAGACGGAGTCGTTCGGTGATTTTTGTCATCGGAAGGGTTTGACCGATCTGCAAGTGCGGGGCGGATCGAATTGAACGAAGAGGTTACGGAAACTTCAGTCGATTCTCCTTTGACCGTGAGTTTTTGGCCTACGTAAGATGTTCGAGCGGCTAAGCTGAGCCTGGCGAATCAATCGGGATTGCCGGAATTTCGGTCTGTTTGAAAATGTCGGGAGAATTTTGTCATGGTTACCCCAAAATGGCTTTCGATGCTAACCGCAGGTGCGATCGCATGGACAACGGCAACAACCGAGTTTGCTCAGGCTCAGGTTGTGCCCAACGACGTTTTGAATCCCGCATCTGATGCCGGCATTCCAACGTTACTGATTGGTGCGAATTCGATTATTCGACCACAAGACTTGGCGGTTTTGCAATTCGACAACTTGCTCGACCCGTCGAACGGAGCTGACCCTGCTCGGTTGTCCGCAGCCGCTCAGAGCATCCGCCAAAATCACATGGTGGCTCAACAGCAGGTTGAGTTGGCAATTTTGTACTTGCGATCCAACGAAGCCGAAATCATTGCCGGCAAAAATGAGCCATTTAATCGGATCTACGGCAAAAGTGCTTCGAAGCAGAAAGTTGCGATCTTAGCACCGGTTCCGTTGCCGGGAGCCTTCAATCTCGCAAGTCCCACGTTGCTGCAAGCTCGTCCTCAGGGTGGTGGCGGTGGCAATAATCAGACTCCACGCCTCAACGTCGGCACATTGCTTCGAGCAGGACAATTCTTGTATCTGCCTGATCCAACGAGCAATGTGGGGAGCGCCAACAACCAAAACAACACGAATAACTTTTCGCGAACACTGTATCCCAACCTCTCTACGAACCCGGGATATGTCGTGAAAATTGCAGCAGTGATTCAGGGAGGACTCAATGGGCAAGGGGGCGGCGGAAATAACAACAATCAAAATCAAAATACGGACTTCATCCTCGATGCAACTGCTGGCAACGTTTTGACAGGACAAAGAGCGTTGAACAACCTGACAGCTTGGCGAGTGGTTCGCTTCGAACAGCGAGATGACCCGACGGTCTACAACCAGGTGCTGGCAACATACGTCGCGATTCGTGAAGCACTGGCGGGGTTTGATCCCGGTGCGACGACTCGGACCATCACGCAGCGCACGATCCAGTACTCGCGAACTTTTCAGTCGATTGGACCACAGGTCTCAGCCACAGGCGCTGTCACTCCAGGTTTCTATGCCGTTGACCAAGCCCGTTACACACAGTTGGACGCCCTCGTCGCCACCAACTTGGGAATCACCGGTCGTGGTGCCGATCGATTGGTTCGACAAGCAGGTTTGTCCTTGTCGGATTCCCACTACCACTTGGATCGTCTGGAAGATCTTGGTGACTCAACAATCACAGCGGATCGCAAGGGCCAACCAGTGACTCCGCTGTTGTGGACGGAGGACAACGATCTGCCTCTCACGTTCAACACGCGTGTTCAAGTTGCCGGAGCGACGAATGAGGACAGAGCTTACTTTCGTGACCGACAAACGATTTTTGGAGACTACTTGAACAATCCAAACTACACCGGAGACGGCATCTACAATCAATTCGTCGGTCGAGCGTTTTTGGAAGAACTGTTGTTGCACGACGGAGGATTTGCGCAGACCGGCGTCGCTTCGACGACGGCGCTGCAACGAGGGATTCGACAGCGCAGAAGTCCTGCCGGCGGAACACTCCAAACGACTGGCGGTGGAAACTCGCCTGTCGTGCCAGATCTGGAAAACGCCAACGTTCCGGAGACTGGTACGCCAACGCAAGGTAAGACGCTGCGGAAGTGGCAGATGATTCTTGCCTCGTTCGCCGAATGGAGCGACAACGCTGCACCTTCGGGTGCCAACGCAAGGCCTACGGATCCCATCAACAGAATTGCTTTTAACTCAGCCTTCTTGGGACTCATGGATTTGAATGGCGGGACCGGCTTGCCGCGACTCCGCGCCAGCGACGCCGGGAACTACTCACTCTTCGCCGACTTGTTGAACGCATCGAGCGGCGGGATCAACTTCAATCGGATCGAACCGATCGGCAAGCGAGGCAATGCGGGATTCAATCCCGTTGTGCCGGTGAACTGATTCAATGAACTGACCTTCGCTGGCAAACATGACCTCCACACGGCAACTGCTCGACTCCGGTTTCGGACGTCGAGCAGTTCGCATTTTCGGCAACGCCATTTTCGCGGGATGTGGGCAGTCTTGATTTGGTTCGCTATCCTTCGTGCTCCACACGTTTTGGAATAGAACCTGAAGATCGCGACACGAGGAGGATGGACGACATGACTGCCGAAATCAAAATCACTGCCGAACCCCAGTCGATTCCCGTGATGTGTCGGTTCACGGTGGATCGGCCAGTTTATCCCAACCAGGCCTATTTTTTTGGAAGCCCGGAAGCGGCGGAAGGTTCGCCATTGGCTGAGCGGCTGTTTGCGATCCCCGGTGTTGTCGGAGTGTTAATCTCGCATCAACGGCTGACTGTCACGAAACGGACTCCGGAACCGTGGCAGGTCGTCGGCAAGCAAATCGGAGCCGCAATTCGCGAACAGATCGCGACCGGCCTCGAAGCGGTCAATCCGAAATTGCGCGAACGTATTCCACCAGTCGATGTCCTTCGCGAAAAAGTGCAAGCAGTCATTGACCGAGAGATTTTGCCCTCCGTTCGTAGCCACGGTGGCGTGATTCGGTTGCTCGACGTTCAAGGCAATACGGTCTTCCTGCAAATGGGGGGCGGCTGTCAGGGGTGCGCTTCGGCAGACACGACACTGAAACAAGGTGTCGAAGTCGCGATTCGGAACTCAGTCCCGGAAGTGGGTGACATTCTGGATACGACGGACCATGCAGCAGGTCGAAATCCGTACTACACGGCAGCCGGACACCAACATTAGGCCGATTTGCGGACGCTTGCTCAGTGAATTGACTTTCGCCCATTTTGCCTTATCGGCAATGTCAGCGGCATTCCGATATTCGTTTCAAGTCCTACGCCGATTACGGCCGATACGGACGACAAGGCTCTGTGCATCGCGCGGAAGCTCTGCCTGGTGGCATTTTGCAGTCACCAGTCGGACACCTTTGCCGGGCCGAGGGAGACGTCCAAATGAAGCCGCTTCTTCGTATTTTCTGCGGGTTCGCCGCGCTGGCGTGTTCGACGATGGCTTGGGCACAACAGCCCCAAGCGATCGTTACCAATCAGCCGGGATTCCGAATTCCGTACCGTTTTGATCAAGCGGAAATGCGGCGACTTCGTGCCAAAGAAATTCGGCTCTTCCTGTCTCGAAACGGTGGCCTGGAATGGCAACATGTGCAGACCGTTGCTCCCGAGGCGGGCCGTTTCGACTTCAAGGCCGCTGTGGATGGCGAATACTGGTTTGCGGTTCGGACGCTCGATGGGGCGAATCAGTTGCATCCCGACGCGAATGTGGTCGAACCCGGACTCGTTGTGATCGTTGATCGGACACCTCCAGATCTGCAGCTGTTGTTGCAGCAGTCAGAAGCAGGAAAAGTACAACTCTCCTGGAGTGTTTCCGACACGAATCTCGATCCGACAAAAATGACCTTGGAATTCTCGCAAGGTGGTGCCAACTGGCAGCCGGTTAGCGTCAAGGCTCAAGCGGCGGGACAGACGAGTTGGAGTGTGCCAAGCGGTGGACAGGTTTCCGTGCGTGGTTCCGCAACCGACCGAGCTGGAAATGTCGGATCTGCACAAACGGCGGTGGTCGTTCAAGCGGGCGGACAAGTTGGTCCGATGCGCAAGCGTCCCGATGCAGCGGACCACACCCAGCCAATCGCCGGCAGCAACTTGTCGCCGCAGCCAGAATCCATCAGTAATTTTCCTTTTGGCCCGTCGGCCAACAATAGCGTTGCGCCGCCGCCACCCGCCGATCCATTCACAGGATTTGCTGCCCCGAGCAATCGATCGATCGCGCCGGTACAGGCTCCGACGCAATTCCCGAGCGAGGCAAAGATCGCCAATTCATTTCCAACAACATCGAATGCGTCCACTTCAGGCCAAAGCCGCGTCAACACGGCCGAGTGGGGCTCCAATCGCAGTCGTTCCAACTCGAACGGCCGCTTCCGAGCGGTGAAGTCGCATCGCTTCGAGGTGAACTACCGCATTGACGACGTTGGCCCATCCGGCGTCAGCGCCGTCGAGTTGTTTGTCACTCAGAACAACGGTCAGAAGTGGTTCAAGTACGGCGACGATGCGGACAAACAAAGTCCGTTCGTGGTCGAAGTTCCCGAAGACGGCCTGTACGGTTTTGCGATACGAGTGCGCAGCGGCGCAGGACTCGCGGACGAGCCGCCGCAGCCGGGTGAAGACCCATCAGTCGTCATCGTGGTCGATCGCACGCCGCCGCAAGTGCAACTGGCACCGATCCAGCAAGGAGCTGGCGGGCAGATGAACAAACTCACGATCAGTTGGCGCATCGCCGACGACAATCCGAGCGACAAGCCAATCTCGTTGGCGTACTCTGCCACTCCGAATGGACCGTGGGAACCGATCTGCGGATGGCAACCCGACACCGGCAGTTACACTTGGAGCGTCGGCCAAGGTGTGCCATCCCGACTCTATGTGCGAATTGTCGCGCGCGACGCTGCCGGCAATCACTCGTTTGTCGATACGCCGCAGCCGTTGCTCGTCGATCTCTCGAAGCCGACCGCACGCATCGTCGATGTCGAATCCAACGGCCCGCAGTAGCCAAAAGTGTGACGGGCAACCGACCAAACGGCGAACATCTTACACGAGCCGCTGCTCACGAACTGTGATTCGGCGAAGTGCCCCTTCATCGACATTGACGCCCAGTCCCGGACCAGTGAGCGCTGGCGCGACTCCCCGTCTGCCAAACGTGATGTCTTGATCGGTCAGCCGCTCAAGAACGAGGTGGCGATCGTAGCTGCCTTCGAGATATCGAATGTTTGCCACTGAGCACCCGAATTGTCGACCGGCGGCTGACAAGATTCCTGTCTCCCCGACTTGGCAGCCGAGTTGATAACCAAGTCCCGCCTGATGCGCGAGTGCTGCGAGTCGCAACGACGAGACAAAGCCACCACATTTCGAGAGGCGAATGTTGAACAGGTCGCACGTCCCCGATTCGATCGCTCGATGAGCGTCGGTCAGACTGCACAACGATTCGTCGAGCATCAATGGGACACCGATGCGGCCTCGCAGCTCGGCTAATCCCGCGACCTGCGAGTGTGGCACAGGCTGTTCGAGCGATGTCATGTCGAACGGCAGCAACGGAGCCAGCTTCGCCTCCAGGTTCTCGCACGTCCAAGCTTCATTAGCGTCGATCCGCAGATCAACTTGCGCGGCCGACAGAATGCTGCGGATGCGACGTAGCAACTCCGCGTCATCAACACCCTCAACACCGACTTTGACTTTGCACTGATGAAAGCCGTACAGCCGAATCTTCCAGGCCCGAACCGTCGTGGCCCACGGCGACATCGCTGTGATCGCCGCGCTGTAGCGGACCTGCGTTTTGATCTGAGATTTCAAATCTGAGATTTGAGATTGTCGAACGGCAAACGCTTCCGGCAGCAGCTCTGTGACACGCGACATCGGCACACCCTCGGCACGAGCGGCGGCATCCAGCAAACTCAATTCGATGGCACAGCGCGCCGAGTTGCCAAAGCAGTCACGCTCGACGAACGGGCACTCGCAATCGGCGGCTCTGAGCTTGATCTGATCCGCCAGAGCCATCGCCTGAGCGAGATTCTCGAACGGCTCGCTCAAAGGCTTCGCGAGATCACTTTCCGCCAGCAGGCTCCAAACATTGTCGATTGTCTCGCCAGTGACATATGGCCGCGGCAGTCCCTCGCCCCAGCCGACCGAGCCGTTGTCGAGTTCACAACGCACGACCAGCGAATCGGTCTCCTCCCGCGAATGCGACGCATGACGCACATTGTGCTTCAGCGGGATACGAACGTGATAGGCCGTCAGTCGCGAGAGACGCATGAGATGAACCGTTCCAAGTAGCCGAAATAACCTGAATTCTTTGCGGCAGATTGAGCGTGGCTCTCCGTGGTTTGTCGACTTGACGCCAACTCAGATCGCATCGTGAACGTCGCGATGATAGCGAGCCGCACACAGATTCTTGAAATGCCGGATGAGGATTCACGGCTTCGGAGTGCGGCAAAACTTCCCGGAGAAATCATCGTCCTGTTGGGTGGCACAGCTTGCTTCAAGCTGTGTGCGTAGCACCGGAAACAGGAAGTGACCCTCGATCCTTGATTCAACGTTCAACTGGCAATCCACGTCGATCCCAAGTTTCCAATGCCTTCGGCACCCAGCGACGGAGAGGCCGTGGAGATGACAGCAGTCCTCAGGATTCAATCGCGAGATGAACTTCGGTCGCAACCTGATTCGTGTCGCCCATGAGGGAGTGGCCTCCGAGACTTCGTGCGCCACTTGAGACATCTAGCACGACGCGCCAGCGAGTGATTTGTTCCCGAACAACCACTCGCTGGCGCGTCGTGCTGGTGTGGCGTCGCCGCAACCCAACATCACAGATCAAACGTCTTGAGCAGTGCATCGAGTGCTCGCTGACCGTCGGTCGGAGAAACGACCGCGCTGATGCGGATTTCGCTGGTGCTGACCATTTGAATGTTGACGTTGGTGCCAGCCAGAGCACGGAACATCTTCTCGCCAACGCCGGTGTGGCTGCGGAGTCCGATGCCCATTACTGACAGCTTGGCGATGTCCCGTTCATAACTGAGAGCGGCATCGCGCCACGGTTCGAGCACTTCACGGACCAGCAACAAGCATTGATCGAGGTCCTTGCGCAGAACCGTGAACGACAAATTGGCGTGTCCACGTTGGCTGATGTTCTGGACGATCATGTCCACCATCACTCCACCCTCAGCGACGGCCGTGAAGATCTTCGCGGCGACGCCCGGCTCATCAGGCAAGTTGCGGACGGTGACACGCGACTGATCGGTATCGAGCAGCACCTCGCTGACGACGATGTCTTCCATGTGCGCCAGTCGGCTGACAACGTCCCGTTCCAATTCATCGCGTGAGTGATGCGACAACGTCGATTCGGGCTTTGCTTCCCAGCCCACGGGCGGAGCCACAGCCGAATCTTTGTGAAGTTTGAATCCGTCATGCACGGCCTTCAGCGCGTCTTGGCAACGGCTACGATCAACGAGACACGAAATCTTAATGTCGCCGGTTGTAATCATTCCGATGCTGATGCCCACGTCGGCGAGAGCTTGAAACATCATCGCCGCGACTCCGGTGTGATGCCGCATCCCGGTGCCGACACTCGAAACTTTCGCGACGTTGGTGCCATGCTGCACCATGCCGGCTCCGAGTTCCGTGACCGCTTCTTCCGCCGCCGTGAGCGTCTCCGCGAGATCGTTTTGCGGGACAGTGAACGAAACTTGAGCCAGCCCACCGCTGGCGACGTCTTGCACGACCATGTCAATCGGGATTTTCCGCTGAGCCATCTTCGCGAAGATCAAGCTCATCACACCGGGCCGATCGGGGATGTCACACAAGCTGACGCGGACCTCGTCTTTCACCAGCGCCAAACCGGTCGCGATCGGGCCGTCGTCATCCGCTTCGGGGCAGATCAGTGTGCCGAGCGTGTCGTTGAATCCGGGACGCACACGCAGACGCACTCGGTACTTTTTCGCAAACTCAATCGACCGCGAGTGCATCTTGCCGCCGCCCAAGCTGGTCAGTTCGAGCATCTCGTCATACGAGATACGATGGAGTTTTCTCGCGTTGTTGACGATGCGTGGATCGGTGGTGAAGATGCCTTCGACGTCGGTGTAGATTTCGCATTCTTCCGCTTGCAGCACGGCGGCCAGCGCGGTCGCCGTTGTGTCGCTACCACCTCGGCCAAGAGTCGTGATGTTGAAGTCTTCGTCGATCCCCTGGAAGCCGGCGGCCACCACGATCTTGCCCGCGTCCAGAGCCTTCCGCATTCGCTCGGTGGAGATTTTTTTGATGCGTGCCTTCGTGAAAGTGTTGTCGGTGAGCACGCCGATCTGAGCACCAGTGAGACTGACGGCCGGCTCGCCGAGTTCTTGAACCGCCATCGCCACGAGTGCGACTGCTTCCTGTTCGCCGGTCGCCAGCAGCATATCCATTTCGCGAGCGGGCGGGTTGTCAGAAATCTCATTGGCCAAGTCGACCAGCTCATCGGTTTTCTGTCCGCGAGCGGAAATGACCATCACCACCTGATGCCCCTTGCGTTTCGCATCCACCGCGCGCTGGGCCGCCGCCAGGATTTTCTCGGCGGTCGCCACACTGGTTCCACCAAACTTCTGCACAATGATCGACACGATGCAACAACCTCGCTGACGTTCACGAAAAGGCCGCTGGGGCCGAAACAGGCGGGGCAAGATATCAAATGAATTGGGCATCCGAAACGAAGTCTCTGCACCTGCGACACCAGCACGACGCGCCAACGAGTGGTTGTTTGAGAGCAACGACTCGCTGGCGCGTCGTGCTGTTTGGTCAGGATCTGCCGATTGCTCCGAAATCGACGATTGGGGCGAAGTCAAACTGGCTGGCGATCAGCTTCAGGAAAAACTCTTCGAGTTCGCGTAAATCGCTCAAGACCGGACCATCCGACCGGTCATGCCTGAAATCCGTGAGTTGCCGACATGTTTCCAACCGTCAACGTCCGCGCATAGCGCAGATTCTCCTTCAGATCGCACCTCGTGTGGTTGCAACGTTGAAGGAGACTCAAGTCATGCACCGGGACAAGAAAGTCGGATTAGCGTTGGCGATTCTGCTGTGCAGCATCGTCGGAGCGTTCTTCTTTCGCGACGATGCGCCGCGGACCAACGGACCAGAACTGAGGGACGCGCAGCGGCTCGATCAAACCATTGCCCGCGATAATCCGCGCGGACCGTACTCTGAAACCGACGCGAGAACACGCGGGAATGGTCCCCGCCAATCGGCCACCGGATCTCGTAACAGTTTCGATCCAAGCGACTTGCCAGATTTTCTGCGAGACAATTCGTCCGCCGGTCCCGGAACCGCTCAGCGCAACCGCGTGAATGGTTCGCGAGACCCGTTTTTCGGCAACGACCGAAATCCGAAGACGTCGGAATTCTCGACACTCACGCCTCCGCCGCAAGATGCGCCGGCCGTTCCGATTCCAATTCACAACACCGAATGGGATATCGCCAGCAAGGATAACACGACGGCTCACCGAGGGGGCCCCGATGCCGTGACTGCGACGTCGGCCAAGAGTCGCACGCACATTGTCACTGATGGCGAGACGCTGTCTTCGATCGCTGGAAAGTACCTGGGCAGCCAGGCTCGGTATCAAGAAGTCTTTCAGGCCAATCGTGACCAATTGAAAAGTGCGAACGATTTGAAGATCGGCATGAAGTTGAATATCCCCGATCGTGCTGAAACACGTTCGACCAGCGGCTCACTCGGAAGCGTCAAGTCGTCCAGTCGCATCTCGCCAGATCAAACAGTGAAAACTCTGCGGCCGACGACGAAGCCCTCCGGGAATGTGACTGACCAGTCAAATGAGGCGGCTGAGTCCACGGACTCGACGAATCGGAAGCCGAAGTTCAAACCCGCCAAGTCGGGGCCGTCCATTCGTCGCACGACGGACGCCGATGAAGTTGAGTCCCTCGGAAAAACGTTGTCGCAAGTTCCGCCTCAGGATCTGCCGGAAATTGACGACGGCCTCCTCGCGGAACTCGAACGCGACTTGGAGACCCAGGTCACGGAGAAGTCGGCAACAGCAGCGGTTTCAAAAGTCGCTCAAGCGGATCAGAAGCCGGACGTTGATTCGGCCGACAGCAAAAACGAATAATCGATTTTCGATTGAGAATGCGACCTGCGGTTCCATCGAAAATCAAAAATCGGCAATCGAAAATTCGCCATCACTTCTTCTCGGCCTTCGCGAGCTTGCCGTAAAAGCCAGCCTTTTGCAGCAACCCGACTGCGTCCGCAACAACCAACCCTGCCCCATTGAGCTTCACAGTTTGAGCAGCCGCGTCGATTTCCATCGACGTCATTCCGTCGAGTTTCGTGAACGCCTCGTGAACCGCTTTGCGGCATGCTCCGCAGCAGAGATGCACTCCAGTGAACGTCAGCGTGTCGCGTTTCTCGCCCTTCTTGGCTCCGACCTCCGGGAAACTCAAGTCTTTCTTTCCGAACGCCGCTTTGCCGAAAAATCCATGGTCGGCGAGACTCTCAATCCCTTTCATTGCGGCCTTCTCGCTCTTGGCCGCGAAGACGATCGACTTGCTGTTGACGTCCGCCTTCACGTCCGAAACTCCCTCGAGGCCGTCGAGCGCACTCTTCGCGCCATCAACGCATCCGCCGCAACACAAGTGAGCGTTTCGGATCGTGACCGTCCCTGACTCGTCCGCTCCAAAGGCAACCACGGCAGCAACCAGACACGCCACACCTGCACAACCACGAATCGTTTTCATCCGCAGACCTCCGAAAATTGGAGCAACTGGCCGAATCGGCACATCCCGATGGCGGCACTGTAACGCCTTCGGTTTTGGCGACTCAAGCCGCAAGACAGCACAGCGAGCTGTGCGAGGCCAATTGTCGCAGTGAACCAGAGTAGCCAAACTTCTCGAAAAGGCCGATCTCAAGCAGACCACTTTCCAAGAGTCTGTGATGATTGCCGCATCCCTCAATCGAACTGAACCGCATCAACGTGCCGACGAGTGGGTGCCGGAGTTGTGTGCGCAATTTTCCAACGCGACCGGTTGGCCGCTGAGATATGTTCCGGCGAATCATTTCTCCGACAGCGACTCGGCAGTTCCTCGGCAATCCTGCTGGCAAGCCGAACTCCACGACGGTCAACAACTGGTCGGACAATTGCGACTCGATTTGCCTCACGAGCGGCATGTGGATCGATCGTTTGCGATGGTCAGCCAACTCTCCAAGAGTCTGGCCGAGTTGGTCGAACAAGTCTTCTCAACGACTCGCCGATCGGAAGTCGAGACTCCCAAGCCTGAGCCACTCGTCCATCTGGAACCGTCTGTTCCGCAAGGCTCGGAGATGCTCGGCGCGATCAAGCAATTGCTGCGAGCGGGACTGCAGTTGACCGGCTTTCGTTCGGCCTGTCTGTTTCTACTGGAACCGACCGGCAATGAATTGCGGCTACGCGTGACTCATCACCTCGAATCGCGATTTGTTCCGCAGGCGACTCGGGCGTTGCGGAATGAACCACCTGACCTGCAAGTGTTGTCGAGTGGCACACGCATTGTGCTTCGGCGAGGTGATGCACAGTCCCACGACTGGCTGCCTGCCGATGCGTCGCTCGGCTTCTGCTTGCCGGTGCAAGCCGCCTGCGGTGTGTTGGGAACGTTGTGGTTCTTTGATCGTCGGCTGAGGACCATCGAACCACGCGAAAAGCAACTGCTTGATTCGCTGAGTGTGCAGATCGCGTCGTTACTGGAACGAGTTGTCTCATCTCGCGATTCCGCCACGCACGAACGGTTGCGTCACGAGTTATTGTTGCTCAATGAGGCGGAAGCCGAAGCGCCGGTCAAGACGCTGCGACAACCGAACTTCGAGGCCACCTGGCGCGTGAGCAGCCGCTTCGAGATCGGCGGCGATCTGTGTGAAATCACGGAGCTTTCCGACCACGAGGTCGCGATCTTGATTGGCGACGCGACCGGCAACAGCGTTCCTGCCGCAGTCGTGATGACCGGCGTTCACGGAGCACTCGCGGCTCTGCTGGCCGGCAATCACGCGGACGCCCGCAACACGGCGCGTGTTCTCGAACTCGTCAATCGATCGTTGTTTCACACTCGACGATTGCCACATTTCATGAGCCTCGTCTATGGCGTGCTCGACACGCAGACGCGGAAGTTCACCTATTCGAACGCGGGACATCCCAGCCCGCTGTTGTTCCGCGACGGAGCGGTCGTCTCATTGGACTCGCGCGGAATGCTGCTGGGGATCGTCGAAGAATCCGAGTACACCTCCGACTCCATCGACCTGTCCCCCAGCGACGTGCTGGTGTGCTACACCGATGGCATCTCCGAAGCTCGCAGTGTCGATGCCGAGTTCTTCGGACATGAGGGGATCGTGCGATCGCTCGGTTCGCATCCGCACGAGTCCGACACACTCACCCTGCTGAATCGCGTGTGGAACCGGCAGACCGCCTTCGCCGCTCCCGGCCAAGCTGACGACCGCAGCCTGTTGATCTCTCGCGTTCTGTCGGAGTGACACCAACAAAGACGTCTCACCAACGAGCTGTTGGGTCTTGTCGTACCTCAATTCCTGATCCGTTTTCGCGAACACGGCTTCGGCCACCAACCGCGACCCGTCGCCCCCGGCCCGTCCACACTTGGATGCCGCCATGCTGAACCTGACCGTGTTGGACTTTGGCCGAGCTTTGAGTTGAAGCGGTTGCAGAACCTAGCACGACGCGCGAGCGAGTGGCCAAACTTCGGGAAAACAACCACTCGCTCGCGCGTCGTGCTGGTTTTGAAACTGTCTCTTGCCACTTTGCGACCGCCATTGGAATCGTTAAGACGGTGTCACGATGGCGCTCTCTCTCAAAGAATTGGTCAATCGGATTGTCGATTCCCGCTTGCTCACCGAGGCTGAGACGCGCGAGGTCATTGACGAATGGCCCGCTGACCAGCCGGCGTTGGACGGAGACCAATTCGCTCGCGAATTGGTCTAGCAGAAGCGGCTGACCAAGTTTCAGGCTGAGCAGCTTTGTGCCGGGAAAGGGAAGTCTCTGACGTTGGG
>SYJG01000444.1 GCA_005798445.1 Planctomyces sp.
GCGGGACTCCGGTGCTCGGCACAAGGACGTTACCACTGATCGCTTTTCGGTACGCATCGAACCCCGCGTCTGTCGCGATGGGAATCGGTTTTGTGGCGAGCGGATCAAGAATGACAAGCTCGGAACCTTTCCATTCCGCCAGGTGGTAGTGACGGAATTGGCTCTTCGGATCGTCGAGGTGGGCGATGAACGGACCACGAATGGACCGAAGATCCTGCCAATCCAATTTCCAGGGCGTGGTGGTCAGGCCGTGAGTTTTCAAAACGCTCTGGAGTTCGTGGAACGACGCTTCCGATTTCAATTTGGCAAAGTCCTGATCCAAGTCCGTCATCGTCACCGGCATTTGCAGGCGCGTGAGCAACAAATAACAGGAGGCTTGCCCACACGAGAGCGGCTTGACAGGTTCGCTGAACGAGATCAGCAAGAGCGCCAGGGAGGCGTAGAATTGCGAAGTGATCATGATCGCCCCCAACGCTGCCAACCGAACCAACCACCGCCGAGAACTAGGAAGCTCGACACGAGGATGGCAAAGGTGCCACCGTTCCAAAGCGAAGTTTCGGGGACGCGAAGAGCGGACGCCCCCGGAACTAGCTCCTCTTTCGAGGGTGCGACGGGTGCGGGTGCGTTGTTTGCGGCCGCGAGCTGCTCGACCGACTTTCGGTCACGGCTGTTTTGGCCGCCAACGAACTCGGACGTGTTGTTGAGCAGGTTGTCGATCCGAGCTCCGTTCGGAAAGACGATCTCGAATGCCTTCGCGTCGATCGGTTGATTGACCCGCACGGAATCCAAATCGACTGTAGCCACCACTCGCATCATGACTTTTCCGTTTCGCGTCTGCACAGTCTCGGTACGTTTGGCGATCCAGATCCCAGGCGAGAATTCGACCGATTCAGTTGCGTTACTGACAAATACCGTGCGGACAGAATTGCGTGAGGCCACAACCCAGTAACCACGCGTGGGATCGACATCAAATTGGGCCGGGGCCGCAGACCGAGACAGTCGCAGCAGGTTTCCAACCGCGACCACTCGACTCTCGCTGTTGTCTTTCGGAAATAACAGTCGCATGCGAAGGCCTTCAATTTGCGCAGGGCGAAACAGTCCAGCGACGCCGGAAAAATAGAAATTCAAACTTGCCTGCGCGGTGAATCCCTCCACGGTGCCGGTTTCGGGACTCAACGTAAAACCTTTCATTTGGGCACCATCTGCAGAGATCGCGCGAGCTTCCAGAACGTCTCCCAACTCGGAGTGCCGCTCAAGTTTTACCTCGTGCGGCGCACGGTATAGTAAGCGCCCGACTACTATCGTTTTTCTAAGTTCTTTTTCATCGACATCGACAATGCCTGGTCCTTTGAATTCTTCCACATGAAACAAAAACTCCAGAGTCTGAATTTGGTCGACTTGCGCCTGCATTTGGGAAATGACGTCTTCCGCAGATGCGGTTTGTCCAAGCATCACAATGAAAAGAATGGTTGCCGTTGACATTTTCAGACTCCAGAGTCCGTGGTACTAGAGATTGCCAGTGCAATTGAACGAATAGCAGTCCTCAACGAACACCGACAAAGGCGGGTCGAAGACACATCCCCCTGCGCCATTGCAAACGCCACCCTCCCACTCTTCGCCACAATTGCCAGTGATTCCGTTGCATGAGCCTGCCCAAAACCATTGGCACTGACGATAGATTGACGCACTTTTGCATCCCCGGCACGCGGCCATCAGCGGGCAAGCATGGGGGATGGCTACCCCAGCTTGACCTGCATTCGCTTCTGTAAGTCCGGCTGAATCACATGGTCCCAACGGCGTACACATGCCAAACACTCCACCAACAATTTGTTTTGACTCTGCATCGGTCAGTTGTTTCGCCTCCTTTCCGGACACTCCAGAAATTGCGGCGAGCGTCATCACGAATGCGAGCGTTCCTTGGAACAAGCGGTTCATGTCCTGTCTCCTGTTTCTCGTGGGAAAACCTCGAAAGTCACTGTGACACTGTGACACTGTGACACTGTGACACTGTGACACTGTGACACTGTGACACTGTGACACTGTGACACTGTGACACTGTGACACTGTGACACTGTGACACTGTGACACTGTGACACTGTGACACGTACTGGCAGAATGACGTGAACGTACGAAAAGTGCAATTGTGAATCGACATGATTTTATGAATTTCTATTTCCTCAATCTTCGGAGTCATGTTGATGGGACGCGACTTCCGCAGTTTCATCACGCTGACCGCTGGAGCCTTCTTCGGGGAGATCGCACTGCTGTTCCAAAACCAAGTTCGGCCAGCGTGCGAGGCATCGACTGTTACGATCTCTACTCGCTCGAAAAGGAGACGTTCGAGCGGGTTCGGTCGTTCTTCCCCGGGCTCGCCACCCACGTCCGCGAAGAGAGGCAACGGCGGCAGCAGCCCGGTAGCACGACGCGCCAGCAAGTGTTTTTTCAAAACGATCACTCGCTGGCGCGTCGTGCTGGTCTGTCAACACACTTTTCGCAGATTGAACCATTGGCTGGCCGTGTCGCCGAACTCTGGCAGGCTTGCAGGTAGCAAGCTCATTCCGTGAACTGCTCACAGATACGCCCTTCAACAATGTGGCCGAATTCTGTCACCGTCATTTGGCCGGGAGGAATGAAGATCATGTCGCGGTTTCCAACTTTTGTGGTCCTCTCGGTAGTTCTCACGACAAGCCTCATTCCGGCGACAGCCACTGAATTCAATTTGAAGTCGGAACTGTCTCGGCCGATCATCACACCGCAGACGTCGCTCGAAGAGACGCAGGTCTATCTCGAACGCCGCATCCCGCAGCTTCCCGAGGTGAAGACGACGAAGGACTGGGACGCGCTGGCGGCGAAGTGGCGAAAAGAGGTGCTCGACAAAGTCGTCTTTCGTGGCGAGGCCGCGAAGTGGCGCGATCATCCGCTGTCGGTCGAGTACGTCGGTGAGCCGCTGCGCGGGCCGGGATACATCGTGAAGAAGCTGCGCTACGAGTGTCTGCCGGGTATGTGGATTCCAGCGTTGCTGTACGTTCCGGACAAACTGGCTGACAACGGCAAAGTCCCTGTCGTGCTGAACGTCAACGGACACGACCCAAATGGCAAGGCGGCCGACTACAAGCAGATTCGCTGCATCAATCTCGTGAAACGCGGCATGATCGTGCTCAACCCCGAATGGTTCGGCATGGGGCAGTTCAAGCTCGACGGCTTCAATCACTCGAAGATGAATCAGCTCGATCTGTGCGGCAGCAGTGGCATCGCTCCGTTTTATCTGACGATGTCCAAGGGGATCGACCTGCTGCTCAAGCATCCGAACGCCGATGCGTACCGAGTCGCCGTCTCCGGTCTGTCGGGAGGCGGCTGGCAGACGATCTTCATCAGCGGCCTCGACCCGCGCGTGACGTTCGCGAATCCGGTGGCCGGCTATTCGAGCTACCTCACGCGAGTCCGCAGCAACACGGACCTCGGCGATTCTGAGCAGACACCGTGCGATCTCGGCAAGTACGTCGATTACATGCACCTGACGGCGATGCGTGCTCCGCGAGCGACGTTGCTGACGTTCAACGCACACGACAACTGCTGCTTCGCCGCCGGTCACGCGCTGCCGCCGCTGCTCGCGGGTTGCCGACCGATCTACTCGCTGTTTGGCGAGACCGACCGGCTGATCACGCACGTCAATCACGTCCCCGGCGATCACAATTTCGGCCAAGACAACCGTGAAGCCTTCTACCGAGCCGTCGGCACGTTCTTCTACGACGGCTCGAAGAACTTCGACCCCAAGGAAATCGAGTGCGAAGCGGGTGAGGTCAAGAAGCTCGACGAACTGCTCGTCACCGTTCCCGATAACAACGCAACCTTCACGTCGCTGGCGAAGTCGCTGGCTGAGAAGCTACCTCGCGCGGACAACGCGCCGGCTGACAAATCGGCCAAGCAAGAATGGCAAAACAAGCGACGGAAGTTGCTCGCGGAAATCGTCGCGGCGAAGTCCTTCGACGTCGACGCCGAAGAGGTGCCGTCGGCGAAGACTGGTGATGCGAAGGCTGGCAGCACGCAAATTCAACGCTGGCGATTGCACCTGAGCAACACCTGGACGGTGCCGGTCATCGAGCTGACTCGCGGCGAATCGCAAGGCACGACCGTTGTCATCGCCGACGCTGGCCGAGCGGCCGTCGTCGAAGACATCGAAAAGCTGCTGGCGGCCGGTCAGCGAGTGTTGGCGGTCGATCCGCTTTTCTTCGGCGAATCGAAGATTGTCGCTCGCGATTGGCTGTGGGGCTTGATGCTCGACACGGTCGGCGACCGGCCGCTAGGAGTCCTCGCCAGCCAACTGGTCGCGATCGCACGACATGCTCACGACACCGACCGCTCCGGCCGCACGGTGACGCTGCACTCGATCGGCCCGCGATCGGGACTATTCACGCTCGTGGCCGCCGCGCTGGAGCCGCAAGCGGTCGGGCAGGTGACTCAACGAGACGCGATCACGAGTCTCAAGCAACACGTCATCGAAGGGAACCGCGGAGTCGATCAAGCTCCTGAGCTGTTCTGTTTCGGCCTGCTCGAACATTTTGACGTTCCGCAGTTGCAAGCGTTGGTGGCTCCGCGAAAGGTTGAGATCAAGTAGGGTGTGGTCGAGTCATCGAGACCCACCATGAGCGGCCAACGAAACGGTGGGTCTCGTTGACTCGACCGCACCCTACGAATCACACTTATGACTCTGCGATCGCTGTTGCTCGACATGAATTCGTACTTCGCCTCGGTCGAGCAGCAGATGCGGCCTGAGTTGCGAGGCCGCCCCGTCGCGGTCGTGCCGGTCATGGCCGACACGACTTGCTGCATCGCGGCCAGCTACGAGGCCAAGAAGTTCGGCATCAAGACCGGCACGCGCGTCCGCGACGCCAAGCGGATGTGCCGCAAGCTGCAAATCGTCGAAGCTCGGCCGAGACTGTACATCGAAGTGCATCACCGGATCGTGAAGGCGGTCGAGTCCTGCATCCCGGTCTCGACAGTGCTGTCGATCGACGAGATGGAATGCCGGCTGTGGGACAACGAACGCACCGTGGACGATGCGGTTCGACTCGCGAAGCAAATCAAAGCGACACTTCGCCGCGACCTCGGCGAGTTTTTGCGATGCTCGATCGGTCTCGCGCCGAATCGGATGCTCGCGAAGGTCGCGGCCGATTGGCAGAAGCCGGACGGCCTGACGATCCTCTTGCAGGAAGAACTGCCGCAGCGATTGTTTGAGTTGCCTCTGCGAGCCTTCCCCGGCATCGGCCCGCGCATGGAGCAGCGACTGCTCAAAGCGGGCATCACGACGACTCAACAGTTCTGCGAACAGACGCCGCAACAACTCGCGAAAGTCTGGGGCAGCAAGTTGCTCGGCGACGTGTGGTGGCGTCAGCTACGAGGTGAAGATGTCATCGACCCGCCGACTCGTCGCCGCACTGTCGGCCACTCGCACGTCCTGCCTCCGGAACTGCGCAACGACGTCGATGCCAAAGCCGTGCTGCTGCGCTTGATCGACAAAGCGGCGATGCGGCTCCGTGGCATCGGCTACTGGGCCGGAGCGATCTCCGTTCGTATCGACTACATCGGCCGTAGGGTGGGACAACCATCGGGCGACCCACCACGATCCACAAAGCCATCGGTGGGTCGCCCGATGGTTGTCCCACCCTACGACGACGACGTACCAAGTTGGGAGGCCAGCCGACGCCTCAATCACTGCCAAGACACCACCACGCTGATCCGAGCGGCCGGCAAGATGTGGAATGAGAAACCGCCTGGCACTCCGCTAAAGGTCGGAATCGTGCTGAGCGATTTGGTCAGCGGCCACAACGTCGCTCAACCGCTCTTCGAGGAAAACCGAAAGTTGAACGCACTCTCGACGGCGCTGGACGAACTCAAGCAACGCTTCGGTCCGCAGTCGGTGATCGTCGCCGAGATGCGCGGCTCGCAGCCGGTCGATCCAAAACAGGCCGCCGTCCCGACACGCATCGCCTTTAATCACATCCCCGACATTTTCGAGGGCACGAAACGACGGAAACCTTCGCAATCGCAAGCCACTCCGTTAGCCTCGCGCGAACTGCTGGAACAAATGGCGGCATTGCTCGACCCGTTGGAACCGCCGCCGATCGACGACGAATAATCATCACGACGCGCAAGTCACAATGTGGGAGGTTTGAAAAAGGGCTCCTTGAAGGTGAACTTGGGATGGAGAGGTCAACCCCCATTTCCAATTGACTTCAAGGAGCTTGAGCGATGTCAGACGTGTTGATGGTTGGTTGTGATTTGCATGACAAGGCGTTGATGTTGAAAAGCTGCGTGGGCAAGGACGGGGTGCGGTGGCGACCAGGACGGAGCCGAATGATCGTGGGAGTCGAACGATTCTCATGTGTATTGGTTGCCCGTGAAACGGAGCGTTGTAGATCTGGCGATCGAGAGTCGGTTGAAGTTGGTGGAGTCGATGGCGTTTGTGAGGTTGGATTTTTGAGGCATGGCCAGAAGGTTTGAAGAGGGGTTGAAGACAGCCC
>SYJG01000445.1 GCA_005798445.1 Planctomyces sp.
CGCGTCGCAAATCTTCTGAATAACCGCCCGCGCCGCTGCCTCGGCTACAGAACCCCCAACGAAGTCTTCCTCAAATAATCTGCAACCTCAAATTGCATTTGAGATGACGCAGCGCCAGTGGCCGCTTTTGTTTCTAGCCGTGAATAATTCGAGCTAGCGCCCTGCGGCTAATGAGCTCAACCTTTTTAGTCGTGACAACGCATTACGCCAGCACTTCGCGGACGACGTGGCCATGCACGTCGGTGATCCGGAAGTCGCGGCCGGCGAAGTGATACGTCAAACGCTCGTGATCCAAACCCAGCAGGTGCAGAATCGTGGCGTGCAGATCGTGGACATGGACGGGATGCTCGATGGCGTCCCAGCCGAATTCGTCAGTGGCACCGTGAGTCATGCCTCCGCGGACGCCGCCGCCGGCCAGCCACATCGAGAACCCGAACGGGTGATGATCGCGACCGTCCTTCCCTTCGGCGGTCGGCGTGCGACCAAATTCGCCACCCCAGATCACCAGCGTCTCATCGAGCAGGCCGCGCGACTTCAGATCCTGAAGCAAGCCCGCGATCGGTTGGTCGGTGGCCAGAGCGTTGGTCTCGTGTCCGGCTTTGAGTCCGCTGTGTTGGTCCCAAGGCTGAAAGCCGCCTGTCGTGTGGTAGAGCTGCACGAAGCGTACGCCCCGCTCGACCAACCGCCGGGCCAAGAGACATTGCCGGCCGAACATTTCTGTCTTCGGCTGGTCGAGCCCGTATCGCTTGGCGGTCGCGGGTGTCTCACCGGCGAGATCGAATGCTTCAGGGGCCTCGGTCTGCATGCGATAGGCGAGCTCAAACGCTTCGATACGGGCGCTGAGTCGGTCGTCGTCCGCTCGCTGCTCGCGGTGCAGTCCGTTTAAGCGAGCGAGTGCGTCGAGTTCGCGCCGCTGCCGCTCACGGGGAACTTGCAGACTGCTGAGATTGCGAAGCGGTTGCGCGAGATTCGAAACGAACGTCCCTTGATAGGTGGCAGGCAGAAAGCTCGCACCATATTGCCGCGCCCCTTCGATGATCGGGCCGGGGCCGATGGCGACGAAGCCAGGGAGGTTTTGATTCTCGGTCCCCAACCCATAAGTCACCCAAGCACCAAGACTCGGCCGAGAGAAGACACGCTCGCCGGTATTCATCAGCAAGCAGCCGCCGGGATGATTCGGGTCGTCGGTGACCATCGAACGAATCACGCAGAGGTCGTCGATGCAGGTGGCCGTGCGCGGAAAGAGTTCGCTGACCTCCAGGCCCGACTCTCCGTGCTTCTGGAACTTCCAGGGTGAGGCGAGCAGTTTGCGTTGCTGGCCGAGATACAACTTCGGCGACGGCTGGCCGTCGTCCTGGGTCAGTCGCGGTTTTGGATCATACGTGTCGACTTGCGAAGGACCACCGGGCATAAAGAGGAAAATGACCCGCTTGGCTCGCGCGGCGAAATGCGGACGCCGCGCGGCCAACGGGTACTCGGCAGCAGATGTGTCGTCAGCGAGTAACGCCGACAAAGCAAGGGCACCGAAGCATGCTCCGGTACGGCTCAACATTTCGCGGCGAGTGAGACGAGAGCTGGCGAGCCGGAGGGCGTCAGCCCCCGGACTCATCCACGTGCCGTTCTGTCCGGGGGCTGACCCCCTCCGGCTCGCCAAATTGTGTTTCTGGTCAATCGACATAGACGAACTCATTCGTGCAAAAGACGACACGACAGTAACGAGCCCAGGCATCTTTGACAGCGGGATCGACGATAAGTAGTCGCCCGATGTCGAACTCCGCTGGCGTCGGCGCACGGCCGAGGGCCAGTTCATACAAGCGTGCAATGCGTTCGTCATCGTGGCCGGAGGGGACTTCGCGTGCGACTCGCGCCGCGAGTGCCGCCGAAACGTCGTCGAGCAGCGGGTCGTTGAGAAGATACAACGCTTGCGGAGCGACGATCGAAGAATTCCGCCGTTCGATGATGCCGCCACCATCGGGGCCGTCGAACACAGAATTGAAGTCGGCCGTTTTCGCGCCGGTGCGCGACGTCATCAGATAGAGCGTACGTCTCGGCACGGCGGCTTCCAGAAAGCCCGGTCCGCCAGGTGTCGCATCGAGCCGGCCGGAGACCGCCAAGAGCGCATCGCGAATCGCCTCGGCTTCCAAGCGTCGGCGCGGCATTCGAGCCAGCCAATGATTTTCGGGATCGGCCATGCGCGTGGTGTCGGACGCGAATGTGCTCTGTTGATAGACGCTCGACAACACGATCTGCCGATGCAGCGACTTGATCGACCAGCCCGAATCGATGAAGCGCCGCGCCAAGTGGTCGAGCAGTTCCGGATGACTGGGCCGCTCGCCCCGCACGCCGAAGTTCGTTGAGGTTCGAACCAGACCCTCACCAAAATGATGCTGCCAGATGCGATTGACCATGACGCGCGCCGTGAGTGGGTTGTCCGGGCGCGTCAGCCACTCGGCCAGTTCGCGTCGGCCGCTTCCTTCAGTAATTCTTGGCGGATTGAGCCCGGCCACGACCTGAGGAAAGCCGCGCGGAACAGTCTTGCCGGGCGTCGCGGGATTGCCGCGAAGAAAGACCGGAGCATCGTGAAACCCTTCGTGCTTGGTTCCCGTCGGGCCGCCGTCTTGCACAACGACCGCCTGCGGAATCACGACAGCCGGTTTCTTCTTGAGCATTTCCAATTCATCGCGCTGGGCCGCGAGCCTGTCGCGCACCTCCTGTGGGAGCAACTGCGATCGGTCTGTCGCAGCGATCCAATACGGACTGCGCGAGGAGAGCAACTCGTCATAGAGATCAGAGACGTCATCAACTCTCGCCACTTGCTGGTCGAGCGGCGCAAACCACCGTGTCCGCAGTTCGGCCTCGACTCGCGCACGAGCCGCGTCGTCGAGCGGGCTGCCATAAACTCGCAGCTCGCATAAGTCGCCGCGAAAGCGCTGGCTGCCTCCCGAACCCGGTCCTCCGATCCGCAGCGCCGCGATTGCCGGATCGGACGAGATCGAATCAATCGACTTGTTCGTGCCGATCGCTTCGCCGTTGCGGAACAGAGCGACTCCGGCGGAGCCCCAAGTGAGGCTGATCAATTGGAATTCCGAATTCTTCGACGGAGCCGGTGCCACGATGTCGCCGCTGGCCCCCGCTCGACGCAAGATCGCATGAAGTCCTCCCGCCGCGGTGGGCATCAGACCCAGTCCGTGTTGTCCCACTGCGGAGTCTTCCCATCCGATGAGGCGTGTCCCAGCGCTTGCGATCGGATCGGGACGAAAGACGGCGAACAAAGCACCCGTGAGCGGAACCGTGCGCGGCGACTGCAACACCGCCTCGCCATCAAAGCGGATCACGGGGCGCGAATGCCCGTGAATCATCTCCGTCGCCAACACAGGCCCGTGCAAATCGGGAGGTGGTGTGGCATCGTCGGCAATCGCGGCCCGATCCGGCCACAGCGTGACTTGTCGAGTCGCGTTGATCGCGATGTGCCGATCGTCCGCGCGAAATTGCAACAACTCAGTCTTCGCGAGCGACTGGGCCACTGAGTGTCGCGTCTCTTGCTCACGACGTTCCGCGGCGATGAGCGACAGTTTCTTTGCCATCTCCTCTGCCAGTCGCGTAGCGGTGGCACGGTCAGTCTCGGCCAGCAGCGGCAACAACGCCGTGGGTGGTGGTTGCTGATTGAGGAACTTCACCCAGCGCTCCAACATCGACACGTCGAGCTTGCGAGCTGCCGCGAAGTCCGCCAGCGTTGAGGGCTTCGAGTGCAAAAACTCGATCGCTGCCGGTAAGTCGCGCGGCGTCGCGTCGACCAACTGCCGTTTCAGATACGACAGATATTCCTGATCGGCGGCGACTTGAACGAACTGCGACAAGTCCGCCAGCCGCTGCTTGTCACGCTGGGCCTGAGTGTTGATCGCCTGAATCTCAGAGGCGGGAAGCAGCGGCACGCGGACCAGCGGAGTGTTGCCCAGCACCGGACTGGGGATGACTCGCGTGCTGAAGAAGATTCCGGCCATTGCGTAGTAATCTTCGGTCGTGATCGGATCGAACTTGTGATCGTGACAGCGAGCACACGCCAGCGTGAGTCCGAGAAACGCTCGCCCGACAACGTCGATTTCATCGTTGACGTAATCGGCAATCATCTGCTGCTTATCGACATCGCCGGGAACGAAATCGGCAATTGCCAGCATCCCGGTCGCGACGAGCGCATCGGCATCCAACTTCGTCGGTTCAGGCGGTTGCATCAGGTCTCCGGCCAGTTGCCGTGTGACGAATTCGTTGTATGGCAAGTCGAGGTTGAACGAGGCGACCACCCAATCGCGATACCGCCACGCCTCGCGGAAGTCGCTCTCGATCGGCAACTGAATCAGATCGCGCGCGTCGGCGTACCGGACAACGTCGAGCCAGTGCCGACCCCACCTTTCGCCATAACGGGGCGAGGCCAGTAACCGATCGACAACCTTCGTGAAGGCATTGGGCGAATCGTCATCCAGAAAGTCTCGCAGTTCATCCGGCGAAGGGGGCAGTCCCGTCAGGTCGAAGGTGATCCGGCGAAGCAGCGAGCGTTTGTCAGCCGGCGGAGCGGGAATCAAGCCCGCCGCTTCGTGCTTGGATCGAATGAACGCATCGACGTTGCTCGTCACCCACGCACGGTCTCGAACAATCGGCGGCGCGGCCGAACGGATTGGCTCGAAGGCCCAGTGCTTCGCGGTTTCAAACTTTGCCGTCTTCGCGGGCCAGACAGCTCCGGCCTTGATCCAGGCCACGAAGTCCGCCACCTGATTCGGCTTCAGAGCTTTCTCCTTCTCCGGCGGCATCGCGGAGACATCCTCCTGCCGCAGGATCGCACGGATCAGCAGACTCTCTTCCGGCTTCCCCGGCACGATCGCGGCTCCGGAGGCACTTCCCTTGAGCAACGCCTCTCGCGAATCGATGCGCAAAGCCCCGGACTTCTTCGTGTCGCCGTGACAGCGCAGACAGGACTCAACCAGGATCGGCCGAATTTTGTTTTCGAAGAATCCTTCACGATCATCCGCGCCGTGGCTCGTCGCCAGCAGGCTTCCCACCAACATCATGCTCAGGCAGGTTGCTCGTTGCATGGCCGTCACTCCAGAACTCGATCATTGATGAGTGACTGGTCAGTTTCCAACGGCTCCGCAGACTGTCAACCCAGAAAGACGCTCCCAAAACTTGAGACAACGTGATTCACTTCGTTGGATCAAGGGATCGAGCCTGACCTACGCGATGGCATCGTAGACTTCGGCGCGATCGAGCGGGATGCCGGCTCGGTCTTTGGCAGAGAGGATTGGCTCATCGGCTAGCGGCCATTCGATGCCCAGCGCAGGATCGTTCCAGAGCAGAGTTCGCTCGTGTTCTGGAAAATAAAAGTTGGAGCATTTGTAGATGAAGTCGGCGGTCTCGCTGAGCACGCAGAATCCGTGAGCACAGCCCGGCGGAACGTACACTTGCTGACAAGTCTCGTCGCTGAGTTCAAAGCCGAGCCAACGTCCGAAGGTCTGGGACGGCTTGCGTAGATCGACGACGACATCGAAAATTTTGCCGCGCAGCACCTGCAACAACTTCGCTTGCGGTTGCGGAATCTGGTAGTGCAAGCCTCGCAGCGTGCCCTTCGCTGAGCGAGAAAAATTGTCCTGCACGAATTCGGCGTCGATACCGGCGTCACGGTAGCGCTGACGCTGGAACGTCTCGGTGAAAAAACCACGCGGATCTCGAAAGACCTTCGGTCGAATCAACAGCAAGCCAGAGATCGCGGTGGTTTCGACGTTCATGGTTTGTAGTTCCGCCTTCAGGCGACTCCGACCTACCAGTTTTTGAAAGCAGCCGCCGGAAGGCGGAACTACGAACGAGTGGTGGCCTTCGCCATGATCGCAGCCCAATCTTCAAGTGCAATCGGCTGGGCTTCTTCGGACAGCATGACAGGGATGTCGTCCTTCACGTCATATCTCAGGCGGCATGGCTCGGAACGACACACGAAACTGCGGCCATCGACCACCAGCTTGGATTGGCAAGCGGGGCAGACGAGTAGTTGAGCATAGGACTGAAGGTTGATGGACATGGTATTTGGCTGAGGGGCGAGGGCTGAGGGGCGAGGGACGAGACTTGCATCCCTCGGCGCTTTGCCGATCAGAACCCGCGCAACGCGCGGATGTCGTCGAACGTGCGGAGTTGATAGCCGATCTGGACGTAGTCGAGCAACCGGCACAGGCAGCGAACGGCGACACCCAATCCATCTGGACCGCTGAAGCCGCCGAACTGTCCGCCCCCTTTGAGGTGCGGTTCGACTTCCAGGAAGAAGCCCGGTGCTCCGAGCGACTTGATCCGCTTTTCGAGCTTCGGCAGATGCTCTCGCAGGTCTTTGAGCACCAGATCGTGACCGGCGTCGCCTCGATCGGCGGGGACGAAGTTCTTCAGGCCCTCTTCATCGACGGTGCCGGTCCAGGTCAGCGACGGGTCGATCTTGTAGTCCTTGATGTGCATCCAGCCGAGGTAGTCGCGCATCGCGAGGTACTCTTCGTAGCACTGCTGCGGCTTCTTGTTTTGGCAGGCCACGTTGCCTCCGTCGAAGATCAGCAGCATGTTTTTGCGCTTCACCGCGCGAGCCAGCTTGGCCATCATCGGGCCGGTGTCGCCGATCAAGTTCGGTTCGATTTCGAGTCCGTAGACCAGCCCCGCTTTCGCGCAGAGGTCGGCGATCTGGCCAATCTGATCGACGGCTTGCTGAAAGTACGGCTTGGGGTCTTCGCCGCGCGGCGGATAGAACGAGAATCCGCGAATCAGCACCGTTCCGAGTTCCTTCGCGGCGTTGATCGTCGAGGCGACCTCGGTCTTGAGGTACTCCTTGAATGGCACGAACTTGTTGTGCGAGCCGTCCTCTTTGTCCTTCAGTTTCACCTTGCCGATCCGCGAGCCGATGCTCGTGACGCCGACGCCGTACTCGGCGTTGAGCTTGGCGAGCGTCTGGTACTCGGCCTTGCTGAGCGTGACGACGTGTTTGACCTCGCCGGTGGAATTCACGTCGATGAATCGCGGGCTGTAGCTCTTCAAGCCCACGGCAGCGAGTGCGGAAAGTTGCTCCAACGCGGTCTTGCGATTGGCGGCTTCGTCAGCGAACGCGCTGAGGATCACTTGCGGGGCGGTCATGCGGGAGAGTCCTTCTTCAAAGAAATCCCCACCGTCCTTGGAGACTGTCGAGTTATACCTACCGCGGTGAAAGATGAGAGATTTGGTGAGCCGGGCGGCGTCAGCCCCCGGACTCTTCCACACTTCGTTTTGTCC
>SYJG01000446.1 GCA_005798445.1 Planctomyces sp.
AACTGGCGCTGGGCTGGCGTGCCGTTTTACCTCCGCACTGGCAAGCGATTTCCCGAACGCATTTCAGAGATTGCCATCCAATTCAAGCATCCGCCGATGCACCTCTTCCGAACCGTCGAATGTGTCGGCGACATGTGTCAATTCGTCGGCGCGCAGTCCAACTCACTTGTCTTTCGAATACAACCCAGCGAAGCGATCCTGATGTCGGTTTCCACGAAGCGGCCGGGAATGCAGTACCAGCTTCATTCGGTGACGATGGACTTTCAATTCGAGGAAGCCTTCGGCGGCGAACTGCCAGAAGCCTACGAACGCCTGCTTCTGGATGTGCTGCGGGGCGACTCAACGCTGTTCACTCGCAGCGACGAACTCGAAGAGGCATGGAAGTTCGTCACGCCGGTCCTCGATTTTTGGGAATCGCAATCAGTTCGCCCCGAACCGTACACCGCCGGCACCTGGGGACCAGCCAAAGCCGATCAACTCCTCGCTGCCTCGGGCCGACGCTGGCGCAAGCCGACCGTCAGCGATGTGCCGAAACACTGATGCTACGCCGCGTGCGATGTTGGCCGATGGTCGGTTTCTTCTCGCTCGCACAGTCGCTGACCGCGCGCCGCCAAGTCTTCCCAAGACAAGCCGGCGAGATGGCAAATGTGCATCAGATCGGCCGTGATCGCCACCAACGCTTCGTCCACGGGAACTCCCGCCAATCCCTCGGCGATCCGTGTGTAATGCTTTGATCGCAACACTTGGTCAATGTGACGGAACCAATCGGGGCGTGTGATTTCTTTCATGACGAGTTCCTTTTCTGAGTTGAGGTGAATCGCCGGAGAATCTGGCCGCGAACGGGCCTGGGGATTTGTGGGAGTGACGTTACCCTCGCGATTCCGATTTGTCACGCTCCTTTTCGCCGCTATCTTCCGCAACGAACATCGGACTTGGATCGCGAGGAATCAGCATGTGCGGAATTGCCGGAGCAGCTTGGATCGCGGATGCTGCTCCGCTTTCGCCCGCGACACTCGAACGGATGATTTCCGCCATCGTCCACCGCGGCCCGGACGATTCAGGGACGTATTTCAGTGGTGAGGGGCGAGGGACGAGGGGCGAGTTGGAAAATGCCGGCCCTGCACTCGCCCCTCGCCCCTCGCCCCACGCCCCATCCGGCCCCGCCGCCGCCCGCGGGTTCCGACGCCGCTCGATCATCGATCTGAGCACCGGCCACCAACCGCTCGCCAACGAAGACGAGTCCGTGTGGATCGTCTTCAACGGTGAAATCTACAACTATCGTGAACTTCGAACCGACCTCGAAGCCCGCGGCCATCGCTTCCGCACGAACACCGACACCGAGTGCATTGTCCACCTCTACGAAGAGCTTGGCCCCGACTGCGTGAACCGCCTTCGAGGCATGTTTGCATTCGCGATTTGGGATGACCGCCAGAAACGTCTGTTGCTCGCTCGCGACCGAGTCGGCAAAAAGCCGTTGTTCTATCGGCTCGATCGCGGCCAATTGACCTTCGCCAGTGAACTGAAATCGCTGCTGCTCGTCCCCGATGCTCCACGTCGATTGAACCCCCGAGCAATCGACTCCTTCCTTTGCTACCAATACGTGCCGCATCCCGATTGCATTCTAAAGGGCTATCACAAACTCCCGCCGGCACACGTTGCCGTCTTCGAGAATGGGCAACTTGCAGTCCGCCGCTATTGGCGACCACCGTACGAACCGGAAACCGGCAGCTCGGCTTCGTCAGAAAAGCCGGGCTTCTCGGCCGATCAGTGGCGGCAAGAACTGCGTCGCACATTGACCGAAGCCGTTCGATTGCGAATGCGCAGCGACGTGCCACTGGGAGCGTTTCTCTCCGGAGGCATCGACTCAACAATCGTCACCGGCTTGATGCAGGAGCAATCCGTCCGTCCGGTCCACACGTTCTCGATTGGCTTTCCGATCAAGGAATTTGACGAGCGGTCGTACGCTCGCGAGGCCGCGAAACATCTCGGCACAGAGCATCACGAACTGGTCGTCACACCCAACGCCCTCGAAATCCTTCCGAGGCTGATTTGGCACTACGACGAGCCATTCGCCGACAGCTCGGCAATTCCGACGATGTACCTTTCGGAGATGACTCGGCAACACGTCACTGTCGCGCTGTCGGGGGACGGCGGCGACGAACTGTTCGCTGGGTACACGCGGTATCTGGCCGTGAAGTTCGCCTCACGATTCGACCGACTTCCAGGGCCTCTCAGGCGGCTGATCACAGCGAAGGTCTGGCAACGCCTCCCGTCGGGAGCGGGACATCGCTCTCTGTTGCGGCGCGGCAAACGGTTTCTCGCCGCGCTCGGCGAGTCGCCCGAAAAACGATATCTCCGCTGGATCGGCATCTTCGAGGAATCGAAACGGCGAGATCTTTATCGACCGGAGTTTGCCGCAGAACTCGGCGAGTTCGACGCCGGCGAATTCCTGATTCAAGCGTATGCCGAATGTCCCAATCGGGACTTCGTCACACGCACGACTTGTGCCGATGTGCTGACGTATCTGCCGTGCGACATCCTGACGAAAGTGGACATCGCCAGCATGGCCTACAGCCTCGAATGCCGCAGCCCATTCCTCGACCAAGAGGTCATGGAGCTTGCCGCGCGAATGCCCATCGAATGGAAACTGAGCGGCAACCAAGGCAAGCAAATCTTGCTCGACACGTTTGCCGATTTGCTGCCTCCGTCAATTCAGCGCCGCAGCAAAATGGGTTTCGGCGTCCCGCTGGCCAATTGGTTTCGCGGCGAACTGCAACAGTTTCTCCGCGACGTGCTGTTCGACTCGCGCACGCTCTCTCGCGGCCTCTTCGAGCCATCCGCCGTGCAACGCCTGTTCGACGAACACGTCCAATCCAAGACCGACCACTCTCATCGCTTGTGGGCACTGCTCTGCCTGGAACTCTGGCAGCGCATGTTCCTCGACTCCGCCGAACCACCCGCGAGATGCCCGTCGAGCCACCTATGAGTTTTTGACGATTCGCTCTTTGCGGTGCGAGTCAAACTCCTGACCCGTGGGGAGAATGACAGACCGGCAAGCGATTTTCGAGACACACGCCCTCTAACACATCAACTTCACGTCTTGCGACTTCACAAGTAGAATTCTGAAATCTCTATGGGCAAGTCACACCGTCGTACGAGCAGAATCCACCGAATTGTGAGTGAATTCCAATTGTATTGGTTGCCCGTGAAACGGAGCGTTGTAGATCTGGCGATCGAGAGTCGGTTGAAGTTGGTGGAGTCGATGGCGTTTGTGAGGTTGGATTTTTGAGGCATGGCCAGAAGGTTTGAAGAGGGGTTGAAGACAGCCC
>SYJG01000447.1 GCA_005798445.1 Planctomyces sp.
GGGACCGGGCAAGACGCTATCGCTTCGACAAGAACTCGCTGCTGTTCAGCAAGCTCCAGGCGAGGTCTTCAAAGGCTTCTTTACGGTTACCGACTTTGGCGAGGTACTCGGTGGCGATGGTCAATTCTTTCTTCGACGGGTCGCGGGCGAGGAAGGACAAGTACAGTTCGGCGATCGCGTCTTCGTCATCTTTATTGTTGGCCAGGATTTGGCCGAGTCGTGTGTTGCCGTCGGCTCGGAGTGCGTTCGTGAGCGGTGGGAAATTCATCAGCGTCAGGGCCTGCGGGACATTGCCGAGCAATTCGTCCTGCGGTGTCGAAGGGTCGTAGCCGAACTTCTCTTCAAACTGTGATCGTGGGTCGCGACGGAATCGGGCCTGAATTGGGCCTCCGACGACTCGTGGTCCTTCATCGACGCCGAGCACTCTGATGATCGCGTTGAAAATCTGATCGGATCGCAGACGGACGGGAATCGCCGAGGCGAACGGGACTGGGTTCTCGGTCGGCTCGTTGTAGCGGATCTGTCGTTGATAGGCGTTCGTGGCGGTGATCGTGCGGAGCAGCCATTTCAGGTCGTGGTCGTGCTTCACGAACTCGGCGGCGAGGTGGTCGAGAGCGGCGACCATGCGCGGCTTGCGTTCCGGCCCCAGGTCGTCAATCGGCATGTAGAAACCTTCGCCGAGCAATTCACCCCACAGGCGATTGACCAGTGACTTCGCGAACCATGTGTTGTTTGGCGACGTAATCCACTTGCCGAGCAACTCGCGGCGGTCTTCGTCTTCCATGCCGACGCGGCCTTTGACGTTGGTCGTGAACAGCGCCGGCGTCATCAACTTACCTGCGGCGTTGGGTTCTTTGAGGTCCGGCATGTGATGCTCGGACTTGCCGCGGCCGGGAGGCATTGGCGGGGGAGGCATGTTCTTGATTTCTTTGAGCGACAGTTGACCGTCTTTGTCGTTGTCCGCTTGCTCAATGAGTCGGTCAAACGGGCGGCCCAAGAAGGAGTTTTCGGCCTCCGCTTTGGAGAGTTTGCCGTCTCGGTTCGTGTCGTTTCGCTGAAACACGAATTCTGCGTTCTCCAACAACTGCGCGAGTTGCGGCCGGCCTCTGGGGCCACCTTGCCCATCGAACGACGTGACCGTGAAGCCGATCGGATTGTTCGGTTCGCGTTGCAGCGTGATGCGAGGAAAGAACGCAGCGAGCGAGTGGAATTGATCGCGAGTCCATTTGTCGGTCGGGTGATCGTGGCAGTTGGCGCACTGCATTTGGATGCCCAGAAAAATCCGCGAGACTTCGCCAGCGATCTCTTCGGGGTTGCCTTCGTGGATGAAGATCAACGCCGTTTCGCCGTGCTCGGAGATTTCCCCTTTGCCGGTGATCAGCGAACGAGCGATGTCATCCCAACCGGCATCGGCTTGGAGTTGCTTGACCATCCAATCTTCAAACGTTGAAGCCATCACGCGAGCACGTACGTTGGTCGCTCGCAGGAACAGCACGTCGCGCCAGTAGCGTGCCCAATTCAGTGCGTAGTCGTTTGTGCCGAGCAGTTGCTCGACGAACTTCGCCCGTTTGTTCGGGTCGGGATCGAGTCCAAAGAGCGTGACCTCCTTCGCGGTCGGGATCGTACCGGCGATGTCGAAGGAGACTCGACGCAGAAAATCTTCGTCGTTGACAAGACCAGCCGGAACGATTTTTGACGCCGCGAGTTGTTCGTCGATGAGACGGTCCACTTCGGCGGCGGCGGCCTTCGCGTCAACGGGACTGTTGGTCGAGTTCAGCAGGGTGACTTTTGGTTCGATCGGTTTCGTTTCGGCCGAAGTGATCTTGGTATCTGATTTGTCAGCGTCTATTCCTTTGGCGGCCAGTCGCTTCGCGATCGCCCCTTTCTTGAGGGCCGTTTTTTTGCTCGATTGGCGATCAAGTCCGAGTTTCTTGGCCGTCGCGCCGGGTTCTTCGGCGTTCGACCAAGACGTTGCGGAAACGCTTCCGGCCACGAGGGCGGCGCAAAGAACCGTCCATAATCTGCGTTGCCAACTGAATCGCGTCAGAATCGTTCGCATCGGAACGGCCTTTCTGCCTGAAGGGGTTTTGCCGGGCCTGTCGCAAATCGTTTCAACTCTACTCTCGCCATCGGCCGACCAACAACGACGACATGAACCCCTCGAATCCCTGGGAGGTTTCGTCGAATTTCTACTGAAAAAACAGACTGGCTGCCCTGAAGCAGCACCGGTAGCATGTGCTCTCGAATATGACGTCTGCCGCCTGACGGCGGGAGCAAGCGAGCGACTCCTGACCAACTCTGGACTTCGAATTGTCACCAGCGGGCCGGTGCATTCGAGGTGGATCGCTCGCTGGGCATCCTCCGGTTTTGAGGAGTTGCTATGCGCTTTGATTGGCTCGCCCGGATGAGATTCCGGTTTCGCAAAATTCGGCGAAGGGGGTCGTTGCGGACTGGCCCCATTCAGCGTTTGGAAGACCGTGCGTTGCTCGCGGCCTTCGTCGTGGACAGCACGGCCGACACGGCTGACGTGAATCTCGCGGACGGCATCGCTGCCGACGCTGACGGAAAAGTCACCTTGCGAGCGGCCATCCAACAAGCCAATGCGCTGGCGGGTGGAGACACGATCACATTGCCGGCCGGAACTTTCTCGTTGTATTTGATGAATGGCGGATTGGGCGAGAACTTTGCCGAGTTTGGAGACTTAGACATTCTTGACGGTGTGACACTGATCGGTGCGGGAGCTGCCGACACGATTATCGACGGATTGAATCAGGATCGTGTGTTTGACATTTTGAGCGGAGTCACCGCCTCGATCTCCGGTGTGAAGATCGTGGGAGGAGCATCGTACTCCCTCGAGAACGGCGGCGGACTTCGCAACTCCGGCATGTTGACTCTGGAAAATGTCGTCTTCCTTGGCAATTTTGCTTCGGGTGGCGGCGGAGCGATCGCCAGCACGGGAATCGGCAGCACGTTGACGATCACCGATACGGTGTTCGATTCCAATAATTCAAACGGTTCACTCGGCGGCGGAGCGATTTTCAACAGCAGCCTGACAACGATCACACGCAGCATGCTGAGGAACAACACTTCGATGTCCAACGGCGGCGCGATTGTCAACGCGGGTGGCGGTTCTCTGAGCCTGGATCAATCGACGATCAAGTTCAACGACGCTGGTTCGTCGGCCAAAGGGGGCGGCATCTACAACAATGCGACGCTCGCCGTGAAATACAGCACGATTTCCAACAACAGAGCGGCCGACGGCGCTGGCATCGCAAACGTGAATTTCTCCGGTGAGACGTCCACGTCATTGCTGTTGGCAACTTTGTCGACCAACAGCGCCACAAATCAAGGAGGTGGAATCTACAACGGTTCGGGAACCGCGATGTTGATTTCGGACAGCACCATCGCGAAGAATTCTGCGGTGGCGGAAGGAGGCGGGATTTACCGTCAGTTGCAGGTGCAGCTCACGTTGGGTGGCTCAATCCTTGCGATGAATTCCACGGGAACGTTTGGAGCTGATCTGTACGGCCCGATCACAAGCAACGGAAACAACTTGATTGGTTCGACGTTGGGTGGCTCCGGATTCCGGACGAATGACCTTCAGAATGTGGATCCGTATCTGGGGCCGTTGCAGAACAACGGTGGCCCGACATTCACACACGCATTGCTTTCTGGAAGCCCTGCGATCGATGGAAATACGGCGACGACATCGACGGCGGACGATCAGCGGCTGATGTCACGTCCGGTCGGCACGAGCGCGGACATCGGAGCTTACGAAGTTCAGCCGACAGTCGTCGCGCTGCCTCCCAGTCCGACCGATGTGACGATTACGCTCGACGGGCCGGACATCATAGTCACCGACGACAACGGCACGGTCATCTTGACTGTGCCGCTCAACCCTGGCACACCGGTCGTGATCACCGGGACGGCTGGTGACGATACCGTGACAATCGATTTTTCCAACGGCAATCCGATTTCATCTGGTGGAGCGACCTTCAACGGCGGTGGTGGCACCGGCGATCAACTGGTGCTGACCAATGGCACCTTCGACAGTGTGACGCATGTGTTCTTTGACTCGTCCAGTGGCAAGATCACGATGCAGGCCGGCGCGACGATCTCGGTTCTCAATTATCAAGCGGTGACGTTGGCAATCATCGACCTGTTGACTGTCATGAACCGTACATACCAGTTCGGAGCCACAGCGGACAACGCCTCATTGACGGACAATGCGACGGTCGGCGATGGCGTGTCGAAGTTGTCGAGCGTCTCGACCAGTACGCCGGTCGAGTTCTCCGCACCGTCTGCGTCGCTGACGATTTTGACCAAGGATGGCGATGACACGCTGACGCTGTCGGCCGTCGATTCGCTCTTTGCGGCGTCAGTATCGGCGATTGGCGACAACGGCAACGATCTGCTCGATGCCTCAGCGTTCGCGATCAAGGTTTCTCTGCACGGCAATGTTGGGGCGGATACGCTCAGTGGGGGCTCTGGCAACGATGACTTGAATGGCCATTCGGAAGACGATTCGGTCGATGGCGGAGCCGGAAACGACTCCATTCAGGGCGGAGCAGGCAACGACGTGCTTGTCGGTGCCGCGGGTCTCGACACGGTGTTGGGGCAAGCGGGCAACGATAGCGTCACAGGCGGTCTCGGCAACGACTCGTTGGATGGCGGCACCGGCACCGGCGATTTGCTGGTCGAATCTGCCGACGCGAATTTGACGTTGACCAACACGCAGCTTTTGGGAATCGGCACCGACACACTGACTGGTTTCGAGTCGGCAAGCCTCACGGGTGGGTCTGGGAACGACACGCTCACTGTGACGGCGTTTTCCGGCACGGGAACGGTGACACTCAACGGCAGCGCCGGCAACGACACGCTGCTCGGATCGTCGTCACGCGTCAATGTTCTCAACGGCGGCGAAGGGAACGACTCGGTGAGAGGGGGCAGTCTCAAGGACACGCTTTTCGGCGGAGACGGCAACGATTCGCTGTCGGGCATGGCTGAGGCTGACAAACTCTACGGTGAAGATGGCAACGACACTTTGTTGGGAGGTACCGCCAACGACACGCTCGACGGCGGCAGCCGGATTGACGACGTCGATCTCGTTGTGGACAGCGGCAACGTCTACTTCACGCTCACGAATTCGCTTCTGACTGGGAACGGCACCGATGTCTTGGTCAGCGTTGAAGCCGCACAAATCACTGGCGGAACTAGCGCCAACAAACTGGATGCCAGCGGCTTTACAGGCAACGTCACGTTAATGGGCGGTGCGGGCAACGACACGCTCATTGGCGGAGCCGGCAACGATTCGCTGCAAGGCGATGTCGGCAGCGACTCGCTCAAGGGACGCGACGGCAACGACACGCTCAACGGCAGCAACGACACGTTGACCACCGGAACGGACAATGACACGTTGAATGGTGGCAATGGCAATGATCTGCTGCTGGGAGGCATCGGCAACGACGCGCTCTCGGGCTACGCCGGCAATGACACGCTGAATGGTGGAGCCGGTGCCGACACGCTGTACGGTGGAGACGGCAACGACAACTTGATGGGCGGAGCGGGCAACGATACCTGTCTCGGCGGAACCGGCGACGACACGATCAACGGCCAAGGCGGAACCGACAAGCTCAGTGGCGATGGCGGTGCGAATGTCTTCATCGACATCGCCGATCGCGTGGAAGGCTTCGCGATCAACCCGCTGCCGTCGTGGGTGAACGCGACGTAGAAGATCGAATTTGCCGGGTTGCCGTTTTCCCCGTTCAGCCAGCCAATCACACGGCAGGGCGGAGCTTTTGCGGGCGCTCCCACTTTTCTTTCATGCGTGAAAATTGGTGCAGCCAGCGGTCGTAGTCTTGCGACTTGGAAGCGAAGAAGTCTCCCACTTCGGGGTGCGGCAGAATTAGAAACTCCTCTGCATCGATCCCTCGGACCACGCATTCGGCGACGTCGTCGGGGCTGAGGGCGTGTGATTGTAAAAACTGATGCACCGGATCGTTCAGGTTGAGCATGTCCGTCTGCACGCCTGAGGGACACAGACAGGAAACGCGAATGCCGGAGCGGCGATAATTGACCGACAGCCACTCGGCGAACGACACGGTGGCATGCTTCGTCACCGAGTACGCGGCCGAGCCGATCTCGGTGAGCAGTCCCGCGGCGGACGACGTCTGCAAGAAGTATCCCTCACCGCGAGCCAACATGCCGGGCAAAGCGGCTCGCGCGGCGTAGACGTTCGAAAGAACGTGCAACTCCCACATTCGCTGCCAGTCGGAATCAGGAGTTTCGATGCCCCCTTTGATCGTCGCTCCGGCGTTTGAGCAAAACAGATCGACGCCTCCCCAGCGAGCATCAGCTTCCGCGACCAAATGCTGAATGTGAGTCTCGTCGCAGACGTCTCCCGGAATCGCGAGGGCAGCGACTTCGTGAGCGACGGACTTTGCCGCCTCGGCATCGAGATCGGCCACGATCATGCCGCGCGGTCGTTCGTGTGCGAACCGCCGACAAAGTGCTCGACCGATACCGTGAGCTCCGCCGGTCACAATGATGACTTTGTCTCTGAGTTGCATGGTGACATTTCTCGAACATGCGATGCGATCGACGAAGAGGCCAGCAGTCTGGCTGATTCCCGCATCTCCACAAAGATCAAAGCGGCGCGGCGGACGAACACTGGTTTGCGCGAATCGCATTGTCCGGCAATTCTTGCCGCCGACACGGCTGGGCGTTTCCGGAGAATCTGGTTATTCCGATTAGGAAAACTGGAGGGCTGACCTGGCTCTCGACGATTCGTGGAAGGAATCGAAGAGGACTCGGTGCGCGAACCGCTCGCCGTGTTTTTTCGAGCAGATCACCACGATCACACCGCGAGTCCTGTGCGCGGCCGGTCAATGGAGCGAAATCATGTTGAGCTTCTGGAAGAAATGGCGGCCAGATCAATCAATTTCGCGTCGGCGAACTTTTGGACGATCCGACGCTCGCGCAACCGTTCACGTCGAGCGATTCGAGGGACGGTGTCTGCTGAGTATTTCGACACTCGTGAGCACCTCTGCTGGCTCGACGACCGACCGCACACTGACGATTACGGCGACCGCCGCCGAAGCAATCGCCGTTTCGGTGAATGCGACGGGACAGGTCACGATCAACGGTGCGTTGGTGGGTGCTCCGGTGGCCGCTGCCAACGTCTCCAAGCTGATCGTCAATGGCGGCACCGGCAACAATCGGATTGATCTGTCGGCCATCACAACCTCGGCCTTTTCACGACTTCAAGGTGTTCAGGTCGATGCTGGCGCGGGGAACGATCGCATCACTGGCAGCACGTTCGCGGAGAGCCTCAAGGGAGGTGACGGCAACGACACGATTCTGGCGGGGTTGGGCAATGACACGGTCGTCGCGGGCCATGGCAACGACAACGTTCAAGGGGGCGACGGAGCGGATTTCATCGACGGAAGCACTGGCAACGACACACTGGTCGGCGGCAACCAGAACGACACGCTCAATGGAGGTTCCGGCAACAATGTGCTCACTGGTGATGCTGGAAATGACTCGCTGGCGGGCGGCATCGGCGTGGATATCCTCTCGGGAGGTGTGGGGGACGATCAGCTCATCGGCGACAACGGCAACGATCAATTGGTCGGCGGCGATGGCAATGACTCCGTCACCGGCGGACTGGGGAACGATGTGTTGTCGGGCGGTGCTGGAGACGACAGCCTCTTGGCCGGTGATGGCAACGACGTCGTCGATGGCGGCGCGGGTTCCGACTCGCTGCAAGGCGATGACGGGAATGATCGGCTGACGGCCGGCACGGACACCGCCAACAACACGCTGCTCGGTGGAGCGGGCAACGACACGCTCACTTCGGCGGCTGGAGCGGACTCGCTCGATGCTGGCGATGGGAGCGATTCGGTGTTTGGCGGAGCCAATTCGGACACGATATTCACGGGCAGCGGTGCCGACACAATCTTCGCCGGTGACGGCAGCGATTCCGTGGACGCCGGAGGAGGTAACGACTCGATTGATCTTGGGGCCGGCGACGACACCGCTCTGGGTGGCGACGGCAACGATTCGCTGTCTGGTGAGTCGGGCAGCGACAGCCTCGACGGCGGAACTGGCAACGACATTCTTTATGGCGACGCCGATAACTTTGGCTTCGACTCGCTCGCATCCGACGACGGCGACGACACATTGCTTGGCGGCACCGGCAACGACACGCTGACCGGCAACGAAGGGAACAATGAACTCGATGGCGGCACAGGCAACGACAGCCTCCAAGGCGGATCGGAAAGCGATACGCTGCTGGGCAATGACGGCAATGACACTCTCTTCGGTGGCGGCGGCGACGACCACCTTGAGTCCGGTTTTGGACGAGACAGTGTGGTGGGAGGGATTGGCAACGACGACATCATCAGCGATTCGTTTGACGTCGTCATCTCCGATGGCGGAGACGATCCAATCAGCCAGGCAAACCTGTCCAGTTCGTCCAACTCGTCAGGTGGCTCACCCAACTCGCAAGGATCGCGGAACCTGAACAACCTGACGCTGAATCAGCTTCAATTCCTGTTGCAGGTTGTTGGTCGTTGACGTTGGCCGAGCACTCGCATTGACGGTGATGGGCATCCACTTCAGACTCCCGCCGCTTTTCGTGGGGCACGTTTTCAACGTGCCTGACCGGACGGGCACGTTGGAAACGCGCCCCACGCGAGGCAACGGAGTGCCGCATGAGTTGGCTGCGTTGGCGACATTGGCTGGAGTATCTCGCCTTTCGCGCGATCGAGTGCGTCGTGCTGATGTTGTCCCCCGCTCGCGGACGCGAATTGGCCGAGGCGTTGGCCTCCGTCGTTCTGGAAATGCTGCCGCATCAGCTGACTCGCTACGACGTTGCCCAAGAGAATCTGCGGCAAGCGTTGGGGCCGCATGTGTCGGACACGGTCATCGATCGGCACATCCGCGGCATGTGGGTGCACCTCTTCCGAGTCGTCATTGAGATCGTCCAGCTTCCGCGCAAAGTTCGCAGCGAGAATTGTCTGAACTACGTCGAGTACGGACCCGGCCGGCCGGCGTGCTGGCGAGCGTTCAACACCGGTCGCCCCGTGATGCTCGTCAGCGGCCACTTCGGCAATTGGGAGATCGCCAACACGGTGTTCGGCTTATTCGGCTATCCGATGGGGGTGGTCGCTCGCGATTTGGACAACCCGTATCTTCATGAGTGGTTCAAAAAATTTCGCGAGCACACAGGCCACCGGCTGTTCTCGAAGGAAGGGGCGTCCCAACAGATGCTGCCGCAGTTGGCTCAACGCGGACACGTTGCGCTGCTATGCGATCAAGACGCCGGCCCGCGCGGGCTGTTCGTGGACTTCTTCGGCAAGCCGGCCTCGACGTTCAAATCCATCGCGCTGCTCGCTCTCGAACATCGCGCGTTGATCTGCGTCGGCGGAGCCATTCGCCTGCCGGACAATTTTCGACGCGACGATTCCATCGGCCCCACATGGTCTAAGTTTCAACTCGTCTGTGAAGAAGTCATCGACCCCGAAACGATCGACAGCCCCGATCCGGTGGGGGAGATCACTCGTCGTTACACCGCCGCCCTCGAACGCCTGATCCGCCGCGCCCCCGAGCAATACTTCTGGGTCCACCGCCGCTGGAAGAGCGTCCCGCAACAACGCCGCGCCGCCCGCAACGCCGCATGACGATCATGTGACAAACGTCGCCGCCGCGCAGAACGAGGCGACGACGTCGGAGGTCAAATTCAGGGGATGACGATTTGCATTCCTACGGGCATGGGTGGCGAACCCGGGGGCGGTAGCACTGGCGGTCTCGGTGTATGGGGCGAGCCCTTCACGCAATTGTGCGTCAATGGGGAAATCAAAACCCAATGCATCACCGCGCTTGGGGGAGTACCGGAAGCGACCTGCCATTCCCAGGTACACATCACGACTGTGGGAGGCGTCGGTGGAGGCGGAACCGTCGAAGAGGTAGAACCGCTTTGCAGAGTAGTCGTTGCTCCGCGAAGCGTCCAATCGTCACTCGGATTCATCCTTGTCGCCGCGACTCTGGAGTAGCCGCTCCAAAGGTTAGTCACATTCTTATTCAGATCGTTGGGCGGGTGCGGCGGATCCACTGGAACTGGAGCAGGAGTTCGCGAGGACGTGATGCGCCGAGGCGAACTTGGGGGAATAATCGGTGCAGACATGGTCGTTCCTTTCGATCGGGGTTATTGATTCACTTCCGGCGATACGAATCCGGAAGACTCTTCACGTTGAGGGATCGTTCTGGCGAGGCGGAATCCCACGGTTCGATCCGTGGCCACCACAATCCGGTCGGTACGGCAGACACTTCTCGCGAAAAGCGCTCCCGAATACTCCAAGCTTCCCCCTCGGAGCATTGGGCGGTCCCGGCTTGCCGCCAAGTCCGCTTGGGTGAGCTCATCAGTGCATTCGAGCTGGGGACTTGTTGGGGCGAGGCTGGTCTCGCAAATCTCTTTGGCACTGCCATAGGTATCAAACAGTCCCCAGCGATTGGGAAGGAACAAAGCCACGGGTTGCGACAACAGGCTGCCATCCGCAGCGAGTGCCGGCGCGGGTGTTTCTTCCATCCATCCGTAGCGCTGGACCAAAGACGGTGTCTGACCGAAGAATCGACTGGTGCCCGTACCCGCGCGGCACGCGCATTCCCATTCGCCATCGGTGGGCAAACGATATCCCGCCAAAGATAAGTGATTCGGCTTTGGAACCAGCACGGCCTTGCCGTTCGTGCCGGTGCTTGTCTCGTAACAGTGCGGAAGCCCAAACCGCTCAGAGCACCAGTTGCAGAACCGATAGGCTTCGTCGAGTGTCATTCGCATCATCGCGGCGTTTCGAGACGAACCCCTCAACATGCGGTCTTCTTGGTGGAGCTCGCGATCGAACCGTCGGAACTGTTCGATCGTGATTTCCTGCATCGCGATCGCAAAGCGACGAGGGAATCGACGGACGTGTCGAGGCCAGGGGATCGTCAGGTATGGAGCCTGGTTCTGATCATGGATGCCCAATTCGGCGACATGTGGCTCGACGATCGCGAAGGTTTGCTCGAATTCGTCGGTTCGGTCGAAGAGCCAGCGGCCATGTTCTCCGGCGGATGGCTTCGGAAGTTCATAATCCAGCCGTTGGGCGAGCCAACCGACCGTCGCATGGACGCCGCTGTCGGGGTCGCGTTGCCAAAGTTCAGTCAGCCAACTTGCAGTGATGTGGGGACGCACCTGTTGGGACGGCAACAAGCCGAGCGTTTGCAGCAGACCGAACTTGATCGCGGCGGCGTGGTCGTTGTGCTGGTTTTGAACCTCACGGAGCACGGAGAGAAGGGACTCGGCGGAGACCGCTTGCTGAGCGAGGCCGTGAATCACGAGCGTTTGCAGAGTTGGGTTGGGGTCGTGCCGCAACGATTTGCGAGCGGCGGTCGTGTCTCCCAACTGCCAGAGGGCAATGGCCAACCGCGACGATTGGACGTCGTTGACCGTCGGCGGCGCGAAATCATCGGTTGGCACCGTGCGCGGCTGAGCGTGGATGGTCTCAAACAACCGGCGAAGCTGCTGAACGGCTTCGGCTCTCACCGCCTGCAACGGCATTGTGAGCACGGCCAATTCGTCGTTGTCCGCTTCAGTGACGAGTTGGGCCAATCGAGCGACGTCCGTAGCGACGAACCTTGCCAGTGATCGAGCCGAGTTGGTCTGTACCTCGCGAGGCAACTCCGACGATGTCATCTGTGTTCGTAGCGGCTCAGCAAGCTGAGTCGCTCCCACGCGGTCGAACAACGGCAATCGCAGTACGAGTTCTTCTACGGAGCAGTCGGTCAGCCATTTCACGATCTCGGTGCTGCGATCCAACGACGACAACAGCTCTTCCGGCGCAAGTTCTGCGATCGTGGCTGCGAACTTCAATCTCGCGACGTCACCAGTGCTCGAGTCTTGCAGGCGAGCCGCCGCAAGCCGGGCGATCTGCGGTGCGGCGTCGGTTGTCTCCAAGGCTCGAAGCGCGCCGACAATCTCGTCGTAGCTGGCCGATGGAATGTGATCGAGGAAACGAGCCAGCGTCGTCGCTTGCAACTCGGTGTCGTCGCGATGAACGCCCAGCGCAAGCCGCCCGGCGTCAAGCCGAAACTGACCGGAGGCATCCGTGCGAACATCGTTCGGCCAGAGCGAAGCCGAGACGGAGTTCGATTCGCGCAGCCGAGTGACCAGCGTCGGAATTTGCGCGGCCGGAGCGGACTCCAATTGTCGCCAGGTGACTCGCAGACTGGCACGAAGGGATTGAACTTGGTTCCACCACACACCCAGCGCGACCGCGGTGACGCCTGCGGCTACAGCGACGTTGCGTCGCCAGCCGAATCGCCAGCGGTCCCATCCTTTGGGGAAATACCGTCGCAGCCAACGAGTCAACTCGGTTGCGAGTGTTTCCGCCGTCGCGAACCGGTCGGCGGGAGATTTGGCGAGGCACCTTCGGATGATGCGATTCAGTTCTTCGGACCCGGCAAGTGATCCGAGTTGCGGTTCGGCAAACTGAATTGCGTGGAACAACTCCGTCCGGTCGCGTTGCGGGAACGGACGCTTGTCGTGAATCAACTCCGCCAACAACACGCCGAGCGCCCAGACGTCGGCACGGCGGTCGATCGTGGCCACGTCGTGCCGGACTTGTTCGGGAGCCATGTAGTTCGGAGTTCCACCGCGTCCGGCGTCATTGGTGCTCAGCTCCGAGTGGCGGATGCTGAGACCGAAATCGGTGACATGCGGCGCTCCGTTCGCGTCGATCACGATGTTGGACGGTTTCAGATCGCGATGCATGAAGTCTCGCTCATGAGCAAAATGAACCGCGCGGGCGATCTGAATCACCAGTGACACGGCGACCTCCGGCCGCAGCCGCGATTGTCGCCGCACTTCGGCCAGCGACTTTCCGTCGATGTGCTTCATTACGATCAAAACGCGCTGATCGTTCGCGGTCAGCACATCGAAGATCGGCACAATGTGGGGATGATCAAGTGCTGCCGCGCGGCGGGCTTCCTCCAGAAAATTCGAGACGTCCGCCTCAGTCCCCAGTGCGGCTCGACGCGGCACCTTGATCGCGACCGATCGCTGCAACAGCGGGTCATCCGCCTGATAGACCCGTCCAAAGCCGCCCGATCCCAACAGCGAGCGGACAAGATAGCGGCCAAGTTGTTCGGGAAGCGGTTCAGCATCGCGCGATCGTGTCTGATCCCCAGCGAAGTCCGAAACCGTCTCTTCCGTGAGCTGCAACAGCGACGCACGTTCCAGCAACCGTTCGCAATGTTGTTCGCCAAGGTACGGGGATCGAATGACCGTTCGATCCCGGCCAATCGACTGTGACGACAGCGTCTCCACGAGCTCCAAGCAGTCCGAGCAGTCGTTGAGGTGCTGCGACAAGGATTCCAAAGTCGGCTGATCGACGTCACCTCGCAAGAAGCCGCTCCACAGTGCGGCCGGCGGGCAAACAGCGGAGCGTTTCAGAAGATGGTTGCGTCCGGGTTCCATGAGTCCAACTCGTCCTGGTGGGCCTTCAAATTGAGCACGACGCGCGAGCGAGTGGTTGCTTTCAGGTCTTTGGGCCACTCGCTGGCGCTTCGGACTAGTTCTGCAACGGCTTCAAGTCCTCGCCGAGCAGTTCGCCAAACTCATCTCGCAGCCGTTTCAAAATGCGCGACTTCGCGATGTACACCGAATTGACGCTGACTCCCAATTTCGCCGCGACATCCTGGGAAGCCGCCCCTTCCACCACCACTTGATGAAACGCCTGATAATCCTGCTCGGCGAATTCCGCACGCACGAGATCGACCGCCCGCTCGTAGAGCATCGCGGTTTCCGCGTGCTGGCTCTCAGCCGTCTCATCCTCCGGTGAATACGCCGCCGTTGGAGCATTCCACGAAGAGTCTCCGCCCGTCGCAACTTCTCGCTGACCGTTCTCTCGAAAATGATCCGCGATCCGTGACAGAGTGATGACTCGCAACCAACCTCGAAAACTGTCTTCGGGCTTCTCGCGCCGAAAGCCCGCGAGATTCCGGCTGACGGCCAAGAACACCTGCTGACCGACGTCCTCAGAATCCTCCGGAGCTAATCCCGCGCGCCGGCACCAGTGATACACCAGCCCCGCATAGAGCTGCACGATCCGCTGAAACGCCGACTGATCGCCACCGCGAGCGCGGTCCAGCACGCTCGACGAAATGCTGCTGCGCGAGGTCTCCGCATCCAGAACGGAATGGTCTTTCAACATTTCAACGCGAGTTCCCTCTTCTGAAGTAACGCGACAGGCACTTCATCGCGGCGCTCGACATGACGTCAGCCTATTCACGCGGAAATCACGGTTTCAAGTTTCGCAGCATGAAGTTTCTAGGAATTTGAAAGATCACATCGTTCAACATGATGCGAAAGAAACGGCCCGCGCGATGTGTGATGAGGTGCTCGGCATTTCACGGACAGTGTGAGTCACTATTTTTGGCGGTCAAAAGGTGGCCGTCAGATGTCCATGAAGCAGGGTTTGAAGTCGCGTCGATCGCGTCGTCGGTTGCCGAGGAGTTTAAGCAAGAGGCGGTGCGGATGTTGGTGGATGGGCAGTCGGCGACGACCGTGGCCGAGCGGCTGGAGTTGTCTGGAACCAACTTGTTGTATCAGTGGAAGCAGGCGTTGATTGGTCGCGGCGGAGCGGCGGCCGAGGGCTCGGAGGTTCGCGTACGACAGTTGGAAGACGAATTGCGGCACGTCGAAGGAGAGCGGGACATCTCAAAAAAAAGCGTTGGCAATTTTCGGCCACAACGAGTGGCCGAGTGTGTCTGCGGCGATCGAGCAGATCATCGCGAGTGAAGGCTTTGCAGTGACCTCCGTGTGCGAAGCGCTGGCTGTGAGCCGGTCGGCTTACGACGCGTGGTGCGATGAAATTCCCCAAGACCGAGAGCGACGGGACGAGCAACTCATGCCTGCGGTGCGCGACATCTTCTGGGAACACAAACGACGCGATAGGGCTCGGCGGATCGCCTTTGAACTGAGCGTGCGCGGCGAACTCTATGGAGTCGAACGAGTCGCGAGACTGCTGACTTCTGCGGGTTTGCAGACCATTCAGCCGAAGTCGTTCAAGCCCCGCACGACCGATAGCCGTCATACGTTGGGCGACTCGCCGAACTTGATCAGCGACGCGAATGATCAGACACAACGGGATGAACTCTGGGTGGCCGACATCACTGATGTGCCGCTGGACGATGAGAGCTTCGCGTACCTCGCGCTGATCATGGACCGCTGCTCGCGCAAGATCATCGGTTGGGAATTGGCGGTCGTGAATCTCAAACGCAAGTTGTCTGAACAAAGGAGAAGTTGAGGAAAACATCGCTGGGAGATTCGCATTGGGTGTTTGGAAAGTGGCCATTTTGTAGTGCCCTTTTCGAAAATGGAGCGTCCTTGAAACTGGCGTGTTGTAGAGTCACACCAGAAAGGACGCATGATGAAGAAACCACGACGTCAGTTTTCAGCGGCGGACAAAGTCGCGATCGTCAAAGCTCAC
>SYJG01000448.1 GCA_005798445.1 Planctomyces sp.
ACGAACGCGGCGTGACACTCACCAAGACCGCCCTCCAAAAATACGCTCCTCACATCCAACGCTCCGACACCTTGCCCAAATGGAGCCTGACAATCCGCCCGCAATAACCGGTAGAACATTTCAGACCGGCTGCCTAAGACTGAACGGATCGGGACTGGCTTGAGTCGGCCGCGTGAATCGACTTCCGCAAGTTGCAGTTTGGTCGGATGAATTTGCGACCGGTCGGTGACGCCGGTCAGTGTCAGCGTGAGGCTGGGGATCGTGCGGCGGCTGCCGGTGCCTCGGAACTGCGGCGTGAAGTCGGTGACGTTCAGATCGTTGTCCCGAATTCTGAGAATCTCGATGTTCCCGAACACAAAACCGTTGTAGTTGGCGTCGGAGCTGGAAATGGTGGGCGTGATCGTGTCGGCGTGGTTCCCCTCACGTCGCGAATCGTCGATGGCCGTGATCGTGACGAGTTGCGGTGTGAACCAGTTCTCCGGCGTGAAGGTCAAGGTCTGCGGCTGGAATGAGCCTTCCCCGTTCCCCAGTTGCACGCGGACTTGCCCCCCGTTCGAGCGGAACTCGATCCGCACGTCGGACTGCGGCTGGCTCATCAGCACGACCGTGAACGTGTCGGACTCGCCTCCTTCGGTGACTTGATTGCTGCCGCCGTTGGGTGTGACGAGCACGGCGAATTGCGGCGTGTCGAGGTCGCGGCGGACCATGACTTGCGGCGCGCCGTGGCCGTTGGGTTCGTTGTTGGGGTGATTCGGGCTGTGATCGGTCCAGACGACGAACGGCGCACCGGATTCGGCACTCATCAGGTCCGTGGTGATCGTGAGTTGATCGACGGAGCCGCCGGTTTCGCTGAGGCCCGTGCCGCTGGCGTCGTGAGTCAGCCGTTCCTCGAATTCGCGGCTGTCGGTTTGCGCGGTTAGCACGAACAGGTGCGATTGGCCGTCGCCGGAGTTTTGCACGCCGTCGTCCATCCAGGCCACGAAGACGTGAGTCGCGGAGGCGGCGATGTCGGGCTTGGCGGCGTAGCCCTCGGTGTCGGAGAGGCTGTTGGCATCGGTGCGAGCGGATTCACCGTGATACCTCGGGATCAGCTTGTGCCAATCGCGCGGTGTGGAGTTGTTCGGCCAGCGGGCGACCTGGCCGATGACTTGATCTTGGCGATCGTCCTCGCGATGCCAGGCGACGTAGATGTCGTGAACGTACTCCGGTGCCTCGACGGTGCCTCGGTTCTCGACGATGCGCAGGCCGATGGCGGGATCGGTCGCATCACCGGCGGAGAATCTGTTGGCCTCGTCGAACACGAATCGACTGAACGACGGGCCGACAGGAGTGACGTCGGGCATGTAGTTGGGGGGAACGGGGACAGGGGGCGGAAGCAGGTCAACGACGCGGTACTGCGCACCGGGGCCAGAGTATGCCACGGCAACGTCGTGATCGCCCGGTTCTCCGAACGACGAAGCAACGACCGTGCGCAGGCCTGCGTTGGCGATGTCGAATTGCGTGACGTGTGCTCCCAACGGCGACGCGGGTTGCGGTGCGAACACGCCGGCTGGCGATTCGGCCAAGAAGCCTTCATGGAGGGTCGGCTCGAAGACGTATTGATCGACGAGCACGCGCGTGTTCGGCAGCGATGAATCGAGCCACGCGAGCAGCGCGGTTTCGTCGGACGGGTTGTTGACGGTGTTGAACGGGACAAGCCGCGCGTGATCCGATTTGCTGGCGTGCGCGGGTGTCTCGAACCGCGTCCAGCCTGTGCCGACGCCGGTGAGATCATTGACGATATTGCGGCGGAATTCGATGTGGCTGTTGCCGTCGTCGTCGATGCTGGTCCAAGCGACGAGCACTTGCCGGTTCTGATGCACGGTGCCGTAGCCTTGCGGCTTGATGACCGTAACCGTCGGCCGCCGCGATTGGGCGTCGTCCGCCGAGATACCGCCGCCGTGAGCGCTGTTGCTGAGTTCCTGCCAGCCGCCGAGTTCGTTGTCGCGGTACGCGAGGTAAATCTCGGTGTTACCGTTGCGCCAATCGACCCAGGCGACGTACACGCCGCGGTCGGTCGCAAACGCGGATTGTTCGAAGCCGCCGACCTGCGTCAGTCCACCGTCGGTCGCCGAGCCGGCCAGTTCCGCCCAGTGACCGCCGACCTTCGGGCCGGTCGAAAGATTCAGCGTCGCCATCGGGCCGGGGAGCGGTGTGCCGTCGATCGTGTCGTCGTGTGTGCCGTCGGTCACGGAATCTTGATCGCTGACGAAGCCGGCTTGCCGGATCGCTCGGTGCGGCGCGGTGCTGCCGGCGTTGTAGATCGCGGTGATCTCGTGGTCGCTCAGCGCGCGATCCCAAATCGCCGCGTCGTCGAGCAAGCCGTTGACGGGAAACGCTCGGAAGTCAGCGATGCTGCGGCGGCCGATTAGGAGCGAGGAATTCGTTTCCGGCAGCGTCATCGTGACGTCGGTCGCCGTCGCGACGACCGTGCCGTCAAAGTGCAGCGTGATCGTCGAGCCGTCGCGGCGGACCAGCACATGATGCCAGCCCGGCTCTATCGTCAGCGGTTCGGACACGACAGCCACTTCGCCGTTCGCGTAGAACTGCAACCGCTGAGTGTCTTGCTTGATCAGCGACCAGCCTTCAAACGTTGCAGTCGGCAAATGGACGTGCAGTTTTTCCATCAGGACTTGCTCGCCCGATTTGTCGGCGAAGTTCACCCACGTTTGCAGCGTGTACGCCGTGCCGGTCAGTTCGTATTCGGAGTCGTCCGGATCGCGGATCGCAAAGTGACCGACGTTGCCATTCACCGCCAGCGCGTCGTTGAACAGTCCCGGCGTCGTCTGCGTCCCGCCGAACAACCGCACGTCGCGATCCGCGCCGGATTCATCCGAGCCGTCGCCGTTGAACGGCCAATAACCAACCAGCCCGGTTGTCAGCGTCGAGGCCGCCCCTTGCCCGACGGTGATGACATCCGCACCGCCAAGCGATTCGATCACGTCGTCTCCCGGCCCGCCGTCGATCACGTCGCCGGTGAGCGTCGGCCCGCCGGGCACCACATCGCCGCCAGCATCCGAACCGACGATGTGATCGCGTCCGTTGTCGCCGTTCAAATAATTGATGATCCCGTCTCCGGCCATCAGAAAATCGTCGTCGTCGCCGCCGGAGAGCGAATCCTCGCCGCCGTCGCCGTACAGCGCGTCGCGACCGCTGCCGCCGAACGCCGTGTCCTTGCCGTCGCCCCCTTCGAGGATGTCGTCGCCGTGATCGCCGATCAGCGAATCGTTTCCGTCCTCGCCGAACGCGCGATCATTCCCTTCGCCGCCGATGAGCGTGTCGTTGTCGAGCTTGCCGTAAAGCACATCATCGCCGTCATTGCCGTTGAGTTCATCGTTCCCCGCGTTGCCGATGACCAGATCGTGCCCCTCGCCGCCGCTGGCCGTGTCGTTGTCGCCGCCGCCACGAATCACATCGTTCGCGCCGTTGCCGCTGAGCGAATCGTCGCCATTGTCGCCGTAGATCACGTCTTCATCGGGACCGCCTTGAATCGTGTCGCGCTGTTCGCCGCCGCCGATCGTGTCGCGACCGTCACCGCCGAACATCTCGTCGTGGCCGTCATTCCCTTCGAGCGAATCGTCGCCGTTGTTGCCGCTAACGAGATCCTGCCCGTTGCCGCCAGTGATGGTGTCATCGCCGCTGTTGCCGTAGAGCGAATCCGCGTCACCGTTCCCTTTGATGACATCGGCTCCGATCCCGCCGTCGATCTCGTCCGCTTGAGCGCCTCCTTCGATCTCGTCATCGCCGCCGTCGCCGAAGATCGAATCTTCGCCGGCTTGCCCAAAGATCGTGTCGTTGTCCGGGCCACCGCGCAGCGAGTCGTCTCCTTCACCGCCGTCGATCGTGACTTCTTCGCCAAGCCCTCCTTGAATGACGTCGTTGCCGTCATCGCCGTACAGGAAATCGCCGGCGTCGCCGCCGTCGATCGTGTCGTTGCCACCATCGCCATTGATGATGTCGCGGCCCGCTTGGCCAAGAATCGAATCGGCCGAACGCCCGCCGGAGATGATGTCAACTCCCGCGCCGCCGTCGATCGTGTCGGCATCCGGAAGGAGGAGCGGGTTGAGCGGATCCTCGGTTTCGGTGTCGTCCTCGGACTCGCCGTAGATCACATCATCGTCGTCTTCGCCGAACAGCAGATCGGCTCCCGTGCCGCCGGAGATTTGATCGACGTGGCCTTGCCCGTGAATCGTGTCGTTGTCGTCGCCGCCGTCGAGCACATCGTCGCCGTCGCCCCCTTCGATCGTATCGGCTCCGGCCTTGCCGAGGATGCGGTCGTTGCCCTCCTCGCCGCGCATCAGGTCGTTCCCTGCGTCGCCGCGCATCCGATCGTTGTCCGCACCGCCGAAGATGCGATCGTCGCCCTCGCCCCCGTGCAGCGTGTCGATGCCGTTGTTCCCTTCGATGTAGTCTTCGCCGTTGCCGCCGTCGATGAAGTCCGCCACATCGACGTCCGCCCGAATGACGTGAATCGCGCCATCGGAGAATTCACCATACAGCACATCGTCGCCGCTGTTGCCGAAGATCGTGTCGCCGCCCAAGCCCCCGATGATCGTGTCACGCCCTTCGCCACCGAGCACACTGTCGTTCCCTTCGTCACCGAGCAGCACATCGAGATTGTCGCCGCCGTCGAGCGTGTCGTTGTCTTCGCCGCCGTAAAGTGCGTCGTGACCCAAGCCGCCGTCGAGCGTGTCTTCGCCACCGTTCCCTTCGAGCGTGTCCGCGCCGTCGCTGCCAGTGATCGAGTCGTCACCCGCGTCGCCGAACACCAGATCGTCGCCGAGTCCCGCTTCAATCGTGTCGCCGAGGTCGTTCAGCTCCAAGCCAATGTCGCTGCCACCGCGAATCGTGTCGTTCCCGTTGCCTCCCGCGATCGAATCGGCTCCCGCGCCGCCGAAGATCGAGTCGTCGTTTTCACCGCCGAAGAGCGTGTCGTCGCCATCACCACCCGCGAGGCAATCGTGGCCAAAGAAGCCGCCGATCTCGTCGTTGTCGCGTCCGCCGAAGATCGTGTCGTCGCCGATGTTCCCTTGAATCGTGTCGCGGCCGGCGAAGCTTTCGACGTAGTCATCTCCCGGTCCGCCGTCGATCGAGTCCCGACCGCCGCCGGTGACAATCACGTCGTCGCCGTCACTGCCGAGAATCGTGGCCGGTTTCGTGACGCCGTCGAAACGGAGCGCGTCGTCGCCGTTGCCGAAGTCGGCGAAAATCTCATCCACGTCGCCGGCGTTGAAGACTTGATGCCGTCCGAACGCCACCACGGTCAGGCTGCCGGTGCCACCTTCGAGAACCTGGAACAGTTCGTCGGTTTCAAATTTGGCGACGTTCCGCCTCGACGCCAGTTCGCCGACGTGCAGCGTCAGCCGCCCGTTCTCCAACGTCGCGAGATTCGCGGCTTCGCCCGCGGTCAGGTCGGCTCCGTCGAACAAATCAGGAAACCGAACCAGGAAGTTGAATCCGCCCAGCGCCTTTTCGGCGAGTGGAAAGTCCTGACGGAACCGATCGAGCAACTCCACATACGCTTCGAGCTTGATGCCAATTTCGCCGTCCAAGAACAGTCCCGATTTTCCCGAAACGATTTCGCTGCCGCGGACCTTGCCGTCGTGGTTCGGGTCTTTGAGATCGACGTCGATCTTCGCAAAGATGCCGCCCCCCACTCCGGCCTCGGCGACGACCGCATCCAGCGCCAGCGTCGCCAGCAAGTCGCCGCCGACCTTCAGTTCCGGAACATCCGGCCCTGTGCCGTCCGGGTTCGCGGTGTCGCTGATGAAGAAGCCCTCGGCCAGCGAATGAAAATCGCGCGATTGATTGAACAGCCTCAAGCCCGCCGTGTCGAAGCCAATCGACAGCGCGGCCTCCACGTCGATTGAACCGCTGATTCCCGCCTTCAACGCGGGGAAGATCGGCACCAACAGAGAGAACGGCAACGACCCGCGCACCGACGGCAAACCCAGCCCGATGATCGTCGCGTCGCCGAAGCCCAACAAGAACTGGAATAACGACAGCGGCGTTTCGAGGAACGGAAACGTCAGACTCGCGCCCGGAGTCTCGACGAGAAGGTCGAGGTTCGCCGACAACCGATTGAGTCGCGGCGTGTTGAGCGACGCGGCAAAGCCGCCAATCGCCTCGACCAGTTGCACCGGGTTCAGCTCCAAGTGGTAGTCTGGGTCTTCCAAGTTGATGTTCAGTTCCGGCAACGACTGTGTGAAATCGACTGTGTCTTCCGAATCAAACTGCAACCTGCCCAAGCAGACTTCGCCCAATTCGCCCGGAGCAAAACTCGCCGCGACTTCCACGATCGGCTCGATCGCGCTGACAACAGCTCCGAGATCATCGAGCAAACCTGGCAGCGGGTTGTTGGGCATCAACGCTCCGGCAAGCGACAGCAACGTCACCGGGTCTTCTTCGTTGAGCAAATCGGAAATGATCGGCAACTCGGCGCGCAACACATCCAGCACCGTATCCAAGGTGCTCACAGACGTGTACAGCGGTCGGAAAACCGGCTGAATCGTCTTGCTCAGGAACTGTCCGACATCGACGCAGACTTCGTAATCGACCGCCGGTGTCACGGTGCCGAAGTCACTGAGCTTCGTGAACTCGCCGTAGTCCCAATCGAGATTCAGATGCGCGATGATCGCCGGCAGGAACAACAACGTCGTGTCGGCCGTCGCCTTCAAGCTCAAGTGCGCACCGCCGCTCAAGCCCGTGAGCTCTTCGTTGATCAGCGAACCGGGATCGCGCGCCGCGTCGTCCAATTCGCCGACCGTCAGTTTGTCATCGCCATTCGGATCGATCAGGTCGATGTGAAACGTCAGATCGAACACGGTCGGTATCGGGTACTCGTTCTCGACGGTGACATCGATCAGCCCCAGCGTCCCTCGGAATTCCGGCCCGCCCAGGTTTTCCGTGAGATTCACGATCACGTTGGCCGACATCACTTCGTTGTTCGTCAGCAGATACACGCCGTCGGTGTCGTTCACTCCAAAGGTGAGCGTCACGCCATAACTCACGGCCGCTTGCAGCTTCGTCTTGTCCGACACCTGAAAACCGAGCCACGGCAATCCGAAATCGCTGCCAAGTTCGATTTCTTGCTCAAACAACTCGTTTTGCAGTGTCAGTTGAAACTGCACGTGATGAATCGGATCATTCAACGCCAGGTCGTCCTCCGTTGGGAGCACGATCTCAAAATTCGCACCAGGAAAGTACAGCTCCATTTGCGCTTCGATATTGTTGAGCGCTAAGCCGGCGAAGCCATTGAGCGCCAGATCAAACTTCGACTGCAAGTGGCCAATGAAGTTCGTCAGGTTCGGCAGCCCGACGCCGACGAACGGCAACTGCAGACCAAAAATCCCCGCATCGAACGCCGCCGAAATCCCGCCAAACAACCCGTGCAGACCGCTCGGCAACGAATCCAAATTGACCTTCAAGTCGATGTCGCCAAGGCCCGAGAAGTCCGGCAGTTCAGAAAAATCAAAGAAATCCAATGGCCCCGCACTCAGATCGGGAATGCGGAAGTGCAGTTTTCCCACATCGACATTGTCCGGATTTGGTTCGACCGTGAGCTGGACGTTGAACTCCACCGCCCCGACCGCGGACGTGTCGAGCGAAAACATTCCGAGATCAGCCAAAGGCACGCACGCGGGAATCGGATTGCCGTCGTCGTCGGTTTGTTTGAGATGAACCGTGACCGTCGCCGGATCTCCACGATTCGATTCCTCAAGCCCCGCCGCAATGACGATGCTTTCCGCAACCAGCGTCGCACTGAACACCCCGATCGACGCTTCCGCGTTCAATTCGCCGGGCACGCCCGGAGCGTCAACGTGAACGCCAATCGCCAAATTGGTCCGTTCGGGATCGGTCAGCACGCAGACATCCGGCCCGCGATCCAGCGCCAACACCAACTCCACACCCACATTGAGAGTCAGTGTGACTTCGGCTTCGACCGCATCGAACGATCCCGCGAACTCGCCAATCCCTTGCAGTGCCGCTCCGTCCGGATCGCTTCCAAGCTCGCCCAAATTCAGTCCGAGATTGAACGGACGCGAACCCGTGCCAAACATCACCGAGAAATCCAGATCGACGACGGCTCGGTCGGCGGGAACGCTCACAACAAGCGACAGTATGGGAACCGGCAGACCCAAGTTCTCGAATTCCTGCGCCACGCGCGGCGCGACGTAGTCGCTGACGACCTCATCCCAATCCTGCAACCGCGCGGGACCACGCTCCCGTTCGAATGCATCCAGCCCCGCTTGCACCTGATCGGCAATCACCTCGAATCGCTCGGTCGAAATGAAGTCGGACGCGCTCAACGCCAGCGCTTCCAATTCGTCAATCCGCGCCGACCCCCAACCCGCCACGCTCCGCAAACTCTCGGAGATCGAATCGACGAGAGCCGAATTCCCAAGGTGCTTGAAGTACAGCAACTTGCCCAGATGCTTGATGTCCTCGACGGGATCGGTGTCATTCACGGTCGGCTCCGTCCCCGCCGCGAACGCCGGCAGGTCCGCGACGCTGACCGTCAGCGACGGCGGGCCTTCCAAGCCGAAATCGAAATCATTGACGTCCAGCGCGAACAACCCGTCTTCAATCTCCGCGATGGGGAAAAAGAACTCGGCCGATCCCTGCAGTTCGAGCGGATTCGGAATCTCGGTCGGCGCGGCGACGCGCAGGTTTTGTCCGACACCGGAATTCAACGACCCGATCAACGACTCAGGGTTCGACAATCCGGTCATCAACTGGCGCAGCGACACGCGCGACTCGCTGGGGTTGACCGGATTCACAATCGTCGCGTGAAACGCAGCCTCGACGACGGGCGACGCCTGCGGGGTGGATTCAATTCCGACGGTTCCATAGCGTGCCGTGCCGGACAAATTCGCGTTCCGCAGGGTCGCGCTTCCCGACAATTCCAACCCGTCCACCAAAAAGCGATCCAAGGTGCGCTCGCTCGCCAATCGTTCCGGTGTGCGCGGACGCGGGCGCGGGTCCGGCGGCGGCGTCAAGTCGAACATCGCGCGTCCGCTGGTGGTGAACTCCGAAGCGACGAGCAAACCATCGCTAAACAAGAAATCCGTCAAGGGCGACCTGTCCTCAATGGACACTCTCTCGGATTTGATTCGGTTGGCACTGAAGGGAGCATTCATCGACAACAGATGATGTTCCGGGTCGTAATCGAAGCCGATATTGATGTCGGCGAATTCCTGAAGTGAATCGATCGCGGCAAAGTTCCTATCTTCCGGCAATTCCGCGAACCCGTCCACGAACTCTTGCCCCAAGACCAGCGTGTTGCCGACCGTCGCATCTTTGATGATCGGCAACTTCACGGCGAACGGATCGGTCTTCGAGAACGCATCGAGCCAGGTGGCGAAACCCTGCAGACCTCGCAGGATTTGCGCCCTGTCGATATTCCGAAAAAAATACAACTCGGAGTCCTCGCCCGTCGTGACGACGTTTGGTTCCACGCCGATCGCACTCCCGCGAAACTCGATCACGGTCGGCTCGCCTTGGATCCAATTGCCAAGTTCCGGCTGCAACAGAAGTGTGACATTCGCTTGATCGACCGCGCGCGAAAAACGCAGAACCTGCGAACTGGAATTCTCGGTCAGCTCGGTCAACGTCACGCTGCCAAAGTCTCCAGGCTCAAGGTCGTTGAACCCCGCGATTAATGAAACCGCGTAGTCGAAGTCCGCCGTCGTCGCTGGAACATCCAGAAAGCCGAAACGACTGCCGCAAACCGTGTAGTCGTCGAGCTGCAGGATCATGTTCATCGAGAAGTCGCGCACGAAGAACGCCTGCGCGAAGTTCTCGCCATCCAGATTCTCGAGATTGATTCCAAACGACATTCGCATGTCGAACTGGAAGTTGCCGTTTCCCCCCAAGTTCAATAACGAGTCGCTCGTGGAATCAAGTCCCAGTTCAGCGGCTTCAGAACCCAAGTCGAGTCGAAAATCGCCGAAGGGCGTGTCCGTGAGTTTGATAATGTCAAAGCGCAATTCGGTGCGCGGGTCGATGGTCAGTCCTCCCGTGACGAACAGATACCCATCACCCGTCAGTTGATCGACGAGACCCTGCGTGGAATACGTCGTGGTCTGCTCAGAACCAAAGTAGTTTTGTACGCTGGACGCCAGACGCCTGAGCGAGTCGCTCGGTCCGAACAATTCGATCAACGAAATTGGACTTCCATCAGGATCCTTCAACATCGCCAACGGTGAACTCAAAGTCTCGGCCTGACTAATTTCGTCACCATAGAGGGCCAGACCCTCCATGCCTGCTAACAACTTCTCTCGCTCCGCCGCGGTGAAGTCGTGATCGATGTAACTTCCCGTCAACAAAGTCCGCTCTTCCAGCACTTCCGGCGTCCACCGCCGCCCCAACCGTCCCCGCCGCGGTTTCCGGCAGCGCCGTTGCAATGCCGACTTGATCAATGCTGCCCATCGTGACTTACTCATGGCCTGTCTCCGCCGAATGGCACCTCGAACAAAACCGTCCAAAGCGTCATGCGCCGAAAACCGGCGAAATGGATCATCCATTTTCCCGTAGGTTGGCTCTCCGAGCCGACCCGCAGACATCCGACTGCGCATCCAGCGTCGATTGCAGCACATTCAGCCAAAGACGGCAGCGAATTGGATGGCACGACCCTGACCATCGGGAAGGGCGTGCGAATTGCGGATGGCCCGTCGTTCCACGCCCTTCCCGTTGGTCAGAGCGTGCCATCAACTGCGAGCGCGCCGGTTACTTTGCGGGACGAAGTTCCTTGCGCCATTTTGCGGCTTCGTCCGGCTTGTCCCAGGCGTCGTAGAGTTCGACGAGATGCTGGACGGTTTCGAGGAGGTATTTTTTGCCCCAGGGCGGGAGCAGTTCTCGGCTTTTGGTGAAGCCCTGATAGGCGGCCAGCAATAGCGGCTCGGCGGCGGCGTGCTTTTGTTGGCCGAGCAAGCTGGCAGCGAGCCGCATTTGGTCGAGGCTGTGACCCCAGTTATCGGGCTGCTTGGCCGCGTCGATGACGAGTGCCTCGCGCAGCAGCGGTTCGGCGTCGGCGAAGCGTTCTTGACGAATCAGCGTCTCGGCCAGTTCGCCCAGTGTCTGTGCGACATCCAGATGTTCGTCACCGACCAACCGCCGCCGCGCGGTGAGCAGCTCGCGAAACGTTGACTCGGATTCGTCAAAACGTTTCAAGTCGCGATACAAAACGCCGAGGTTGTTCAGCGAAGCCAGCGTCGTGGGATGATCCGGCGTCAGATTGCGACGAAATCCTTCCAGGGCTTCGCGCCACACCGATTCGGCCTCCGTCAGCCGATTCTGGTTGTAGTAGAGCAGTCCCAAATCGAGCAGCACCGCGAGTGCCGCGGTGTGTTGCCGGCCTTGCGTGCGAGTGACGGTTTCGAGCCGCTCGCGAATCAGTTTCTCCGCTTCGTCAAAGCGGCCGCGTTCCAGCAAGAAGTTGGCGAGTCGATTCATGGAAGTGATCGTCAGGTCGCTATTGAGTCCGGTCAGCCGCCGATGCGAGTTCAGCACATCGGTGAGCGTCCGTTCGGCTTCGTCAAAATGACCGGCCCGCCATTGCACGAGCGCCAGGTTGCTGCGCGCGATCAGCGTGTCTTGGTTCTCCAGACCCTGTTGCTCGACGCGGGTGGCGACGACGACCTTCAGCAGCGCCGCGGCCTGCGCGAAATCGCCGTTGGTTTCGAGCAAGTTCGCCGTGTTCATCGTGAGCGTCAGCGTGTCGGGGTGCAGCGGCCCGCGCGAGCGGCGAAACCCGTCGAGCGCTTGCTGAAAATAGTCAGCCGCTTCGCGCAGCCGGCCTTGCTTCTGGTAGGTCACGCCCAAATTGTTGAGCGCCGTCAACGTCGCTTCATGATCCAAACCGTGAACTCGACGCCCTACTTCGACCACCCCCAGCCACAGCCCTATCGCGTCGGGCTGGCCTTGATTGTCGTGCCAGTTCGCCAGCCGGTTGATAGCCATCAACGTCTCCGCCGCTTCGGGTCCGAGACCTTTTCGGTACAACTCCAGCGCCCGCTCCAGATGCGGCCGCGCGGCGGAATACTCACCGAGCTGGCGGTAGGAATCGCCGATCGTCGAGCGAATCGCCGCCTCGACCAACGGCTCGTCGGCGAACCGCGTTCCGATCCGCTTGGCCGCACGGGCCAGCGCGTCGCGCACCGTGAGATTCGGGTTCGGCTGCTCTGCCGGATCACGTTGATTACCGAGTGCCGCCAAGGCCAAAACGTCTTCACGAAGAAAATCATTGACCGCCTTGGCGACGGCCGCCTGCTTGTTGGCGCGATTCCGTTCGCCCGATACGGCGATCAGTGCCGTGTCCAACTTTTGCTTTTCGTTTTGCAAATCCACCAGAGCACGGTCTCGCGTCGTCAGCGCCGCGCTGATCCGCGCATAGCTGACGCCGAACATCGTCAAGCCGGCAATGACGAGCACGGCCGAGGCGATGGCCGCCGTCGTCACCGTCGCTCGGTGCCGTCGCACAAACTTGCTCGCGCGATACCACGCGCTCGGCGGCCCGGCAGCGATCGGCTCGTGGTTCAAGTAGCGCTCGATGTCCGCCGCCAGCTCGCTCACCGTCTCGTATCGCCGCGCTCGATCCTTCTCCAAGGCCTTCATCACGATCCAATCGAGATCGCCACACAGTATTCGTGACAGCGACTGCGCCGCTCCCTTCCGTAGGATGGGCACTCCTGTCCGTCCCTTGTTCGCGGCGGGCATTCCGCTCCATGTCCGTTCTTCAATCGGGACGGGCAAGAGTGCCCATCCTACGGCGCATCGAACGCGCTGCGACGGCTTCACCGGTTCTTGATCGCGAATCGCCCGCAACATCTCCTCGAAACTCGGCCGCGATGCCGCATCCGTTTGCAACGGCGTCGCGCCGGTCAGCAGCTTGTAAAGCACGCCACCGAGCGCGTAGATGTCCGCCCGCGTGTCGATGTCGCCGTCCAGCGTGACTTGTTCAGGACTCATGTATTCCGGAGTGCCGAGCATCGCGCGAAACTCTCGCGTGGCCGACAGGTTCGCCGGCTGATGCAACGCCTTCGCAATCCCGAAGTCGATGACCTTCGCCATCGGAGCCGAATCGCCCTCGCCGCTCACAACGAGCAAGTTCGACGGTTTCAAATCGCGATGCACGAGTCCCTTTTGATGCGCGTGCTGCACCCCTCGGCAAACCTGCACGAACAGTCGCAGCCGATCCGGCACGCTCAGCCGCCGCGATTCGCAAAACTCGTCGATCGGCAACCCGGCGACCAACTCCATCACGAAATAGGGCCGCCCCGCTGTCGTCGATCCCGCGTCGAGTACCGTCGCCACGTTGACATGATTCATCAACGCCAGCGCCTGCCGCTCCGCCTCGAACCGGCGGATGATCTCGCGTGAATCCATCCCCGGCTTGATGATTTTGAGAGCCACATCCCGCCGCACCGGCTCAATCTGCTCCGCGCGATACACCGCGCCGAACCCTCCTTCGCCGATCCGTTCGACAATCCGATACCGCCCAATGACCGTCCCCGGTTGCTCGGCTGCTTCGACATTGGCTGGCGGAAACAGGCTCACCGCCGGCGTGGTCAGCACATCGTCTTGCGTGTCGTGAAACCGCAACAATTCCTCGACCGCCGACCTGAGCGTCGAGTCGCCTCCGCACGTTTCATCCAGATACGCTTTCCGCGCCACCGCGTCATCCAACTGAATCGCCGCGTCAAAAATCGCTTCTTCTTTGGTCGTGTCGGTACTCATGTGCAATCCTCAAAGAGAAGCTCACAAGCACTCATGCGCCGTTTCATCGAAACCTGGATCAAAAATCGCCGGAGGATGGCTCGTCACCCTTGCTGATCTCCCGCAGGAGCCACGCACGGGCATAGGCCCAATATCGTTTGACGGTCGGCGTCGAGATTTCCAGCGCAGCCGCCGTCTCATCAATGCTCAGCCCGGCAAAGTAGCGGAGTTTGACGACTTCCGCTTTCATTTTGTCCTGGGCTTCCAACTTCGCCAGCGCGTCGTCGAGCGCCAGGATTTCTTCCGACGGCGGCTCAACAGAAATCTCGGCCACCTCCAATTCGACTCGGCGGAAATCACCACCTCGTTTGATCCGCTGTTTGCGCCGAGCCTGCTCAACCAGAATCCGCCGCATCGCTTCGGCCGCCGCACCAAAGAAATGTCTGCGCGAATTCCACACGGGAGACACGTTCGGCCCAACCCCTGGCTGTCCCGTCCCGCCGAGCAACCGCAAATAGACTTCATGCACCAGCGCCGTGGCCTGCAACGTCTGCCCCGGCGTTTCGCGAGCCAACGCCGCGTTGGCCAGCCGCCGCAGCTCGTCGTACACAATCGGCAACAGCTCTTCGGCGGCTTGGGGATGGCCCCGATCAATCTCAGCCAGCAGTTTCGTGACGTCGTTCATGGACCGTTGCGACTCCGCATGAGTGCCGCGTCCGGCGACAAATTTCGGGTCGTCGCGGAAATCGAGAGACTTCCGTCCGACTTCGCAGAAGACTTTCAACTTTGACGCGCCCGCAGACTCAAGCGTCGTAGTACATGGTGAACTCAAATGGATGCGGTCGTTGACGGAGAGCATCGACTTCATTCGTCGTCTTGTACCAAATCCAAGTGTCGATCACGTCTTCGGTGAAGACGTCACCCTTCAAGAGGAACTCATGATCGCGGCGGAGTACAGCGAGGGATTCGTCCAACGACGAAGGGACTTTCGGGACGGACTTCAACTCTTCTGGTTCGAGGTCGTACAAGTCCTTGTCGAACGGCGGGCCAGGATGTGTCCGATTTTGGATTCCATCGAGCGCGGCCATCAGCACCGCGCTCATCGCGAGGTAGCCGTTGCACGAGGCGTCGGGGATGCGGAACTCGATCCGGCGGCTTTCGGGGTTCGGATTGTGAACCGGGATGCGAATGGCGGCCGAGCGGTTGCGGTAGCTGTATGCCAGATTGATCGGAGCCTCGAAGCCGGGGACGAGCCGCTTGTAGCTGTTCGTCGTCGGGCAGCAGAACGCCATCAACGCCGGCCCGTGTTTTAGAATCCCGCCGATCGCGCACATCGCCAGATCGCTGAGTCCTCCGTAACCGGAACCAGCGAACAACGGTGAACCGTTCTTGAACAGCGAGAAGTGCAGATGCAGGCCAGAACCGTTGTCGTTCCAAAGCGGCTTGGGCATGAAGGTCGCCGACTTGCCGTGTCGCGCGGCGACGTTCTTCACGAGGTACTTATAGAGCAGCAGGTTGTCGGCGGTGCGCAGCAGCGGAGCGTAGCGCATGTCGACTTCGCACTGGCCGGCAGTCGCGACTTCGTGGTGCTGCCCTTCGACCTCGATGCCGCACTCCATCAGCTTGAGCATGATTTCGGTGCGCAAGTCTTGCAGCGTGTCGGCGGGCGGCGTCGGGAAGTAGCCCTCCTTGAAACGAATCTGATAGCCGGCATTCGGTCCCGTCGAGCCTTTTCCGCGGTTCCATTGACCCTCGACGCTGTCGATGTGGTAGTACGCCTCGTGTTCGTTCTGATCGAAGCGGACGTCGTCAAAAACGAAGAACTCAGCGGCAGGTCCGAAATTGGCGACGTCAGCGACGCCGGTTTGCAACATGTAGTTCGTCGCCTTGCGAGCTACGTTTCGTGGGTCGCGAGGGTAATCCTGCCGAGTGGTCGGGTCTTGGATGTTGCAGGTCATCGCCAACGTCTGGCTGAGGAACGGATCGACGATCGCGGTCTCGGCGACAGGGACCAGCAGCATGTCGCTCTCGTTGATCGACTGCCAACCACGCAGCGAGCTGCCGTTGAAGCCAAAGCCGTCCTCGAAACTGCGTTCCTTCAGGATCTTGCAGGGGATCGTGACATGTTTTTGAGTCCCTGGAAAATCCATAAAGCGCAAGTCGATCGCCTGGATTTCCCGTTCACGGCAGAGAGCCAGCACTTCGCGCGGTGTCATCGGTCGAGTCCCAATCCCAGGTGTCTGACGAGGTGGCGTATCGTAACGGCCAGCGAGAAGGAATGAAGAATGCCGAGCCAAGCTGCTCAGGCAAACCCTGCCGACGACGCCCGAAACGGCGACCGTTCCCGGCACAGCGGCTGTGCGCATCCTCCGGTCAACGGCGGGACTTGCCGGTCTAATTCGGCCAGAGAACAGAGTCGATGGCAAGCCCGCAATCCAAGCTGGACGATGAATCTGCCCGGTTGAGAAGCCCGAATTGCACCGATATCATCTCGGCCCGTCGGAGGCTGCCGCCGCCACCGAATTTGCCGAACATGCGGCGAGACACTCGTCGTTAAGGTTTTCCGAATGAGCGAATCAATCACCCTGGAGCTGACCAAAGACCAAAAGGAGATCCTCTTAAAGGGTCTTCGCTTTGTGCGTAGCTCGATCATGCTGGACATCAACGATCTGCCGACCAACGAGTCGGAAGACGAACGCCGCGCGAATCTTCGCCAAGTGACGGAGTTGGCCGAGCACGTCAATCGCGCTCCGGTTATGGCGCACTGAGCACAATGCTTTACGAGCACGTTTGCGTCGAGAGTCTCGCCTACGAATTGCCGCCGCACGTCGTCACGTCCGACGACATCGAGCAGCAACTCGCTCCGGTTTATGAACGACTTGGTTTGCCGTTCGGCCGGCTCGAACTGATGACCGGCATCCGCGAACGTCGCTTCTTTGATCGGGGCGTGAAGCCGAGTCAAATCAGCTCGATCACCGCTCGCAAGGCGCTCGAAGCTTCGGCACTGAAGCCCGAAGACATCGGCCTGCTTGTTCACGGTTCGGTGTGCCGCGATCAACTTGAACCGGCGACCGCCAGTGGTGTCCATCACGCGGTCGGACTTCCGAAGACCGCCTCGATTCTGGATGTCAGCAATGCGTGCCTCGGATTGCTCAACGGGATGCTCGTGCTGGCGAACATGATCGAACTCGGACAGGTCCGAGCCGGCATCGTGGTCGGGACAGAAGACGGACGCGATCTTGTCGAAGGGACGATCCACTCGCTGTTGAATAGCCCGGATGTGACTCGGCAGAGCATCAAGCTCGACTTCGCATCGCTGACGATTGGATCGGGTTCGGCAGCGATCGTGCTTTGTCATCGAGACCTCAGCCGCAGCGGCCACCGTTTGCTCGGCGGAGTCTGTTTGACGGACACCAGCCACCACGAACTCTGCGCCGGCGGCGTCGAGGCCGTCACTGCCGATGGCCGACCGCGCATGCAGACCGACTCCGAAGCGTTGCTGCACGCGGGCATCGAATTGGCCGGAGCAACCTGGGATCGCTTCCAAGCCGAACTCGGCTGGCCAGCGACCGACGTCGACAAAGTCTTCACGCACCAAGTCGGCAAAGCCCATCGCAAACGACTGCTGGACCGATTGGGCCTGTCGGCGGAGATCGACTTCCCAACCGTCGAGTTCATCGGCAACACGGGAGCCGTCGCGCTGCCAACCGCTTTCGCCCTCGGCGTCGAACGCGGGCACGTCGCACCCGGTGACCGAGTCGCGCTATTGGGCATCGGCAGCGGCCTGAGTTCGATCATGCTGGGAATCGAGTGGAACGCCGTCTAACCCACAGCGCCAGCGAGGGCGGACGCTTCCCGAAACTCCGATTTCAAATCCACTGGAGCGCTCGCCCTCGCTGGCGCTTCGGGTTAGTGTGTCGAGCATCCGAAATCCGTCCGGCAAAGCCGATTGAGGAACCGCTGGAATGAGTCGAGTCTTTGGCTTTGGTTTGTCTGTCATCGCGATCTGCTCGTGGACCTCGTTGCGCGCAGAAGAGCCAACCACCGATCCCGAAGCGATCAAATTCTTCGAGTCGAAAGTTCGCCCGGTGCTGGTTGCGAGATGCTTGAAGTGCCACGGCGAGGCTCAGCAAAAGGGTCAACTGCGACTCGATTCGCGCGAAGCCGTTCTGAAAGGTGGCGAGAGCGGTGAAATCGTCATTAGCGGCAAGCCGGCCGAGAGTCTGCTCATCGAAGCAATCAACCGGACGGGCCTTGAAATGCCGCCCGATGCGCCGTTGAAGGAAAACGAAATCGCCGCGCTGACCGAATGGGTGCGACGCGGCCTGCCGTGGCCGACCGACAATGGCAAGTCGCGAATCCTCACGCCTGGCGGCAAAGGAATCACCGAAGCCGACAAGCAATACTGGGCCTTCCAGCGGATCCGCGATCCAGCCGTCCCCGATTTGAAATCAGAAATTTCAAATCTGAAATTTCAGATCCGCAATCCCATCGATCACTTCATCGTCGCGAAACTTTCTGCCGACGGATTCACCCCCGCCCCCGAAGCCGACCGCCGCACGTTGATCCGACGTCTGACATTCGACCTCACCGGCCTCCCACCAACTCCCGTCGAGATTGCCGAGTTTGAAAGCGACTCGCGCGACGATGCCTACGAGCAACTCGTTGATCGGTTGCTCGACAGTCCGGCCTACGGTGAGCGTTGGGCGCGGCATTGGCTCGACCTCGTCCGCTACGCCGAGTCCGACGGCTATCGCAAGGACGACTATCGGCCACACGCCTGGCGGTATCGCGATTACGTCATCCGCTCGTTCCAAACCGACAAGCCGTTCGACCGCTTCGTGCGGGAGCAAATCGCCGGCGACGAGATCGACCCCAACAACCCAGACGCCCTCGCCGCGACCGGTTACTTGCGGCTGTCGCTCTACGAATACAACCAACGCGACGCACGGACGCAGTGGAACGAAATCCTCAATGACATCACCGACGTGACCGGTGACGTGTTCCTCGGATTCGGCATGGGCTGCGCGCGGTGTCACGATCACAAGTTTGATCCAATCTTGCAGAAGGATTATTTCCGTCTGCGAGCCTTCTTCGCGGGCATCCTGCCTCAAGACGCTCAGCCGCTGGCGACCAAATCCGAGATCGAAGCTCACCAAGCCAAGCTGTCCGAGTGGGAAGCGAAGACCGCCGACATCCGCACAAAGCTGGCCGAACTCGAAGCACCTCATCTCGCCAAGCTGAAAGCCAGCGCGATCTTCAAGTTTCCAGCGGAGATTCAAGCGATCCTCAAGACGGATGACGTCGGCAAGTTGGCACCACTCGACCGGCAGCTTTACGACTTGGCCTACCGCCAAGTGCAGTACGAGCACGATCAAATCGGAGCGAAGCTCAAGGACGACTCCAAAAAGAAATGGGACGAACTGCGAGCGGAATTGAAAAAGTTCGACGACTTCAAGCCCGCCCCGTTGCCGACCGGCTACGCCGTCGCGGACGTCGGCCCCATCGCGCCGCCGACGGTGATTCCCGGCGACAAATCCGAGACCGACATCGTTCCGGGGTTGCTCTCCGTGCTCGACGATTCGCCAGCCACGATTATGCCGGCTCCGAACGCGCCGCAGTCCACCGGTCGGCGAACCACGTTGGCCCGTTGGCTGACCTCGCCCGACAATCCGCTCACGCCGCGCGTGATGGTCAATCGCATCTGGCAGTACCACTTCGGCAAAGGCTTGGTCGCAACCACCAGCGACTTCGGCCGCCTCGGCGAATCGCCAAGTCACCCAGAGTTGTTGGATTGGTTGGCCAGCCGCTTCGCCGGCCGCGCTCGGCGCGGGACTCACTCCCTGGTCCTTCAAATCGCTGCATCGACTGATCGTCACGTCCGCGACGTATCGGCAGTCGGCGACGAATCCGAACGCCGAGCAGCAACAACTCAAAGACCCAACGAACCGCTTGCTGTGGCGAGCGAACATTCGCCGGCTCGATGCCGAACAAATCCGAGACTCGCTGCTGTTGGTCGCCGGCAAGCTGGATGCGACGTCAGGTGGGCCGAGCGTTCCGGCCTCGAAGCCACGACGTTCGATCTTCACCGAGCAGCGTCGCAACTCGCCCGATGCGCTGCTGGACGTCTTCGATTCCGCAGACGGTTTTTCGAGCACTCCCGAACGCAACGTGACCACGACGCCGACTCAAGCGTTGCTGATGATCAACAGCAAAGATTCGCTCGCCCATGCCGCGGAGTTCGCTCGACGAGTGCAATCCGAAGCGGGCAGCGAACGCGATGCGCAAATCATCGTCGCCCACCGCTTGGCCTTTGGACGAGAACCGAACGTCACGGAACTCAGCGCTGCGACCGAGTTCCTCAATCGGCAAGCGGCTCGCAATGCGGCCGCAGCGTCGTCCACTCTGACCGACTTCTGCCAGGTGCTGTTGAACTCCAATGAGTTTCTGTACGTCGACTGACTTCGTCGGGGAATCATCCCGCCGATACCCTTGCATCTCGATTCAGTTCTGACGCCGCAACACAAGGATTGGGCATTTGGCATGCCGCAAGACTCGTTCGGTCACTGAGCCGAGCAGTACACGCGCGACTCCGTGATAGCCATGTGATGGCATCACGATCAGGTCCGCGTGGGCTTCGTCGGCATAGTCGGCGATCATTAACCCGGGGTCGCCTTCGCGGATGAACTGCGAGACATCAGAGGCTTGATGCTCGGCCAAGAACTTCGACAAAAGTTGGGTTGCGGCGCGCGTTCGTGAGGGAGTGTCCTCCTCCGCCCAACTTTCCGGAGACATTATTGTCGCCGATGGCAATGTGACGTAGAGGACATGCAAATCCTTTGGCTGCGCCACCAATTGCATCGCTGTCTGCAGCGCGTCCGCGGAGGCCGTCGAAAAGTCCACGGGAACCACGACGACTTTCTTCGGCAGCCAACTCATGATGTACTCCAATCGGTTTGTCGGACGTTTGGTGAGCCACAAAAAACGCTAGTGGTTTTCCTCGACCCAGTGCAGGGCGCGCCGGAAAAGTTCTTTGCTGTCGGTGATGTTGAGTTTCTCTTTCATGCGGAACCGGTACGTCTCGACGGTCTTGGGACTGACGTTGAGTCGCGTGGCAATCTCTTGGGTGTCCAGACTGCTGCCGATGAGCTGGAACACTTCCAATTCGCGATCGGAAAGGCACTCTTCGGGGCGATGGCCTTGCCCGAGCGCGCTGCCGGCCTGAATGCGGATGAGCAATTTCTCAGTCATGGCTTCGCTCAGATAAATCTTGCCATCCAGAACTCGCCGGATGGCGTCCACGATTTTGTCGGTTGCCTGTTCTTTGGTGATGTAGCCCAAGGCTCCGGCTTGCAGAACGCGCTCGGCGTACAACGATTCCTGGTACATCGACCAGACCAGCATCCGCACAGTCTCGCCGCGTGCTTTGATGCGCTTGATGAGATCGAGTCCGTTGCCGGTCTTCAGGCCAATGTCGATGACAGCCACATCGGGCTTTGTCTCGCTGATGAGTTGCAACGCCTCGGCCAAATCGGAGGCTTCGCCGCAGACGAGCAGATCGGCGTTCCGAGAAATGCGCAGCGCCAGAGCTTCACGAACTGCGGGATGATCATCGACGATCAGAACGCGGGCCGGCTTGGCGGATTCATTTCGAGGCATGTTGTTCGTTCCTCAATTCGACGGCGAAAAACGCTCTTAGACCTGGAATCGACGGAACGGGAGCGATCGATTACGGGCGCGTCTCACACCAAGATTCACGCTCGATGTCTCATTCCTGTTGTCAGAGTGCAAGTCACAACCGTCCCTTTGGGCTTGGCTCGATCAATGGTCAGGGTCGCGCCGATCATGTCGGCCCGATTTCTCATGATCCGCTGTCCGAGTCCTTCGCGTTGCGGCAACGGCCTCGGAATTCCGTGGCCATCATCTTGGATTCGCAGGACGATTTGCAATTCGTTTTGCTGAAGACTGATGCGAACTTCACGAGCCAGAGCGTGTCGTAACGCATTGCTCAGCGCTTCCTGAGCAATATGAAACAGATGAGTTCCCACGACATTGTCTTCAATGGCGACTGGACTTTCGCAGTCGAAAGTGCAGGACACTCGCGATTGCAGACCCGTCTGTTCGACCAGATCCGTCAGAGCCACCATGAGTCCCTGCGAGTCGACTGGAACGGGATTCAAGTTTCGGCTGATGGAACGGACCTCTTCGAGCGTTTTTTGCAAATCCCGCCGCAGCCGTTCGGCCAGTTCGGCCGGCGACAGGCGGGACAGATTCGGTAACAGTTTGGACTGGTCGAACTCTCGCCGTTGTGAGTCGGATGCGCATGCATCAGGGGAAAACGACTCGACGAAATCCTGGGCCACCATCGTCAATGCCGTGAGTTGCTGCCCTACGCTGTCGTGCAAATCTTGCCCGATGCGGCGCTGCTCGAAAGCGGTTGCCTCAGCCACGTCCCGTTCGAGCCGCTTGTTTTCCGAGAGATCGCGAAGAATTCCGCAGTACAGACCGAGATGCGCAATCTCGCTCACCGCTAAATCCGCTGGAAATGTCGAACCATCTTGACGTCGAGCGACCACTTCGACGCTGTTGCCGATGACGCCTGCCAATCCGATTTCCGGTTGACTCCATCCGTCACCACTCTGCGTTTGACCTTCGGTCAGTGGGACAAACTGTTGAAAGCGCTGGCCGATCATCTCGTCGAGGGAGTAGCCGAACATATTCAGGGCCGCGAGATTGACCGATTCCACTCGTCCTTGCGGGTCAACCGTCAGCACGGCATTGAAGTCGTTGTTGAGAATCGCTTGCAGGCGTTCCTGTTTGGCGTACAGCACACGAGTCCGTTCGGCGACCCGTTCCTCGAGTTCATCGTTGAGTTGACGCAAAGAATCTTCGGTTCGTTTGCGTTCGGTGATGTCGAGGCAGGCACCTACGAGCCTCCACGGGACGCGGCCAACCGGTGTGTCACGGAACTCCACCTGCCCGTGGGTCGCAAGCCAGCGCACTTCTCCCCCCAGACGAACGATGCGAGTTTCGATCCGTTGGCGGCCGTCTCCTGCCGGGTCGATCGCCGCATCGAAGCTTGCGCGGACCTGGCGAAGGTCTTCCAGTTTCACAAATTGAAATCCGTCCTCCAATCTTCGTTCAATGCCGACTTCCACGCCGAGCATGGCGCACAATTCGGGTGAATAGCGAACGCAGTCGGTCTCAAAATCGGCGAAATAGGTGCCGATATTGGCCGTTTCATTGGCCAACCGCAGCCGCTTTTCACTTTCACGCAGTGATTCCTCGACCTCCTTTCGAGTGGTGATGTCGAGGTGAATGCCGATCATGCGGACAGGCTGACCGGTCGGGCCATCGATCAACGTGGCGAGTGCAAGAATCCAGCGCCAGGAACCATTTTTGTGGCGCATACGAAACTCGACTTCGTAACCCGGCCACGGCTTTTCCAGATACTTTCGAACTTTGGCCAACGTTGCTTCGAGATCGTCTGGATGCACACGCGATTGCCATTCATCGAAGCGATCTCCGATTTCGTCTTCCGCATAACCGAGTTGTCCCTTCCATTCTCGAGAGTAACGAACGGAGTCTCCCCCGAGTTCCCAGTCAAACAGGCCAACATTCACTCCTTGGATCACAAGCGAGAGACGTTGCTCGCTTTTGCGGAGTTCGTCCTCGATCCGTTTGTGTTCGGTGAGGTCCACGCCGAGACCACCGACAAATCGCTTCCCACTTTCGTCCCGGTACGGAAACTTGTGGCACAACCACCAAGACTGCTTGCCGTCAGCGGTCTTGCCTTCTTCCAGAACTTCGATGGCACGATCCGCCGCAAGCACGCTCTGATCATTCGCGTGAAACTGTTTGGCGGTCTCGTGGGGCCAGTAATCAAAGTCGGTCTTGCCCAGGATGTCCTCAGACTGCATACCCAGATGCCGCACATAATTCTTGCTGAGAAAGACGTACTTTCCCTCTTCGTCTTTCATCCAGCCATAGACCGCGCTGTTGTCCAGGAATGATCGCAGTTGCCTCTCCGTAGCACGCACTTTTTCTTCGGCCTGTTTGCGGTCCGAGATGTCATTGATCACTGCTGCCGTTCGTAATGGCCGGCCAGTAGGATCGTGGATGAGGTTGACGGTGACGTCCCCCCATAGGTGACCATCCCCCCCTTTGCGGACATAGCGAACTTCGGCGTGATACTCCGAGATTTCTCCACGCCACAGACGGTTCATTCCGTCGAGAACGAACTCTCGGTCCCCGGGGTGTAGGATGTCCTGGTACGGCGCGTTCAAAAGTTCCGCTTGGCTGCAGCCCAACATGCGGCAAAAGCGATGATTGACTCGCAGCAGTTGCCCGGTGATCAGGTCAGCCTGGTACATCCCGACCGCAGCGCCTTCAAAGGCCGCGCGGTAGCGCATCCCACTTTCCGGCTCCTGTTCCTCGCCCTGCATTCGCTCGACAGAGCTTTCAGGCGGCGGTTCGTTTGATGCGACCAGGCTGCGACTGATTGCCACGCACGTCGCCACCGCAATGGCTCCAGCAGAGACAAGGAAAAGCAGAGTGATGCCAAAGCTGACGCGGATGTCTCGAAGGATCGCTTCCCGGCCGGCGTTGAGACTTTCATCAGACGGCCAACGCACCAGCAACGTCAGGCCACAAAGTCCCAAGAGAACCAGCGTTGTTCCGAGTCCGAACCAGAGTTTTCTTGAGGTTGTCATGGCTGACTTCGCGGAGATGACTCGTCTGAGCCCGATGGCATCAGCGGGCTGTGGTTGCCGACGGCGGTGTCGATGATCCACCCAGGCTCTTGAGGTACGCCAGTAGATCAGCAAAGTCGGACGAGCGGAATTCTTTGAGCAAACCGCCGGGCATCAGCGACTGTGGAAGCGTGCGCCGGGTTTCGATGTCCGTCGTTTCGATGCGGATCGTCTGGTTGGTTGAGTTCCGCAGCAGGAAGCCCTCGGCCGATTCGTAGACAATCAGGCCGGTATGGACTTTCCCGCGCTTGGTCTCGAACAGCGTCGTTTGGTAGCGGGTCGAGACATCGCGATTTGGCAACACGATCGCGACAAACAAATCGTGGCGTGAGAAACGGCTGCTGACACCGGCCAAATCGGGGCCAAGCCCGCGCCGGCCACCGTGACATTGAGCACACGACCGTTTCTCAAAGAGTTGTCGGCCGCGCTCGACATCGCCGACAGTCCAATCCACGAGCGCGAGCTGTTCGGTCAACCATGTCAGCGTCTCGGCATCGCCTCCCAGCGCGCGTGCCGATTCGGCGGGAAACATCTTCGTCACGAATTCGGTCCAGCGCTGAACCGCTTCATTCTGTGGCCGATATCCGGGCTGGCCAAAGACGAACCCCAGGTCTCTTCCGAAGTTTCGAGCCAGTAACTTCGCAGCCTTATCGCGGATCGGGAACTCCTTCTCATCGGTGCCCAACCGCCGCAACGCCTTCAAGAGTGCGAGCTGCTCGTCGGCAGTCTGGTTGGGTTTGAGCGCGGCCAGCGCGTCGAGGCAGGCCGTCAGCACCTCCACTCGTGATTCGTCCAAGCCCTCGACGAATCGGTCCCGGTCCCGTTCCTCCGGCTGCTGCGCGAGGATGACCAGAACCGCTCCACGAACCTTGAACTGCTCCAATTGCCGCCGCAGCAATTCGCGATGTTCGGGTTGTTTCGATTCGCCGATCAGAAACACGACATCGTTGTTCCACGGATAATCGGCATCGTCCGAGATAGCTTGGACGTACCTGTCGATGACCTTTGGTAGCAGATCCTGCGGCAACTGCGAGAGGAACAAAACGTGTCCCGGCCGACCGAACTCCGGTTGCGCGACCAGTTGATCGGCGAGATCGTTGTCGAGCTTCGCCAGCTCGCGATACAGCTCGCCGACGCGGTCGTCCCAGTTGAGGTCCTGGTGCATCTTTCGCGCGACGATCTTCGGTTCCAGCCGAACCAAGCCGCGAGCGATCGCCTCCGCCTGAGCTCGATTGCGAGGCGTCGGGATGCGTGCCGCGACCAGCAAATAGTGAATGTCCTCGACCGGATCACTGTCGTCGGTGATCTTGGCCAGCACTTTGTCGAGCAACTTCGTGTTCGCGATCGAAAGCATCGTCAGCGCTCGCGACAATTCGCGATCGACATCGGGGTCGCCAGTCGGAAACGACTCGGTCAAACGGACTCGCAACGGATCGAGATCACGCTCGAAGGCCGACAGGTCGAGCCGCGTCGAATACGCCTCGAACGCCGGAGCCGTGCCTGCGGGAGGCACCATGTCCCCCAGCGCCAGTTGCAGCAATCGCGCGGCTTGCAGTTTCAGACTCGCCGGGTGATCGCCGTCGAGCACTCGCACCGCGAGTTGAATGCCATACTTCGTCGAGGCGGTTGAACGCGGCAGATAACCGACTGCGTACATCAAGGTTCCTTGCCAGCCCGTCTTCACGACCGCTTGCGACAGCGATTGAAAACTGACTTGATCCAATCTCGCAACGAGCCGGCTAGCCGTTAGACGATTGAAGCGGTCGTCACCGCTGAGTTGTTGCACGATCCCGTCCACGAGCAGCGACCAATCGCTGATGTTCTCTGCCGACAAGATCGCCTCGAGCGCCGCGCGAGTCACGAGCGGATCACGATCCTGAAGAAATGAATTCGTGACATTGGCGTCGAGCGGCTTGACGCGTGTGCGTCCCAACGACCAGATCGCCTTCGCGCGAACTTCTGCCGGCGTGGCTTGCGACAACTCCGCTGCTTCGGTTTCGCTGATGCCGCCGAACAACTCGGTGAGCACGTCGATGGCTCGCAACCGCACGGCTGGCAACAAGGCATCGTTGTTCGCGGCCTCGACAAACGGCTCGCGGCCAAGCTGCCGCACCAACGGTTGCCAGTGTGCTCGCGACCAACTGCTCAATGGCTGCGGAGCGGTCAAACAGGCGTTGAGCTTGTCGGTTGCCGACGAGTCTTCGGTCAATTCGTCAACGGTCAGTTTGTCTTTTCGTCCTGCGGGATACGACACGCGCCAGACGCCGCCGCGAGTGCCTCGGCCACCCACGCTCACGAACAAACTGCCGTCGGGGCCGACTTCGGCGTCGGTCGGCGCGAAACCGTGATCTCCGGCCGAAGACAGGAACAATTCCGGTTCAGCTTTCCAAACGGAACCTTTTCGCACGAGCGGCAACGCGAGCACTCGGCCGAACGTCCAGTCGAGCACGAACAGCGACTCGCGGTATTTCTCTGGAAACTGCCGATGCTGATAGCAGACGACGCCGGTCGGTGATCCTCGTCCGGCAGCCGCGACCACGGGGGGCATGTCGAGAAACTCATCGGGACGCTTCCAACTTCGCGTCACCCATCCTGCGTGTGATCCCGGCAGCAACTGAAACACGCGCGTCGGCCGATACCACGGCAGCGAAACATCGCGCTCGTCATCGCTGTCGAACGTGAAGGCATCCGCTGTGCGGTTGAACGCGAAGTCGTACGAGTTCCGCAACCCGTGAGCAACCACCTCACCGCCGCTGAGGTCCGGCTTGAGCCGATACAGCACACCTGCTTCCGGCCGTTTGATCGGCGCTGTCGGCAGCGTGACATATTTGGAGTCGATCCCGGTGTCGTTGCCGGCAATCAAATACCACCACCCGTCCGGTCCGCGCTGAATCGAGTGTGCATGATGCTCTCCACCGCATTTGACCTTCAGCAGCACATCCGGCGGGCCATCGGCTTTGTCGTCGCCATCGCGATCGCGGAACCTCAACACCCCCTCACCGCCAACGGCCAAGAGATCGGAGCCGTGCCAGTACATGCCCTGCACTCCGATGGCTGGACCTTCCGCAAAGAGTTCCGATTTGTCCGCAACACCATCGGCGTCAGAGTCGATCAACCGCTTGATGAACCCGTTCCCCGCGACGGTGATTCGTCCGCGCGAGTCGATCGTCAGGCAGTGAATGTCGTGAGCAAGTTCGTCATCCGCGAACAACTGCACGTCGAATCCGGCGGGAGCTTTGATCGCGGATTCCGCAGCGACCAGAGTTTCTCCACTCAGACTCACTCCAACGAGCATCGCGCATGCGAGGACCAGTGAATGAGTCCAACCATCCTTGAGCCGGCGGTAATGGCGGAGCACCTGAGACATCCGAGTCCCTTTGGTTGAGAAGTCCGTTGAGTTATTTGGGCTTGGTCCCACGACTGTGCGAGGATTTCGACGGGGAGAACCTTTTCGAGTCGTCGAACGGCGGCTCCAAGCGAGAAAAGAACTCCACCAAGCGACGATCGTACTCATCGGGATTCACTGAGCGAGCGAGATTGTGTTTGGCTTTTGCAACCGTCCATAACGCCTCCGGCTGACCGATTAAGCGCGTGATCTCCCGCGCGACTCCGGGCAACACGTACGTGTCGCGCTGGCCCGCAATCACGAGTGTCGGTCTGCCAACCAATTGCGGAAGGACTCGTTCAAGCATCGCATAGCGGCAACGTCGCCGCCGCTGGCTGATCCAGCGTGCGAGCGTGATGGTCACCTTGTAATGCCATTTGGGAAATAGCTTCGCCATCACTTCGGGAGCGGCGATCGCAACAAACTGTTGAGCGTGCGCCATCATCAACATTTCCGAGCCGAAGGCTCCTTCCGTAGCGACTTGCAACACTTCCGGGCGTTGCGCGGCGACATACAGCGCGGCACCGCCACCACGGCTGATCCCGAACAAACCCAATGGGAGTTCGTTGAGGTCGGGTTGCGAATAGACATGGTCGATCACCGCATTGAGGTCCATCACCTCGAAGTGCGTTAACCAATGCAAAGGGACATAGCCGGGCATCGAATCACTGTCGCCGTGATTGCGAAAGTCAAACGTCAACACATGGAAGCCGGCTCGCGATAACGCCGAGCAATACAGCATCGCCGACCGATGATTGCTGGCGAACTCCGGGCAAAACACGATCAATCCACGAGGTTTTTGCTCGGTGTGGCGGTACAGGCAACCTCGCAACGTGACGCCGTCCCGCGTTTGGACACTGAATGGCTCTGCGTCCGGATCGGGCGGCAGTGACTCGACACGAAATGGCGGCGAGTTCTCAATCAACGCCAACACGACGCGCACGGCGTTCCACTGAATCAGCACATCGGCCAGAACAAGAAATGCCAAAAATCCAACGATTGCCCAAATCACGGTGATGACTTCTAGGTGGTGATGATGATCGAGTCTCGCGTGTCCGTGCTGGTTATTGGGTACTTCCTCACAGTCAGGCCGAACTCCAGTCTGACCGCGTCCGATCAGTCTCGGAACTCTCGCAGAATCAAGCTCACATTCTGACCGCCGAAGCCGAAGCTGTTGGAGATCGCGACTTTGGCTTTGTCTTCTCGCGGCTGATTCGGAATGTAATCCAGATCGCAATCGGGATCGGGATTCGCGTAGTTGATGGTTGGCGGCAGCACGTCGTCGGCAATCGCCAGCAGACAAGTCATCGCCTCGACCGCTCCGGCGGCGGCGATCAAATGTCCCATCATGCTTTTGGTGCTGGAGACCGGCGTCTTGAACGCTCGCTCGCCGAGCGCCCGTTTGATCGCCATCGTTTCCGTGCGATCGTTGACCGACGTGCTGGTCCCGTGAGCGTTGATGTAGTCAATGTCTTCCGGATTCACCTGCGCGTCTTCCATCGCCATCTTGATGCATGCGGCCGCGCCGCGGCCTTCGGGGTGGATGTCGGTGATGCGGTACGAATCTGCCGTCGAACCGTAACCCACGATCTCGCCGTAGATCTTCGCTCGCCGCCGCTTGGAGTGCTCCAGTTCTTCGAGGATCAGCATTCCGGCACCCTCGCCCAGCACGAAGCCGTCCCGTTCACGGTCGAAGGGCCGGGAGGCTCCCTGCGGGTCGTCGTTCCGAGTCGACAATGCCGTCAGCAGATTGAATCCCGTGACGCCAAACGGATGAATCATGCTGTGCGCTCCGCCGCTGAGCATGATGTCCGCGTCGCCGCGACGAACCAGTTCGGTAGCTTCGCCCAACGCCTGGCTGCTGGCTGCACATGCCGTGAGACAATTCAAATTCGGTCCTTGTGCATTGAACAAGGCCGCCAGATGTCCCGGAGTCATGTTTGGCTCTTGTTGCTTTTCTTTTTCGCCGTTGAGCCGTTCCAGGCTGAGCTTGGTGAAGCGTTCAAAGTCCAATTCGCCATCCGGCTTTTTCGAGAGGGCGATCATCGACATGAACGTTGGAAAATCCTGCTGCCCCTCGCCCGCACCGAGATACACGCCGAAGCGAGTCGGATCAATGTCTCGTTCGTCAAGCCCCGAATCTTTCATGGCCTGAGTCGCCGCCCCGATCGCAAATTGGATGTTTCGTCCGCAATGCTCGTAGCGCTCCGGGTTCGGGACGAAGTCGTCCAGCCGGTAGTTTTTGACCTGCGAGGCGAACTTGGTGGGAAACTGCGACGCATCAAAATAGGTGATCGGCCCCACGCCACTGGCGCATTCTTTCAAGGAAGTCCACATCTCACCGACAGTGTTCCCAACCGGCGTGATGCAGCCCATGCCTGTGACGACGACTCGACGTTTCATGCTTCAATCCGTGGAAACTGGCGACTCCGAAGACCGAGCCACTGTAGCCGTGGTTGCACGGATCGGCAAACTTGAGAACAGGGTGAGGGACACTCGTGGTCCGAAGTTATTGCTCGAAGATCCTGATCTGAACCTGACCGTCACGAGTGATACAACCGCGATACATTCCCTCGGTGTTGTAGGAGGAATAATAACGGCCTTTGTAGTCGAGACAAATCACGCCCCCTTCGCCGCCGGCCGCTTTGAGCTTTTTGCGGATGACTTCGTTGGACGCGGCGTCGATGGCGAGTCCCTTATATTTCATCATTGCGACGATGTCGTGCGCGACGCTGTAGCGGATGAAGTACTCGCCGTGACCGGTCGCGGAGATCGCACAAGCTTCGTTATCGGCATACGTTCCCGCTCCGATGATCGGCGAGTCTCCGACCCGCCCCCAACGCTTGTTCGACATCCCACCGGTCGATGTCCCGGCCGACAAGTGACCAGCCTTGTCGAGTGCGACCGCGCCAACTGTGCCAAACGAGAAGCCGGGCAAATGTCGCTCTGGAATTTCTTATGACCTCTGACCTCTGATCTCTTCTTTTCCTCCTCAAGTTGCTTCTGGAGTTGCTTCCAACGTTCCTCAGTCCAGAAGTATTTCGGATCGACGATCTCCAGCCCCTTCTCAGCCGCGAACGCTTCCGCCCCGCGACTGACGAGAAGGACGTGCTTCGATTTCTCCATGACCGCTCGCGCGGCCGTGATCGGGTTCTTGACGTTTGTGACTCCAGCAACGCTGCCAGCCTTGAGCGTCTTGCCTTCCATGATCGACGCATCCAGTTCGTTGCGGCCGTCGTGAGTGAAGACAGCTCCGCGACCGGCGTTGAATTGCGGTGAGTCTTCCATCAGGCGAATCGCCGCTTCGACCGCATCGAGTCCCGTCGCATTCGGTTTGTTGAGCGCGGCGAAGCCGGCTCGCAGTGCTTGCTCCAGTTCGGCACGGACTCGCTTGTCGATTTCCGGAGTCATCTCGACTTTGTCCAAGCCGATCCCTCCGTGAATGGCAAACACGACATTCTCGACCACGGCATCCTCCGCACGAGTGCTGTGAATCATCGTGATGACCAACAACAACCCGAACCCAACGAATCGAAACATGATTTCTCTCCCGACAGATCATTCCGGCCGACCGCTGTCTGCCGACAGCCGATCGCCGCGATACCGTTTTTGAAAACCAGGGAAGAAGGATAACGGCTTTCGGCCTTCAGCGATCGGCTTTCGGCCGCTCAGTCCAATACGGTCAATTCAACCAGGCTTGAACGTCGCGGTTCGCTGAAGTGCGGTTTCGGAACCGTCGAGACCGGCTCTGCGAGCGGCTTGTTCTTCTTGCTGGGTCCGAACAAGAACAGCTTCGCGACCGTCATCAATCCGCGCAGCGAGCCAAACGTATCGGCGACCGCGCTCGGTTCGTAGCCGCAGTGAACCATACAGTCGGTGCATTTCGAGTTGCCACTGGCTCGGCCGTATCGCTCCCACTCGGTCGTTTCCATCATCTCGCGAAAGCTGGAGGCGTAACCCTCGCTGAGCAGATAACACGGCTTCTGCCATCCGAAGAGGTTGTAGGCCGGACTGCCCCACGGTGTGCATTCGAGTTCCCAGTTCCCTTTCAAGAACTCGATGAACAACGGCGACTGATTGAACCGCCAACTCCGCTTCGCTCCGTCGAGCAACCGCCGGAACAGGCTGACCGTCTCGCGAGCGTGCAGGAAATGTTCTTGGTCGGGAGCTTTCTCATACGGATAGCCCGGCGAGACCATCATCCCCTCGACTCCCATCTCCATGAGCGTGTCGAAGAACTCGTGATAGCGTTCCGGCTGAGCGTTGTTGAACAGCGTCGAGTTCGTCGTCACACGGAAGCCCGCCTTGATCGCCGCTTTGATCGCACTAATCGCGATGTCGTAGGTGCCATCGCGGCAGACAGCGAAGTCATGCTCCTCGGCCGGCCCATCGAGATGCACCGAGAACGACAAATACTTCGACGGCGTGAACTGCGTCAGATGCTTCTCCAGCAGCAGCGCGTTCGTGCAAAGATAGACGTACTTCTTGCGAGCCACCAAACCGCTGACGATCTCGCCGATCTGCGGATGCAACAACGGCTCGCCGCCGGGGATCGAGACCATCGGAGCACCGCACTCCTCGACCGCCGCGAAACACTCCTCCGGCGTCAGTTGTTTGCGGAGAATTTCAACCGGATGCTGAATCTTCCCGCAACCCGCACATGCCAAATTGCAGCGAAACAACGGTTCGAGCATCAACACCAACGGATACCGCTTCACCCCGCGCAGCTTTTGGCCGAGGACGTAAGTCGCGACCGTCCACATTTGCGAAATCGGAACACCCATGAAGCAACCTCCCTGCTGACATTTCAAACCCCAGATTTCAAATCTCAAATCAAGGGAGGTGATAGCAACTCGGTCATCAATCTGTCAGCCCCAAGATCGCAGTCCATCTCAGAACCGTGTGGCAGGTTTTGAAATCGCTGACTCTTTGACTTGACATTAAAGTTAAGGTGAACGATTCTGCTCACGTGCTGTCAGCATTAACTGACGGACCCACTCGCGGAATCGCGTGTGGTGGAGATAAATATTTAATAATAAGAAGTGAAGGCACTACTCGCCTTCGGGCTAATCGGCGAAACACGCGCCGTGCGCCCCAAATAGTCATTTAGACAGTTTTGCCTCGTTGGCACGTTACACCGGTTTTTGTTCACATCGAATTCGTTTTCTTCATCGTCGTGTTGGATGAGAAGACGCACCACTTGGGAGCTGCGGAATGATTGCCGCCACTTCAGTGCTGCGTTTTTCTCGCAGGCTCCCACCAGATCAAGGGGAACTGCGAGATGAACGTGCGAAAAAATCCTAAAGGTTGGCGATTGCCGGCCTTCACGGCGGAGGGTGTTCTTCCACCGGGAGATTACGAGCTCACCCTGGAGGAGTTGCAAGATTCATTCTTGATTCTTGGTCCGGATGATCCTGCGCAGTGTCCGAATTGGGATTCGGCGTGGCGACTCCAACTCTTGGAGAACGCGGCGATCCTGGTTCGGCAGTTGTGGCAAGTTGGAATCAGCGCGATCTTTCTCGACGGTTCCTTTGTCGAAGAGAAGGATCATCCAAACGACATCGACGGTTATTTCACATGCGACCGGAGCCACTTTGAGAATGGTCGTTTGCAGCAAGAGTTGAATCTGATCGACCCGCATAAAGTTTGGAGTTGGGCTTCGGAATCTCGCAGAAAAGGGCCAGCGACACGCAAACAACAGTTGCCGATGTGGCATCGATACCGTGTCGAACTCTACCCGCATTGCGGAATACCGAGTGGGATTCTCGACCGATATGGCAACAACCTGGAGTTCCCCGCCGCCTTTCGACTTTCCAGGCAGGGGATTCCCAAAGGCATCATCAAAATCGTGCGGGATGGTTGATCGCCGCACTCTCTCGACTCCGCAACCGATGAGTTGCGGCCAAGTAAAACCATGATTCGAAACGAAGTTGAGTACAAATCGACGGTTCGCCGCGTGCAGGAACAAGCGGAGCGGCTGATGCAGCAAGTCGCTGAGTTGAAAAGCACGGGTTTGACCAAAGACCAGATCAAGCGTGTGACCGATCCGGTGCGATCGTTTCACGAACAGCTCAAGGAAGAAATTGAAAGCTACGAGCGGCTGAAACGTGGTGAGTTTGATGAATTGCAGAACTTGTCCGGCTTCGGAGAACTGCTGGTTGCCGTGCGAATCGCCAAAGGGGTGACTCAACGCGAACTCGCCAAGCGGCTGGGAGTCAGCGAGTCACAAGTGTCGCGCGACGAACGCAACGAATACCACGGCATCACCATCGACCGAGCGAATCGCATCCTCGAAGCGCTGGACGTGGAGATCACCACAGAAGTCTCATCGCTAGGCCGCTCGCGGCGACCACGGTTGGTTCGCTCCTAAAGCTGGTTTGGAAGCCGAACCGCTTGACGCTGTCCAGCGAGAGTTGAATCATCTCGCCTTCTCGGACCTTGCCTCACCCTCCCTTCAGGAGCCTGCCATGAGTCACTTGCTGCGCTGGTGTATGTGCTTTGCGTTCGCTGTTGGATTGATCGCGTTGTCGACCGCCGAAACGAACGCTCAAGAGAACAAGGAAGCCCCGGTCGTGCCGCCGCGCCAGGGAAAGCGAGAAAAAGTCCGAATCTTTGACGGCAAGAGTCTGGATGGCTGGATTGGTCACCCGCAGTATTGGTCCGTCAAAGACGGCGTCATCATCGGCAAGAACACGGACAAGGTGCCGGTCAGCAACTACCTGCTCACCGAGCGGAAGTTTTCGGACTTCCGACTGATCTTCGAGTCCAAGTTGGTCACGTCCGAGATGCACTCCGGCATCGCCATGTGGGGTCGTATCGCTCCCGATCAAGGAGACAAGTTTACCTACGCCGGGCACCTCGTGATGTACCCGTCGGGCTACGGCTTCCACGACCTCTACGGCCGCAAGAACATTCACAATAACGGCGAGGCCGCGAAGAAGGTCGGCAAGCAACACGACTGGAACAAAATGGAAATCCTGGCCCAAGGCAACCGTATTCGCTTCGTGCTCAACGGCACGCTGATCTCCGACTGGCGCGAACCAGAACCGGATCGCATCAAGGAAGCTCCGATCGGATTGCAGTTGCACTCGAACCAAGTCCCGCAGGAGATCCAGTGGAAGGGCCTCGAATTGGAAACCTTTCCGGAAGACAAACTGCTGACGGTCAAAGAGTAACTCGCTCAAAACGAAGCAGCCCGGCCGCACCAAAGCGACCGGGCTGCAATTTTGCACCTCAAAGGGTGGCCAAGCGGATTTGGACCGCCGTCCTCCGGATCCACAATCCGGTGCAACAGGTTTCCAACCAACGAACGCCAAACGAGTTGCAAAGCGGTGTTCGCGCCGTTGCAGGAACGATTGCGATCGCTCACCGGAAAACGAGCGCGGCGAAGTCGTCGACGACTCGGTTTCGAGTCGGGCGGAGTCTCCCGATCAAAGCGGATTCGTACTCTGCCGTGCTGGCGATGATGGCTTTGCTACCGTTGTCGGATGCTGAGAAGGCGGGCCTCTGGCTTCCCATCAAGCCGTTGGGCAATCGGTGGTGTAGGACGAATCATTTCGACGGTCCTAGTCCGGCAACAGAACGCTTCCGCAATCCGTTCGTCCGTCCAATTCGGTCGCTCCGCATCCGCCTTCAACGGAACCTGAGCCCGTTTCACTTTACTGACTGGTCCCCTTGAGCTTTTGGGTGACGGTATCGAGTTCATCCCGCTCCTGATCTGTCAGTCGCACGACATACTTCTTCTGCATGGCACACCTCCTTGTGCCACATCGATTCCTCGATTTGCTCGACTCGACGAACCCGAAAACCTAGAAGTGACACAGCACTAGCTCTATCGCAGTGGATTTTTGCAGTCTTCCCAATGATTGGCTGTTCCCCAATTTTGCAGACAGCTAAAGGTAGTCTCGGTTGACGGTCGCGATGATTCGACCGGCTCAGAATGGACAGCCGATGCGGGCGATTGATCGCAAGTTGGTGCGGGATGTGTTCCTGATGAAGGGGCAGGTGCTGGCGATCTGCGCGGTGATGGCTTGCGGGGTCGCGACGTTCGTGATGTCGACCAGCGCGATGGTCTCGTTGCAGGGGACGATGGACGGGTTCTACGCTGACAATCGCTTCCCGCAGGTGTTCGCCAATATGAAGCGTGCACCGCTGACGTTGGCCGAGCGAATCGAGGAGATCCCCGGTGTCGCTCGCATTCAGACACGCGTGGTTGAGGAAGTGACGCTCGACGTGCCGTCGTTTGCGGAGCCAGTCGCCGGGCGGTTGGTGTCGATCCCGGAGCATCCGCAGCCGACGGATTTGTGCTCGCTGTTTCTGCGGAAGGGGCGCTTCATCGAATCGCGGCGCGATGACGAGGTGCTTGCCAGCGAAGGGTTCGTGAAGGCTCACAAGCTGCAACTCAACGATCAGATTTCGGCGGTCATCAACGGCAAGAAGAAGAAGCTGCGGATCGTCGGCATCGCGCTGTCGCCGGAGTACGTCTATCAAATCAAGTACGGGCAGCTCGTACCGGATGACAAGCGGTTCGGCATCTTGTGGATGAGCCGCGAGGCGCTCGAAGCGGCGTTCGACATGAAAGGGGCGTTCAACGACGTGCTCGTCGAATTGTTGCCCGGTACGGCGGAGGCGGCGGTGACGCGGCCGTTGGATCGGCTGATCGAAAAGCATGGCGGCTTCGGGTCGTACGCGCGAGCGGATCAAATCTCGCACCGCTTTCTGTCGGACGAGATCAGCAATCTCAAGCGGATGGGAATGATCGTGCCGTCGATCTTCCTCGGTGTCGCGGCGTTTTTGCTGAACGTCGTGCTCAGCCGCATCATCGCGTTGCAGCGCGATCAGATCGCGGCGCTCAAGGCGTTCGGGTATTCGCACTGGGCGGTCGGCCGGCACTATCTGAAACTGGTGCTGCTGATCTGCGTGATCGGCGGCCTCGTCGGCACGATCGCGGGAATGTTCATCGGCCAGAAGATGATGGGCATCTACGCCGAGTTCTACCGCTACCCAGAGCTGCACTATCAACTGCCACCGGAGGTCATCTTGGGGGCGTTCGGCGTTTGCTTCGGGTTCTCGATGCTGGGCACGCTGGGCGTTGTTCGTCGAGCGGTGATGTTGCCTCCGGCCGAGGCGATGCGGCCAGAGGCTCCCGCCGATTTTCGGCCGACGATCCTTGAGCGGCTCGGCTTTGAAAACTGGATGTCGCAGATCGGACGGATCGTGATTCGCAACATCGAGCGGCGGCCGGTCAAGGCGTTGCTGTCGGTCTGCGGGATCGCGATGGCGGCGGCCATTCTGGTGCTCGGTCGGTTCTCGGCCGACTCGCTGGAGTTTCTGGTGCGGATGCAGTTCGAGTACATGAATCGGCACGACATCGACGTCTCGCTGAACGAGCCGACGTCGCGCCGGGCACTCAACGAAATCCAGCAGCTTCCCGGAGTCATCCTGGCCGAGCCGCGGCGCGGCGTCGGCATCAAGCTATTCAAGGACCAGGTCGAGAAGCGGACGTTTCTGCTCGGCATCGACCTCAATGCCAAGCTGAATCATTTGATCGACGATCAGGATCAGCCAGTCGCCGTGCCGCCGGAAGGGATCGTGCTCAATCAGAAGTTGGCGCAGGTGTTGGGGGTCCGCATCGGCGATACGCTGCGGCTGGAGATCATGGCCGGCAGTCGCCGCGTGCGCCCGGTGCGAGTCGCGGCGTTCAGCCAGGAGTATCTCGGCACGGTCTGCTACATGGAGATGCGAGCGCTCAATCGGTTGATCGGCGAGGCTCCGGCCGTGACCAGCGTGGCGATCACCGCTGATCCGAACGCCGTCGAGGACTTGTACCACCGCTTGAAAGCCACGCCGCGCGTGGCCAGCGTGATGCTCAAGGGAGCGTCGATCCAAGGCTTCCGAGACACCGTGATGAACAACCTGCTGACCATGCAGGCGTTCAACGTCGTCTTCGCCTGCATCATCGCGTTCGGCGTGGTCTACAACACGGCACGCGTTGCGCTCTCCGAACGAGGTCGCGAACTGGCGAGCCTTCGCGTGCTGGGACTGACGCGCGGGGAGATTTCTCAGATTCTGCTGGGCGAACTCGCGCTGCTGACGGCAGCGGCGATTCCGGTGGGACTGTTCTTCGGCAACCGGCTGGCAGGACTCGTCTGCTGGTTCATGGACACCGAGCTGTACCGCATCCCGCTGATCATCGAGCCGCGAACGTACTCGTTTGCGACGACGGTGGTGCTGATTGCCGCTATCCTGTCGGGCCTGTTGGTCCGACGTCGGTTAGACCACTTGGACTTGATCGCCGTGCTGAAGACACGGGAATGAAACTCGTAACCCGAAGAGGTTGTGATTTTTTATCAAGCGGCCTACTCGGAAGAAATTGATCGCGCTATAAGTGTCGCATGAATGAATCCGCTTTACCAAATGACGTGTCCACTTTACCAAATGACGTTTCCGTGGTTCGAG